>CAJTVA010000005.1 GCA_910579585.1 uncultured Christensenella sp.
AAAAAACCCCCGTCGGCTTGTAAGCCGACGGGGGTTTTGATAACCTAATTAGTCTCCTTTAAAAGGAAGCAAGTCCGCAATTCTTGCACGCTTGATGGCTTTGGAAAGCTCTCTTTGGTGCTTTGCGCAAGTTCCGCTCATTCTGCGGGGCAACATTTTGCCGCTTTCGGTTACGAACTTTTTGAGTTTTGCTACGTCCTTATAGTCGATAACCGTTACCTTTTCCTGACAGAAAACGCAAACTTTTTTGCGGGGAACTCTTTTATACGCTTTTTTAACGGGCGCTGTTTTATTTTCTTCCATAATTTATCTCCTTTAATCAGAAGGGAATATCGCTGTCGTCGTCAAACGGTTGAAGCTGGGGCTTAGAGCCGCTTCTTTGCGAGGGTGCGGGTGCGTCGAAGTCGTCGCCGCCGCCGTTTTTAGGGGTAAGGAACTCCACGTCCTGCGCGACGATGTCTACGCCGGTACGTTTCACTCCCTGACTGTCTTCGTAATTTCTGAGCTCTATCGAGCCCGAAACCGCGACTTTATTGCCCTTTCTCGAATAGCGGGCAACCGTTTCACCCAAGCCGCGCCAAGCTACGCAGTTGAAAAAGTCGGTCTTTCTCTCTCCGTCGCCGCCCGCGTAATTTCTGTTTACCGCAATTGCAAAACGGCAGATTTTGACGCCGCCCGACGTTTCCGTCAGTTCGGGGTCGCGCGTTAAATTCCCTATTAAAAATACTTTGTTCATAATTTCTTCCTGTGTTCACAAATTTTATTATGCTTGTGCGCAAATAAAATTTCGTGATTTTTAGGGGCTTCTCGCCCCTTGTGCCGCAATACTTGGAGCACACACATATATAATTGCGGCACTTCACCCGCGCTGAGGTGGCAAAGTCACAAATTGGGTGCGCGGGCGCAAAAGCGTGGTTTTGCTTGCGCCGTTTATTATATAAAAATGTCTTGCCAGATATCTTTTTATGCTTTTACGGTAATCATTCTTCTTAAAACTTCGGACGAAAGGTCGGAAACTCTTTCAAGTTCTTTGACCGCGGCGCCGTCAGCTTCGAAAGTCATTACAGTGTAATCGCCGTCGTTCTTGTAGTTGATGGGATACGCAAGCTTTTTGACGCCCCACTTGTCCACTGAAACCACGTTGCCGCCCTTGGACTTAACGATGTCCTCGAACTTCTTCCCGAACGCTTCTTTCGCTTCGTCGGTTATGGACGCGTCGAGAATGTAAATCATTTCGTAAGTTTTCATATTTTTCACCTCCCGGACTTAATCGGCATACCACCTACGGTATGCAAGGCACAAACTATATTACAGTAATATAATTTTTTTGTCAACTCATTTTGGGCTGTTTTTATCCGCTGGGAGCATCGCGACCTTTTTAGCGTACGTAATAAGGCTTTGTTTTTCGTTTTTGACCTGCCCTGCGGCACAGTCCAACAATAGACCTTCCAACGTTTTTGCCGTCAGCTCTTTCGGGCAACCCGACGAAATCAGCTCGTCGCCGCGCACGTTCAGCTCCTTTAAACAAAGGGGCACACCCTCCTCTTTCATCTTTTGCAGTACGCCCGTCATCTTGACAACGGACGGGGCGGGCGAAAGGTCGTCACGGCAGGCGGAATAGTCGGCTTGTTTCAAAAGCATAAGCTCGTCGAAATATTTAAGGTGCTTTATTATGAATTTTCTGACCTTGCTTTCACGCGCGTCGCAACGCAAATCGTACATATGCAGCGCGGTTAAGGCGACTACTTGTTCAGTAAGTTTTTTGGAAACTTTCAGGCGGGCGCAGACCTCCTCCGCAATTTTGGCGCCCTCGGTTTCGTGACCGTAGAAGTTGCCGTTTTTTATTTTGCAATAGGGTTTGCCGACGTCATGCAAAAGTGCGGCAAGGCGGATTTTTCCGTCTGCATACATTACCGTACGGAAAGAATGTTCCAATACGTCGTAGCGGTGGATATCGCTTCTTTGCGGCATACCGTTACCCAGATACAGCTCGGGTAATATCAGCTCTAAAACGTCCGTGTTTTTCAGGACGGAAAGCCCGTTAATTGCGGCATATTGCCGCCCGTATCTTAAATCTGCGTGCAAAATTCTGTCCAACTCCGCCCACACTCTTTCGGGTGCGACGTCGGCTATAAGGCGAGCGTTTTTCCTGGCGCCGCCAAGGCATTCTTCGGTAGGAACAAAGCCCGTTTCTGCGGAAATTCTGGCAAGGCGCATAAGCCGCAAGCCGTCTTCGCCGAAAACCTTTTCCGAAGCCGCTACGGTAGAAAGAGCTCGGGCTTTAATTTCGGCTATTCCGCCCAGCGGGTCGACGAATTGACCCCCGCATATGTCGTAGTAAACGGCGTTGCACTTGAAATCGCGACGGCGCGCATCAAGGAAAATATCGGTTGTGAAAAACGTATTTACGGGGCGGTGCTCTCCCCTTACGTACTCGTCGGAGCGGAATGACGTAAACTCGTAATTCTCTCCGCCGTAGCTGAGCTTGACCGTACCCGTGTTTTTATAGAGAGCGTCTATTTTAAAACCGACGCTTTCGGCGCGGGTGATAAAGTCTTCGGCGGGGGCGGGTGCGCAGACGTCGGTATCGGGCGCCTCCGTTTTAAGGTCTGCAAGGAAGTCGCGAACTCTGCCGCCGACTACGTACAAAGGATACGGGCAGGCTTCGGCAAGCGATATTAAGTTTTCGGGCAAAGTTGCTTTCATTAATTTAATTATAGCCTAAACTGAAAAGTATTGCAATTCTTCTCGGGGTATGATATAATAAATTCGGTACACTGAAAAACGGAGAGAATATTTTGTACTACATTATTGCCAACGAAAAACATCTGAAAGGAAAAGGGTCGCGCCAGCTGGAAACGGTGAAAAACGTTTTCGAAGCCGCGGGCAAGGAATACGAAGTTCTTCTTACCCGAAAAGAGGGTGATGCGAAACTTCACGCCGAGAGAATTACTTCTTCGGACGGGGAAAACACGTTAATCGCTATGGGCGGCGACGGCACCATTCACGACATTATAAACGGATTCAAAAACTTCGACAGGTGCTATTTAGGGCTTATTCCGTTCGGAACGGGAAACGACTTTGCCGCGTCGGCGGGCGTGCCTATGGACGTTAAGCGGGCGGCGGAAATTATTGCCTTCAAGGCGCCGAGGCCTATCGATTTTATCGAGCTTTCTTCGGGGCTACGCTCTATCAACTCGATTGGAACTGGCATAGACGTGGATATTTTGAAGCGCGTGTATTCCAAAAATATGCGAGGCAGGTCAAAATATTTAAGGGCGCTTATCTACTCTCTTATTCATTTTAAAAGCTATAATTTTACGCTTAAATACGACGGAAAAGAAGAAAAACACTACGGGCTTATCGCCGCGCTCGGCAACGGAAAGCAATGCGGCGGGGGGATAAAGCTCTTCCCTAACGCGAAAATCGACGACGGATGGCTGGATTTGCTGATTGTAGACTATATTTCGAAAGCTAAAATTCTCGGCGCATTCATTAAACTTATGCGCGGTAAAGCCGACAAGATAAAAAACGTGACTTTCGTCAAAACCAAGGCGGCGGAGTTTGTTCAGGACAATGAAAACTACACCGTTCAGGCGGAGGGCGAGCTGTACGACAACACGCCCATAAACGCGCGTATCGTCGAGGGCAAGCTTAAATTCTATTTACCTTAAATTATGACCGAAAAATATTTGAGACGGATTCTCGACAACGTCAAGTGTGCCGTTGTCGTAGCCGACCAAAACTTAAAAGCCGTTTACTATAACCGCGCCTTTAAAAATCTTTTCCCCGAAGGGAAACTGCGGGGTACATTGGGTGCGGTGACGGCGTGCTCGGGGTTATGCGAGCGTTGCGGCGCCGACGGCGGTTGCCGCGGCTGCGGACTTGCGGAAGTGTTCGAGGACGCTTTTTTGTCGAACAAGGAAGTCGGTCGGCGGATTTTTCAGCGTGTGAAAAACGGCGAAAACGTTCACGAAGTGTCTTATTCTATTACCGTTACCCCTCTCGGCGGAGGTTTGAGTATGGGTACGGTTGACGACGCGTTCGAGCTGGATATCGCGCGGGAGTTGCAGTCGGCAAAAAATATTCAGCAAAGGCTTCTGCCTGCGGGAAAATGGGCGGGCGGAAAGAAATACTCCTATACCTATCTGCCCTGCCGCGAAATCGGCGGGGATTTGCCCGACGTTTTTACCGTGGGAAATTCGGCTTGCGGGGTTATTGCCGACGTTTCGGGCAAGGGCGTTGCCGCGGGTATGCTTTCGGCGTTTGTGAAAGCCGCTTACGACAAAAAAATTTCTTCGCCCGCGCAGGCGATAACAAACCTCGGCGCGAAATTCAGGGAGCTGAACCTTGACGAAAGGAACTACGTCACGGTTGCCGCGGTGAGGATAGACGCAGACAGCATAACCTATTCTATGGCGGGGCACAACGTGCCGCTTTTGTTAAAGACGGGTAGCGGCATAACAAGAATTATGCTGAACTCGCCGCCCGTATCGAACTGGTTCGACAACCCCGCATATTTCGATGACAGCATTCCGTACGAAAAAGGGGATATTTTAGTGCTTTTGACCGACGGCGTTACCGAGTGCAGAAACGAGCGCGGCGAGATGTTCGGCGTGGATAAAGTTATAAAAACTCTTTCGTATGCGCGCACTGCCGACGACTTTATAAAGAACCTTGAAAATAACCTTAAAAACTTCACGAAAGAGCTGAACGACGACATTACCGCTATAGCTTTCGACTTGTAGACCCCGTAATATACTTGAAATAACCGCCCTTCGGCACAGTCGAAGGGCGGTTTAATGTAATTTTACCTTGAAATGACGTTATTTGCGGCATATGTGGGGGTTTACTGCAAATTTCTGAGTTTTTCGACGGCGGCGGCGCGGCTGTCGGCGCCGAGTTTTAGATATATTGCGCTTATATAATTACGCGCGGTGCCGTCGGAAAGTTTGAGCGCAGAAGCTATCTGACGGTTGGTGAAGCCATCCGAAAGCATAAGCGCGATTTCCACTTCTCTTTCGGAAAAGTTGTAAGCTTTTTTGAGTTTGTACGCTTTGTCGGTCGAGACCATTGCCGCGGCGGCGGTGATTTTTTTAGCGATTTTTGCGGGGAGAATAGTGTCGCCTGCGTATGCGTTTTTAACCGCGTCGATAAGCGCGGTTGCGCCGATGTCCTTTAAAAGATAGCCGCTTGCACCGTTGTTTATTGCGCTTAAAATATAGTCGCTGTCGTCGAACGTAGTAAGGATGACGATTTTAATATTTTCGTCGATTTCTTTGATTTTCTGCGTTGCAACGACTCCGTTCATATTTGGCATTCTTATGTCCATTAAAACGACGTCGGGTTTACAGCTGTTTACCGCCTCGATTGCACGGACTCCGTCGGAAGCGATTCCGACGACCTCGACCTCGTTCGAGGTTTCGAGGACGGATTTTATCCCCTCGGCGAGTATTTGCTGATCGTCAACCAATAAAACTTTAATCATTTCGTCTCCTTATCCTTAGGCATGGTGATTTTTATTTCGAAACCCTCGCCCTCCTCGCCGGAAAGCTGCATCTTTCCGCCGAGCTTTTCCGCCTTTTCGCGTATACCTTTTAAACCGAAGCCTTCTTTGATTTTACCTTTTACCCCGACGCCGTTATCCGATACGAGCAGGGTCAACCCCTCTTCCCCGTCCTTGAACTCGACGTAAAAAGCCGTAGCTTTGCCGTGGCGGATACCGTTAGAAAGCAGTTCTTTCAAACTGTTGACTATGAAGCGATAACGCTCGTAATCGGGCTGAGCGTCGCACAAGTCGTAACGCGCTTTGACGGAAGTGCCGTCAATCGTCTGGGCGATAACTTCCTCTATCTCTTCTTTTAACGGGCGGGCTTTATCTCTGCCTGCCAAAAGGTGAACGCTTTCACGCATTTGCTCTAAGGCGTTCTTTGCCTGAATGTTTGCCGAAATTATACGGTTTTTCGCTTCCTGCGGGTTCTCGTCGATGAGAAGTTTAGCCGCTTCGGTCTGCATAATTACGGTTGTCATAGAATGACCCGCCGTGTCGTGAATATCCTTTGCGATACGGTTTCTTTCTTCGAAAACCTTGGTTGCCGTCAGCTCTTCATACGCTTCTTCTAGCCTTGCGCGGTTTTCGTCCGCTTCTTTGAGCGCGGCTGAAAGTTTTATATTCGTTTTATAGAATTTGAGCAAAAACACCGTTACTACGTAGTCGATTACGATAACGAGAAGCCCGAACAATACTCCCGAAATTATGCCGATTGCGTCCTGATACGGGTTACTGACGAAGCAGCCGATTAGAAACGAAAAAGTGAATATGCCGCAACTTACACCGAAAAGTATGGTTTTGTCTTTGAAGCTTTCTATAGAGATGTAGCACTGAGTTAAAACTATGCAGTAAATCGTTGACATAAACGAGTTACCGGTGAGCACGCAGATTGTAAGAATCAGCGCCGAATCGAGACCGTAGAAAACCATCTTCGCTACGAACTGTTTCATAACGAAAGCATTTATGGCTTCCAGCGCCGACAGCAACACGCAACAGGCGACCGTCGCATAGAAATTCGCGTTTGATACGTTGGTAAACGCCTGCGCGCATATTATTATGCATATAACCGCCATCAGCAAGACGAGGAAAAGCTTAATATATTCGAAAATTTTTTTCGACTTGAAATCGAACTTCTTTTTATCGCCCATTATTTTATTTACGGAATTTCCGAAAAACCTCTGTATTTATTTTACCATAAATTAAAAAAAGTGTATAATGTTTTTGATATGTTTAACGACATTATAAAAAATTTATCACAACTTTTGAAGTTCGATTCCGCCCAAGCCGAGCCCGAAGCGGGCGCGCCGTTTGGCAAAGGCGCGAGAAAATCGCTTGATTATTTTCTGAACCTTGCGGCGTTTCTCGGATTCAAAACCAAAAATTACGACGGTTATGCGGGGGAAGTCGAGTTTGGCAAGGGTAAAGATTTTGCCATTCTGGCGCACCTTGACGTGGTGCCCGCGGGCTCGGGCTGGACGCACGACCCTTTCGGCGGCGAAATCGATACAGAGAACAGGCGCATCTGGGGCAGGGGCGCGATGGACGACAAAGGCCCCGCTATATGTGCCCTTTACGCGATGAAAGCACTGTTGGACGAGGGGTTTAAGCCGAACAGAAAAATCAAGCTTATAGTCGGTTGCAACGAAGAGAGCGGCTGGGGTTGTATAGATTATTACAAGGCGCACGCGACTATGCCCGAAGAGGGTTTTTCGCCCGACGCGGACTTCCCCGTCATCTACGCCGAAAAGGGTATACTTCACCTGAAGCTCAAGTTTGCCGCGGGCGGGTCGTTCACGGGGCTGAAAGGCGGCGAACGCGCCAATATGGTTTGCGACAGGTGCGAGGTTATGGCGCCGCTCGATTCGAACAAAGCCGAACGCTTAGGACTTGAAGCTAGGTGCGGAAAGATTGTCGCGCACGGGAAGTCGGCGCACGGCTCTACCCCTGACGAGGGCGTGAACGCGATAAAGCCCGTTTTGGAGTATCTAGGACTGGAGAATATGAAAGACGCGCTGTTCGGTAGCTGTTTCGGGCTTAAAGAGTTGCACGACGAGACGGGGTACCTCACCTTTTCGCCGAATATTATCGAGCAGGTCGGCGGGGATATTTTCGTGACCTGTGATATCCGCTACCCTGCCACTTTTAAAAAAGACGATGTTTTAAGCCGTATAAAAAACGGCGGCGTTGAGTTCGAAACCGTTTCGGAGCAGTCCCCGCTTTACAACGATAAAGAATGCTTTCTTATTAAGACTTTATGCGAGGTTTACAACGAGGTGACGGGCAAGAACGTTCAGCCCGTTGCAATCGGCGGGGGAACGTATGCGCGGGCTTTGAAGTGCGGCGCCGCGTTCGGGCCCGAAGAAACGGGCGAAGAAAGCACCATTCATCAGGCAAACGAATACATCACGTTCGAGAAGATTGAAAAATGTTTTAAAATTTACCGTCTTGCGATTGAAAGACTTACGAAATAATGCATTATTTCAAGCATATATGGGGGTCTAACGGTTTTTAAGGTGAACGAATGGCGAAAGAAAAGAGAAAAAAACTTTCAAAAAGAATAATCGCGCTGATTGTTTGCGGAGCTTTCGTGCTTTTTCTTGCGCTGGTTGCGTTCGGGTTGCAAATCGCTTTCTGGGCTTCGCACGGGGCAATAAAATGCGTTCAGCCGACGTACGGTAAAATCGAGCTGGACGAACACCTTGACGGCGACCTCACCGACGATGATTACGAGGTTTTGTACAGGCAGACGGGGCTTACTAAAATAGGAATTGACCGTGCGCTTGCTTACGGAGATGCGGGCAAACGGAGAATTAAAAGCATTCAGGACGCGTTTTTTAAGCCGCACACGGTTATGAACGGGCAGGTTGCGCCCTACGCTTGCACCGACTATATCGAAACGCATATCCCGAATATTTATCTTGAAGACGGGGATGTCGTTATTACCTCTTCCACTCACATTTCCTGGGTGCGTATCGGGCACGCGGGGCTTGTCACCGACGGAAGTCTTGAAAGAGTTTTGCAGGCGAATGCATACGGAACGTACAGCAGGATTGGCTCGATAAGCGAATTTACCGACAGGGTTAATTTTATAATTCTGCGCCCCGACCCCGAAAAAATAAGCGAAAACGTCATCGGGCGGGTTGTGGAATATGCAAAGACCGAACTCGTCGGAATTCCGTACGAGGGCTTGGCAGGGCTTCTTACCAACAAAAGCGGAATCGGCAAGACGCAGTGCGCGCACATTATCTGGTATGCGTATAAGCAGTTCGGAATCGATTTGGACAGCAACGGCGGGTGTATGGTCGTGCCGTACGATTTGTCGCACTCTGCCTATTTGCAGCCAGTGCAGGTTTTCGGGTTCGATTTGGACGAACTTTGGAGATAATTTGTAATTTACCGAAACAAATTGTTTGACAAAAAAAATTTTATTTACTATAATAATTTAGCCGTCTGAAACGGCGGCGGTATTTTATGCGCTGTTAGCTCAACCGTAAAGGGCGTTGGCTTATGAGTGCAGGCAAAGGCTTTTGCCTTTGGTAATTTAATTCAATATTTTACGCGCTGTTAGCTCAACTGGATAGAGCGTTGGTCTACGGAACCAAAGGTCAAATGCGCCCAAAACTTAATATTTGTCAACCTGCACCCTTAGCTCAATTGGATAGAGCGTTGGTCTACGGAACCAAAGGCTGGGGATTCGAGCTCCTCAGGGTGCGCCAAAAACGGTTAAAATCAGTCGATTTTGACCGTTTTTTCTATGTTTTTATGCCGTTTTATGAGTTAGAACGACCTTTCAGTAAGTTGTTCTAACAATTTCTAACCTTTTGGGTTAGAAAAATTATAGAGAATTCAATAAGAAAAGTCAACAATAGAAAATCGGCAAAAACGCATTTTTCTAACCTTTTTTCTAACCTTTTTCTAAAATCGTATGCAGAGCCGTTGCTCATTTTGATTTATAGGCATTGTTAAAAATCTATCAAACTTTTTCTTTATGGATAGTAAAACAGCCACGATAATCAGGTACTTTATAGAGAAATAAATAGCCCACCGTCTTCAATCATGAAGTATGGGTGGGCTACATTTATTTTTCAAATGTTGGACGCTAAATTGAAATTTATCTTACATCGGTTTTAGATTTTTATTAAGCCGTTCTACCATCCACGCAATTCTCTTTTCGCGCCCCGTGTCCGTTTTGGCATCTAAATATGCTTTTACATACGTTTTCTTTACCGATATTGACATTGCCGAAAAATTTGTATAAGCAGGCTCATAGGCTTTCAAAATTTCGGCAAGCGCGGCAATTTGTTCTTCCGTAACCGCCGCAGGTTTCGGGGCATACCATTGTCCGTTTTGTTTTGCTTCCTCGATTTTCTTTCTGCCGAAGTCAGTCATAAGTCCCCGTTCTTCGAGAACTTTTACCAAAGTCTTGTTTTTCTCCGACCACTTGCAGTTCGCTCTGCGCATAGAAAAATACTTTTTATAGGTATTGTTATCAATGCTTTGCATTTGTCCGTCAATCCAACCAAAGCAAAGTGCTTCTTCCAATGCTTCGTCTGCTTTAATCGTTTTCGGATTGCCGTGCTTACCAAACAAAAGCCAAACGCCATCGGTAGAAAGACAATTTTCAGATAGCCAATTTCGGAATTCCGCTCTTTCCGAAAATACCAATATATCGTTCATTTTTCTCTCCGCCAAATTACTGTTTATCGTACAATCATTATAGCAAAAACTAATGACAAAAGCAATGATTATGGGGCTGTTCTTTACATTTGTGCAGGTCGTTTTGCGAACTTTCCCGTTTCCTTATACACAAGATAGTCTTCCAAACGTTCAATCCCAAGTGCTTGCATTTCCTTTATAGCGTCCGCAAATACTTTCATAGGCTCTTGCTCTATGGGTGTTGGAACAGCCGTCTGAACGGGCTTTTCGCCGCTGTCGTACACGGAAGATATAGTTTTTGCAGCCCTAATCTTTGCACTAAAATCAAGGTGCGAATATACGTCGGCAGTCGTACTAAAATTCGAGTGTCCGAGCCATTCCTGTATTTCTTTCATAGGCACACCGCTTGCAAGCATATTGCTTGCGCAGCTATGTCGCAAGTCGTGTAATCGAATATGTTTCAAGCCGTGTTCTTTCAGTAGGTCTGCAAACTTTTTCGTCATGTGGTCTGGATAAATTATCTTGCCGTTTTCTTCTACGCAGACATAATCTAAATACCGTTGGTCGTAAGAGTTGCCGTAGAATTCCTTGTTTTCTTCAATCTGCGCTCTATGCTTTAATAGAGCTTCTTCGATTGCAGGAATAAGCGGCAATGTGCGGTTGCTCGTTTTGGTTTTGAGTTCGTCGGTAAAAATCACTTCCTTGCCAACGACAATCAATTTATGGTTTATGCTTATTAGCTTATGGTCGAAGTCAACGGCACTCCACCGCAAACCCAAAACTTCACTACGACGGAATCCGTAGTAAGATGCAAGTAAAAAAGGGATTTCAAGTTTATGACCTTGAATGACCTTAAACAGTTTTTTCATTTCGTTTTTATCGTAGAATGACATAGGTACTTTTTCCTTTTTGATAGGTTCGAGAAAATCAAACGGGTTGTCGGGAATAAGTTTTGCTTGATAGGCTTTACGCAACGCAGGGCGAAGAATATTGTTATGGTGTTTGAGTGAGATTTCTTTTACGCCCCGCGCCCGCAAGTGATCGTAGTATTCATTCAATTCCGTTTCGGTAATATCTATAAGGCGCAATTTTCTATTATCAAAAAACTTTCTGAACTGCCGTAAGTAGTAACCGCTATATTCGGCGTAAACTTGTGCGGATAATGTTCCTTTAATGCTTTCAATGTATTTAGCGCAATAATCGGAAAACAGCATTGTAGCGTCGGATTTATCAGCTTCTTTGGGTTGAGCGCGTTGACGTAACTTGTTACGGGCGGCTTCCTGTTGTTCTTGAAAATCGGTAATTGCCTTATCCAAAATTTCTTTGGCGGCTTTACGGTTTCCGCGTTCTTTTAAGCCTGTGCTAATCCATTTATGCTTTTTCTTGCCGCCTTCGTCGGTATATGTAATAACACCGTAAAGCATACCGTTTTTTGTCTGAATAGAACCTGTCATACAGCCTCCTTGTTCAAATAAGCAATAACGTTGACTTTGGGTATTTTGTATTCACGTCCGACTTTGCGGGATTTGATTTCGCCGCTCTTGACGAGCTTGTATGCAAGCACTTGTCCGATCTGCAACATTTCCATAAGCTGTTCAACGCTAACGATGTCGGGATAATCCTTAAATATTTCGCTCATAAGCAAGCCCCCTCGTAAAGCGGAACGGTAATATCGTATTGCAAGTCGCTTACTATATCGTCTATAAGATTTTCAAAATCGCTTTCTTCAACGTTTTGCAGATTGCCGTAGCCATCGAGCATATAAATATCGGCGTCGTATGTGTTGCCGATAAAACAGCGCAGACGTGAAAGGTCGGTTGCGTTTTCTTTGACGATATATTCCAAAAGGTCTTCGGTAACAAAATCATACGCGGTAATCTTGTCGGTTATATACGAATCTCTATGCTCGTTGTCGAAGTCGGCGCAAGCGTTCCATATATCGCAGTAGTTCTTTTCCATATCGTAACTCAAATCCGCTTTTAGAATTTTGAGTTGTTCGATAAATTCGGCGCGTTCTAAATCTTCTTCGCCGGCAGCAATAAATTCTCCGAAATGGAACGCCGCAACGGTGTCTTCGTCAATCTGAATTTTGCGTCCTTGCGTGTCGGTAAACACAACAGGCTTTTCGGAAAGATTTTTAACGTAAACGTAATCGGAAAACCATTTGCCGAAGTAGTCCGTTTGCATATTGAAATAATCGGCTTCGCAATCATAAATGCGCGGGTGTTCGTAATAGCTGAAATGCTCTTTATTGAACCGCTCGACAAACTCTTTGAATTCGTCTTCGCTCTCTATGTATTTGAGTTCTTCGACAACTTCTTTTCCGCGTTCCGTTAAATCCATATCGCCGTTAAATTCAATACTCGTTATAAGATTGCCGTCGGGTAGAACGGCGGCAATTTGTCCTCTTGTCATAATAAACCTCCTTATGCAGCCGTATCTTTCATATACGAGAATAGCGGCAATTCGTAGAGTAATTGTTCTTCGGTCTTAAACCGTTCCTTGAATACTTTTTCTCGCCATTCCACGCCGTAAAGCTGTCCGAAAAGAGCCATAAGCACGTTTACGGCAATGCTGTTTCCCGCTTGTGCAAATATATCGTTTTCGCTCACATTCGGGTATCTTTCGGTCTTACCGTTTTTTCGCTCGTAACGGTATCTGCACTTATAAAAGTCTTTGTCTTCAAACCCCATAAAACGTAGCGATTCCGCAGGGATTAGCCTACGGACAGGCTTTTCGCGCGGTGTTCTGTCGTCCAATATGTAATTGCCTTGTTTGGTCGTAAGACAATCAAAAATGCCGTCGATAGACAGCACTTCGTTGGTCTGTTTGAATTTTGTGTTTCGTATATGTCCGAGCGGCATTATACGGTGTGTGTCCGAGAATTGTTTATTATACGGTACTACGTCGGCAAACGATTTTGTAAAGTATTTGTCCGGCACTTTATCTTGCAAAAGGTGTTTTATCCGTATTCCCGAATCGTAACCGTGCGGAAAGGAAAAGTGTAAATCAAGGTCTTTGCGTATAGCGACAACGAAAATGCGAACGCGGTTCTGTGGCAGGTTAAAGAACTTTGCATTGAGAATTCCTGCGTGTATCTTATAGCCGAGCGACATAAGCGTATGATAGAACTTGCGGTAGGTCCGTATATGCGTATCGTTCAGAACGGCGGCGACGTTTTCCCATATAACGACTTTCGGTTGCGTTTGAGCAATGAGCTTGACGTAATACCACATAAGACTTGACCGTGTGCCTGAGCCTTCTTCGCCGCCTTTACCAAGACCGCTTACGGAAAAGTCCTGACAAGGCGTACCGCCAACGATAAGGTCAATATCTGTCGGCAACTTTTCGTAGTCGATTTTGGATAAGTCGCCCAAGTTCTTCGTATCGCTCTCGCCGTGAATGGCGCAGTACGAACGAATTGCAGGTCGGTCGATTTCGCTGAAAAAAGCAAGCTCGTAAGGAATACCGAGTAAGGTCAACGCTTTTTCGGGCGCGCCGATGCCCGTGCATACAGTAGCAAGTTTTATCATTTTACCTCCCGTTACATTTGAGCGCCGCCCATTGAATATTTGAAAACTTTGGGCGGTTGTACGCTCATAGCGTCTTGTATAAGTTTCGCACCGTAAGTTAAGCTGCCGCGCGAGCTATCCCATTTGTCGCGGTATAAGCCGCTGTTGCGGAATATACGGTCAATCTGCGAAAAGTCGTTCGTCCACCAAGCAAGGATAGAACACAACGCAAAATCGGCGTTGCTGTGTGATTGATAACCGCTCGTATCGCCGCCGTAAAGCCGTCTGAATTTTTCGCCTTGTCTGCTGTTTTCGATAAGTCGCACCAAGTCGCTGTCGGATTTAGTGCTTTGCGTGTAGATAGGTTCGTAAACCTTTTTCTTGCCTATGTAGGCGTAGTTTATGTCGGCTATCGTCTGGGTACAGTCTTTCAGTTCGGTAGTTCCCGTCATAAGTTCGCCCGTCATACAGATAAAGCGCGTCGTATCGTACATTTCCAAGCCTTTATCGTCGTTACGCTTCAAGGCGTCCTTCGGCAACGAGCCTTTAACAAGTATATGAATTCCCGTGCCGCTTACCGAGCGTTCGGTAAACGTATCGGGCAGTTCGGCAAGCAACTTTCTCGCTTCTTCCGAAAGGATTTCGCCTGTATCTTTGTTAATGGCGTGGTCTATGTCGATAAACGTGATTCCGCTCGTGAGCGCAAACGTTAAGCCGTGATAGTTATACCGTAGGCAATACCTTTTCGCCGTTTCAAAATCCGCCCAAGTTTCGGGTTCGTTGCTCTTTGCAAACTTGCCGTCAACAGGGCTGATTATGACTTTCTTCTTTTTGCCGTCATTCGCCGTATAGGTACGGTAGCAAGCCCATTGTTTAAGCGCTTGCATTTCTACGGGTATGTTCTTAAAGTTCATAGCACACCTCACATAGAAAATCCGAAGTTCGATTTGTCGATAAGCGTAACGTATTTACCGATAATTTTCATTGCTTCGTCATTGCTTTCCGCATGGGTAACGCTATCGTACATTTCGTCATAAGCGCCCAAGCGTTGCTGACTTTTCATAAGCGCTTTTGCTTTCGCCAAGATTTCAAAAATATTTCCTTCGGGACCTTTGGAATTGTAGAAGACGACGTTGCCTTGCTTCATAAGCTCGTGCAGTTGCTTTAATTTAAGCTGCTCTATATCGTCGTTGCTCATATCGTCTCCAATGTCGTAAACGGGATCGCAGTCGCAGGAAAGCATTTGCCCGCCGCAAGCGGGGCAACGCTCTATATCGCATTGCGGCGTATGCTGTTCGCCGTAATGCTTGCCGCAGTCGCCGCAAGTTGCGTTCGGATTGTCTTCGTACCAATCGCCGCTGTCGCCAACCTTTACAGGTTCGTAAATAATTCCGTGTATCAGTAATTTGCTCACGCCGCCAAGTCCTCCGAGTAAGGTATTGTTTCCGCAAGTCGCTTTGCACAAGTAAGGGTGTAATCGGGGTTGATTTCAAACCCGATAAAGTTTCTTCCTTGCTCTTTGCAGGCAACGGCGGTCGTTCCGCTTCCCATAAAAGGATCGAGAACGAGCTGACCTTGCTTTGAACTGTTCGCCACAAGATTGCGGATAATAGGCAGCGGCTTTATAGTCGGATGACCGTAAAGCCGCTTGTCTTTTGCATTTATGGGTAATTCGTAAACGGTCGTCGCCGTCTTGTAGGATTGCGGTTGACAGTATGCGCCGCGCCGAAAGTAAAGGCAGTATTCCTTGTCCGAAAGGTATTTATTGCAGAACAGCGGGGTTGCGTTCGTCTTGTGCCAGACGATAATATCCATTTTGCATTTGTTCTTCTTTACGAAGAAATCTATGTATTGCGGGATTTGCGCCCCGTTACACCACAGGTAAATATTCGGCACTTTCATAACGTCCCACATAGCCTTTAAGTAAACGTCTTCGATGCCCGTAGTAAGATTGCCGTTTTGCAATTCGTCGTTCATAGGCTGTATACTTCGGGCAAGTTCGCTCTTGCCGCCGGCACGGGTGGATTTGATAAAGTACGGGGGATCGGTAACGATTAGGTCGGCATATATGCCTTGTTTAAGCATTTGTTCGATGCCCGATAAGCAGTCAATATTATAAACGCGGTTGATTGTAAGCATAGCACCTCACATTTGCTCGGATTGAATTTTGCAATCCTTAATATGTTCCTTAACAAGATAATCGGCGTCGCCTTCATTTGCAATATTGAAGTCGTCCAATTCAAGCATTTTGTTCCATAAAGCGGATAGGATATGTTTATCGCTTTTGTATAGGGTTTCGCTTTGTTCTTCGTCGATTTCTTCATATTCGATATATCCTGCCATATACTCATAAAAATGAATTTTTCCCGCAGCGTTATAAATCTCGGCAGGCGGTTTAGCAAGCATATCGTTTTTGAATTCTTCAAGTTCTGCGTTAACTTTCTTAATAAGATTTTCGTTGTAGGAAAGGTCTTCGTCGTAATCGCTCAAAATTTCTTGCATAAGTTTTTCATTTGCAATGGTTTCGGGCGTCCAATATCCGTAAAAACCTTTTGGGCGCTTAATTCCCAATTCCCGATATTTCGCATTCAAATCCTCGCGCACGTTCGCCAACTCTTTCGGCTCTATTCCATTTAAGATATAGCTGTATCGCCAAACTCCGTCTTTGCCGAAAACGTACAGATAGTTGCACCACGAATTCATAATATCTTTTATCGTTATAATTCGCGCTTCCGTGTTTGTTTCGCCTCTGTCCCTGCCGTAGAATACGCTAACGTCGTCCTGACGCTCGTTATAATCAAACGAATGCGGACGCGTCGGATCGGGCACTGTTTTTTGTTTTAATACTGCCATATCCCCGAACGAAAGCAGCTCGTCAACTTTTTTTGCGTCGGAATAGTGGTCAACAAGCATTGCGCCGTTGTATGTAAGATAGCCGTCGCTATGGCAGTAAATACCGTAATAGGAACCGTCGGGCTGTTCCTTACAAATTAAACTTCTTGTACTCATTACATTACCTCCCCGTCGATAGGCTCGTAAGTATTCGTTTTGGGATTGAACTTGAATTCGTCTTCCTGTCCCCATAGCGCGAAAAACATTTGATAGGCTTCTTTGCAGCCTTCATCGTAATCGGCGTAACTTACGGCTATTCCGTTTTCGTAATCGTAAAATCCCGCATATCCGCCCGCGCGTTCTTCGGCGTATTCGTACTCAAACTTGCATTCGGGATATTTTTCGGATAGGGCTTTTATAATTTGCGGAACTTGCGAGCCTGCCGTATCGAAGTAAATATCTGCTTTTTCAATGTCGTTGATTTGCGTATGGTAGGCGTTCCACTTCGTACCCCAATTATGCTCGCGCCAATCGTAACCGTCTACGTTTCCGTATGTATTCAGTTCTTCGGGCATAGGTACGATTTTTTCAAAATCGAGTTCGTAACCGCAATCCGTTTCTTCGCTTTCCACCAAGACGGACCGCATAATTTCAACGGCGCGTTCGCCGTGAATTATCAAGTGATTGCACATTAAATTCGGCATAAATAATCCTCCTTTACATTGTTGATTGTGAGCCTAACGCTTTTACGAACTTCGGGTATTGCAACGCAAACGCAGGTGTAATGAATTTATCCCAAGTTTGCAGCGTTAAAGTGTCTTGATGCAATACGACGGCGGGCATAGCCGCCCACGACGTTTGAAGATAGCACATAAGCGCGCAGTTTCGGTCAATGTCGTTTGCGACGAATACGGCATTATTCGTGTAATTTATTCCGTGTTCTTTTAGCGTTTCGGCAGTTGCAACTATAATCCCACCCGAACCGCAGCACGGCTCGTTTAATGTCAGAATTTTGTCGTCCGATAAGTCAGATTGCCCGACAGTCATTTCCGCCAAAAGGCGCGAAACATGATAAGGCGTAAAGTATTGTCCGGCAGCTTTCTTGCCGCCGGACAGTTCCATATATATTTCGCCCAAGTGATCGCCGTAATGGTCGAGCATTTTGGAAAGCATATTGTTTATGCCGCTACAAATTTCGCCGAATTTTTTTCTTTCCTGTTCGTCGGTATAAACGGCAATAATTTGGTTCATTCGTTCAATCCGTTCCACTTGTTTATATGGCACGGTTCGTATGGATAAGTCCAATGCATCGAACTCTACGGCGTCGGTAAAAACGCTTATCTTGTCGCGTCGATAAAGGAAATAATCTATGTCCTTTAAGATTTGTTTTTTCTCGTCTATCAATGCTTCCATAAGATTTACTCCTACATATATGCCGCTTTTTCCGATTGCGCGGCGAGTTTGTCGAACAGGGGCTGATATTGCGGTTCGACATATTCTTTCATATCACCGAGCAATTCCCGAAAATCCTTATTCTGATAAAAGCCGCCGCAAGCGTCTTCCGTTTCGCCGTTCAAGCCTTCTATGCGGAAAGCATACCAAGAGCCGTTGAGATAGTTATTGTAGGCTTCGATTTCGCCGCGCAGTTCGTCCTTTATAACTTGTTTATCGGGCAATGTCCCGAACCACTTTTCGGCTTGTGCTTTCGTGCAGTAAATTACGCCGAGCAAGCCCGAATCCCACTCGTCGTGAAAGTCGGTTACGGAAAGGTAAAGTCCCGAATGGTCGAGCAGATACACGGGCAGACAGACGTAGATATTTTTAGCTTCTTCACTCCCGTAAAAATCTTTCGACGTAGGATAATCGTTCTTATCCGAAAAGTCGTAATGTCTATGCCAACCGAGCAGCGTTCCCAAGTTATCGCAGTCTTTACGCGGATGGGGCGGCATTTCGTCTATACCGACGTGTAATGTTATTCCGTCAAGTTTTACGTTCATAGGCGCACCTCACATTTCCATATCGCGCTGCATTTGCATACCGCCCGCGCCGCTGAAAAATTCGGGCAATTCCTTAAAGCCGAAACTGTCAACCATATAGGCGGTCCGTTCGCCGTCTTTGATAAGCACGATAACGTCGCTCACGGAAAGGCTATACCCGACGTAATCCTTCGGGTGGTCGATATTGAAACGGTCGTAAATGTCGTTGAGCGATGCGCCGTTGAGCTCGTCGGTGTAAATCATTTCGTAATCGTCCACAACGGGTTCATATTCCTTATTCCGCATAGATACGTAAGACGAGAAACGGTATTCGTCCGATTTGAGCTGATGAATGGAAAAGGCGGATTGTCCGTCTTCGCCGTATTCCATTTTCAGTTTTTCCAAGTTCCAATTCGCATAGTTCCGAGCGGTCTTTCTGTCCGCGCCCGCAATGGTAACGGCGGCGTTGTAATCGTATTCGTTGTCGGGTATAAATTCCCGTTTGCCGTAATGCACGTCGCCGAGTTTCATTCGCCAATCATTCTCATACGGAACGGATATTTCTTTCCCGTCTTCGTAAGTAAGTTTTACGCTCACAACGGGGACGGCGTTGTTGCGGACGTAGTTCGCGCTCTCGTGGTAGTCGAGCTCGTAAAGGTCGCCTTTAAGCACGCCGTCCTTAAATCCGTCGATTTCCACCGCATAGGCGATAATCTTATCGTTGGATTGTTCGTCGTAGTAACGCCAAGTATGATTTGCCGACGTGTCTTTCAAGAGAACTTCTTTTTCGGGCAAACAATGCGTTCCCTGCGGACGGCTCATCCACAAAAATCGTTTGTCGAACTTATCGTTTTCTTCGGCGGCTTCGGTAAGGATTTCCTTGTCGGTAATAAAATCTTCCCGATAGCTTTCGGTATGGTGCCGCATAATTTCGTTCAGTACGGCGAGAACGTCGCAGCCTATAAATTTACGCATGAGCGCACCTCACATATACGGTTGGGATTTGGGCTTGTAATGCTCAAATCCCGTATTGATATGGTAAAGAAATTCGCCGAAGTCTTTTACGCTGTTCGCTTCGAGATATTCGGTAATTCGCTTTACCTGTTCGGGCGAAAGGCTTTCGCTTTCACCGCCTGCACCCGACGACATAAACACGGCGGGACCTAAAATAGCGTCGCCGTAATCGGGACGGTAAAAGTTCGGTTCCATACCGCAGAATATACCTTCGTCGTTGCAATAGCCGTGAATGTCGTCAATGTTCGGCAAATGTACTACGTCGATGATGCCGCCCACGATTTCTTGTAAAGCCTCCAAGCCTTTGTCGATAGCAACCGTTTCGGGCTTTTGATATGGTTTCTTTATTACCGCAATGATTTTGTCGTCCATTTACGCGCGCTCCTTGTTTTTATTCGCTTTGTAGTTGATATATCGCTTATAGCGCAGCAGTTCGAATTCGCTCGTGTAGCAGACTTCCTGAATGGCAACGCCGAGCATTTGCTTTACTACGCGACGGTCTTCGGGCGCAAGCCGAACGGTATCGTCGCGCATATCCCGTAACTTCTGCAAAAGTTCGTTTTTGGATTTGTAGTCGATTGCTTCGATAATGGGTACGATTTCGCCGTTTATCATTACATTGCAACCTCCGCTTTTTTCGATTTCTGCGAAGAACGTTTCGCCGCAGGCTTTACGGGTTCGGATTGCGGTTCGGGCTGTGCCGCCGTAGATTCCGCAGCTTCCTGTTCGGCTTGCGCTTTTGCCTGTTCGTATAGATAGCCGTTGACCGCGCCTTCGGTTTTGTTTATCATTCGCTGCGAGATAGAACGGATAACGCCGAGATTGTCGGCGAGCTTGACGATGCTTATGTCGGGCTGATTTTCAAAATCGGGTTCGACGAGCTTTTGTTCTTCCAAGTTCAAACGCTTTGCAACGGTATAGGCGATTGCGCTTGCTTCCACCGCATTGATATTTTCCATATCGTTCGGCATAAGCCCCTGAAAGTTGCGCCTGTCGCGCCCCAATACGTTCGCCATAGCGACTTGACGGATAAGCACAAGCAGCGCATCCTCTTTGGATAAATCCGAGCGAATGGAAATAGTCTTATTGAGCGTGTCCAAAATAGCGCGGCTCTTGTCTTCGCTCTCGTCGTGGGTTGTAAATTCGTAGCCATTCGCCGTATCTTGCAGCGCGGAACGGATAACGTCGTAATGTTCTTTTGCGGCGTCGCCCGAAAGGTTGTCCTTTACGGGTTCGCCGTCCGTCTGCGCGACGTCGTAAACATATCCGACCTCGTAACCCGTGATTTTATCGAGTTTCTTTTCGGTGGCATTGCCGTTCTCGTCGGTTACGACTTGCTGCCCGAATTTGGGCGTAATGATTTTCATAGCCTTTTCGCCCTTAATGATATGTCGCTTCTGATAATTCCAAGCGCGCATTTGATTTACGTTCGTGGCGTTCGGGTTCTGCATAAGGATAAGCAGTTGATTCCGCAGGCTGTATCTGCCGAGCAGGGGCATAACCGAAATGAGCTCTTTGTATTTGCCGTCTTTGACAAGTTCAAAAAAATGCTCGTCGGCGGCTTTGCTCATATCTTCGGGGTTGAATTTGAGTGTCTTTTCGTTTTCCATAACTTAAACTCCTTAATTAAATAATTTTTCAAAATACGGGGTGGCAACTATACGGATATTCGTTCGGCTTTCGGGCGACGAGATAAGGAACGCACAGCCGCGCTCGTTATGCACGATATTGTCCGCTTCGACGTCGTTTATCTGACCGGCTTTCTCGTAGAGCGCGCATAAATCGCTCATGTCGTTCGGCGAGAGCGGAAAGATAAGCGAGTATTGCGAAACGTTGATAATCGCCATAGATTTTCTCGCCGTTTCGGGCGTTCCCGCAAAATCTTTGATAGATTGCGTAATGACGATTTCCATACCGTTGTACTTGCGGATTCGCTTTGCGAGCTGATACATAAAGTCGAGCGCAACGGGGTATTTTTCGTCTATAAACAAATGCGCTTCGTCCACGACAACGACGATTTTTCTGTCCGCGCCGTTCTTCAAATTGTAGTCGCGGTTCTTGATAACTTCGTTTTCCAAGTATTTGAGAACCAAAAGCATTTGAGCGTTTGCAATCGAGCCGTTCTTGTTGGCGAGCAGTTTTTGGAAATCGAAACACACGAAATTTTCGTCCGTCCGAAAATCCGATTTGCCGTTCCATAGGTTGGAATTGCGCCCGCCTTTTTTGAATTTGGCGATATAATTTTCCACGACTTTCAAACAGTCCTTGTCGTAGTCGTCTTTTACGCCGCCGAGCTTTTCCGAGATAAGCGCGTAAAGGTCGTCGAACGTCGGATAGTCTTTCGGTTTGAGTTTATTAAGGTCCGTCGTAGGCGTTATGCCTTTGCGCTCGTAGGCTTCCACCGTGAGTTTGTTGAGTAGTTCCAAGCTGTCGGCGTTTATGCCGGCAAGGATAAGGCGGTAGAATTCTTCCAAGAATTGCAGGTGCGTAAAAAAGCTGTTGCGGGTGCCGTCGTCGTTCTCGTCGTCGAGAGCCGAGATAATCTGAAAGGGATTTAACTTGCCGTGCTTGCTTGACGCGACGTCCAAAACTTTGCCGTGCAGATTTTTCGCAAGGTTCAAATATTCGCCTTCGGGATCAAGCACGAAGATTTTGGCGTTACAGGACGCAAGGTGCGTAAGGACCGTTTTCGCCGCATACGATTTGCCGCTGCCGCTCTTGCCGATAACCACCATATTCGAGTTGACGAATTCCGAGTTGCGTTTGAAAAAGTTTACGAACGCGGGCAGCTTGTTTTCACCGAGTAAAATCCCGTCGTCGTCCTCAATGGCGTTACTCACGAACGGAAAGCAGGCGGCGATAGACGACGCTTGTATTCCGCGAGAGATCTTCACGCTGTCGTAGAACGAGAGTTCGCTCGTAAGATAAGCATCCTGTTGCCGTCCGAACATATCCGTAGCCGTAAAGCCGAGTTCGCGGATTTTGCGTTTTACGGCTTTCCGTGTTTCAGTCTTGCCTTTCTTGTCGTAGGCGGTAATGATAAACGTCGTATCGAATAAAACTTCGTTGTCGTTCTGTAACCGGACGAGCAAGCTGGACAGGGTTTCGACGTGCGTCGTCTTGTCGATAATCTTGCTTGCCTTGCCTTTGGCTTGCGTAGATAGTTCCATAATGGCGTTGTCGATGCGCTTTAACGCTTTGGATTTTTCAACGGGTTTGAGCTTCATAACGACTTTGGTATTCGGCAGGTCGAACAGTTCTTCGCCCCAAGCGTTCGGGACCTTTAAGGGATAGCCCGAAACGACGAAATGAGAAAGGGCGAATTCGTCCTGAACGGTATTCGTGAGCCGAAAGGCGACCTCGTGCGGAATACCGAATTTACCTTCGGATTCCGCAACCGTTCCGCAGCGTTTTCCCGCCGTAAGGAATTCCGTGAGTTCGCTTTCTTCGAGTATGTTCGCTTCTATACTCCCCGAAATAAGGGTGCGCTTCATAACCGACAACGTGCTTGTAAGGCTTGCCTTGCTTTTATCCGTAACCGCAATATAGTAGGTGCTGTAATTGATTTCTTTTTCGCTGTTGAGCGTATCGACGAGCGACATTCGGTCTTCGATAACGTCTACTCTCGCAACGTATTCTTCATTCGTGAGCGAGCCGTTCTCTTGCGCGTCGGCAAGGGCGACAATCCTTTGTAAATCCGATTGCAGGTGTTTCGTCAGGTTCAACGGCTTTTCGAGTTTTACGATAGCCGCTTGCTGTCCTACGCCCACGCAGGTAAGCGCGTTCGTAAGCACTCCGTCGATTATGTAGTTTTGTTTGTTGCCGCCGAGCAGACGGAATTCGATAGGCTTTACTTCCAAAACTCCCGTATAGGAACCGTCCTTGTTCACGATTACGCCGCCGTCGATTTTCTCGTAAGGGGTTATGCTTTGAAAGTTTGCGGCATCCTTACCGTTTTCCGAATATCGCTTGCGGCTGAAAAGGTGCTTGCACATATTGAAAGCGCACTTATAAATTCTATCCTCGCCTACGGGCACGAACAGGGGTATGAACACGCTGGCAATGCCGAGCGCGATAAGGTATTTGTAGTTAAGGTTGCTTGAAACGGCGAG
Organism: uncultured Christensenella sp.; assembly: GCA_910579585.1. Taxonomy (GTDB): domain Bacteria; phylum Bacillota; class Clostridia; order Christensenellales; family Borkfalkiaceae; genus Coproplasma. Next base: position 23,654 of record CAJTVA010000005.1, read on the forward strand.
CGCGACGAGCGCAAGAGCGACCAAGCCCAAAATTATGTCCGCAACGCCGATGCCCTTATAAAAGCTCGTTTTTACTTTGGTGTTGCGCGGTATCAATCTCATTCTTTCTTGTCCTCCTTAACGGATTTTTTCGCCGCTTCTTTGAGCGGTCTTTTCACGTCGGCGTGATTGACTACGGACGTGCCTTTAAGTACGTTCCGAACACGGGGACCGAAGTTCTTGCCGGCAACGATAACGCCGCCTTGTATCATATCTTTCAGTATTCCCGCAGGTAAGGTCGCAAGCCTTGTCGCGCCCTTGACTACCGAACCGAACGTAACGCCCGATTTCTTCGCAACTTCCGCAACTTCGTCGGGTTGTTCGGCAGGCTTCGCCGTTTGTTCTTCGTCCGAGCCTTCGGCGGGTTTCATATCCGCGCTTGCCGCTTCGGTAACGATAGCGTCCGTTTCAGAACTTGTCGCTGCCGTCGCTTCCGCATCGCCGCTTGCCGAGCCGTTGTCGGCAGTAGGATTTGCGGTTGCGTCGCTTGTCGAGCCGCCGTCTTGCTTTGCCGTATCGGTAACGTTTGTTCCGTTGTCCGAGTTCGGCTTGCCCGAATTATCGCCGCCGTCCGAGCCTTCGCCGTTGCCGCCGTTTCCACCGTTGCCGTCGGGCGGATCGTCGTCATCGTCGCTGTCGATTACGGGGCGTTGGTTGCGCTGTGAATGGATAGTAGCCGACAAGCTCTCCGAGAACGTGGCGCGATGGTGTCTGTTTGTCAGAAAGTCCGTACCGCCGATAATCATTCCCGTAGCTCCCGCCGCAACGTGTCCGACGCTTCTCATCATGTGCATACCCGTAGAGATATTGCCGAGCATTTGCTGTGCTTCCTGTGCGCCGGCGTTCGAGCCAGTGAGCTGCGCTATAACCATATTCGCTTTGGTAATCGCAAACGCGCCGCCCAAGACGAATAAGAGTTGCACTACGCCGTCCTTAAAGGCGTTCCCGAAAAACGAGATATTCGCAACTTGCGGCACGATAAGGAAAAAGATATTCATTGAAAGAATAATGCCGTATGCGCCCAAGATTTTCGAGATAAGCATTTCGCGCCATATCTTAAAGCGACCGCCGTCGTCGAGCGGGATTGTGGAAACGGACGCAGGCGAAACGATATAGAGAAGAATAATATCGAAAATCCTTTGCACGAACATAATCGCCGAGATAACGAACATTATGAGAATTACGAGTCCGCCCGCAATGCCGACAAAAAAGTTCATATCTCCGAGATTGTAGTAGTCTTTTACAACCGATAAACTGTTGTAATCGAGCTGCCCCGTAATGAACATTCTCTCTATTTCCGCACGGCGTCCGGCAGGTCCTATGTAGGCGTCGTAACCGCTTGTAACGAGTATCTGACCGCCGATTGTCGAGTTCGTGTTGCCGTCGAGCATTGCGCCCGTCATACTGCCGTGAATGGCACTCATTACGACGTTCGTAAGCATAATTCCCGCAATGAGCAAAAAGGGAATGAGCAGGAAAATGACGAAGCTCTGCAATGCTTTTACGAGTATTTGTCCTTTCGTTTTCTTGTGCTGGGGATCGGCGGATTCGCTCTTTAATATGGCGATTATCACGAACACGAACAGTAGGATAACTCCGACCAAAAACACGCCGAGAAAGGCGTTTCGTATTTGCGGCGAAAGTATGAAATGGGATAGCAAATCCGTTTGTTTGCCGCCGACCGTTACCGTTTCAATTCCCGCCAATTTGCAGAAAACGTCGCGGATAAAATCGAGCAAATAACAAATGGATTTTTGCAGAATATACATTAGGTCATAGAACCAACCGAATAACCAATCGCCCATGCGTTACCTCACGCTATCTGCGATTGTACCCACTCTTGCAAGATAGGCATTGCAATCTTTAAGGCAACTATGAGTATGAAGATTATGAGAAATCCGATTATCGCGCCGATTAAATCTTTCTTTGCTTTTTCGCGGCTGTTCTGTTCGTCGGCTTTGGAAATCTTAATCCCCAAGAACACGCAATATATGGTCCCTACCGCCCCAACAATTGCAATGCACGGCCATAACAGCGCATTGAGAACTTCGAGTACGGGCGCGATAATAGGGGCAAAATCTACGCCTTTTGCGGCAAGCATCGTATTAAAAATATTCAATTTTATACCTCCGATTTTTTATAAAACAAGAACGCGAAAGGCGTTCTTCGCAGGGCAAAACGGGTATCCCGTTTCTGCCAAGATTGCGAGCGGGACGCGAAAGTGAGTCCCGCTCTTATCCTGTTCAAAAATTTAGTCCTTTTTCGGCTTTTTAGAATCAGTTTTCTTTGCCTTAATCTTTCCGAAAATTCCTTTCTTTCGCATAACGAGAATTGCGGCAACACCGCCTACGAGAACGACAATTCCAATCACGATAAGCGCGACTGCACCGCCGTTGAGAACGTGTTTGAGCGTAAAGCTGTATTCGGTCTGATTGCCCGCTTCGTCGGTTACTACGACGCGGTATTCGCCGTATTCTTTAAGCTCGCTTCCGAGTTCATAAGGGGTAAGCTCGCCGTCCTTAAAGACTTCAACCGTTGCCTGTTCGGAAAGGTTGTCGAGCGTTACTGCCTTGCCCGAAACGCCGCCGTCTTTCACGCCTATAAGTTCGAGCGTGGGCGCTATGTTGTCGAGTTCGAGAACGAACGAATAGGTCTTACCTTCGGCTTCCGCCGTAACGGTATATGCGCCGCTTTCGGTAAAGTTCAGTCGGTTGCCTTCAAACAAAATTTCTTCGCCGTCGCGTTCGATTTTAAGCACGGAAACACTTTCGCCGAGCGTGTAATCGAGCGTCGTTTTCACGCCTTTTACAATGGTAAAGCCGAGCGTTTTTTCGTTGCCGTAAGCGTCCTTCATAAGCACTTTATACGAGCCTTCGGCTTCGAGCGGCTGCCCAAATTCGTAGTCAATTACCTGATTGTCTTTCATTACGGTAACGGTCAGTTTTTCGCCGTTTACGATCTGCACGTTTTCGCTTGCAATCAAGCCGTTGCCGATGTTCGCCGAGTACGAAACGCTCTTGTCAATGGTAAAGGAAAAGGTTGTCGAGTTGCCGAAATCGTCGGAAAGACGGAACGTGTAAAAGCCTTCTTCCGAGAGAACGTCCCCAAACGAATAAGCGTAAGGTTCGCTGTTTTTCGTAACCGAAACGAAAAGGGTTTCGCCGCTGAATACGGCAACGTTTTCGTTGGTTACTTCGACGTTCCGAGTAGGTATTGCGCCTACTTCGACGCTGTAATTCACCGTCTTGTCAATCGTAAAAGTTTTCGTTTTTTGCGTTCCCAAGTCGTTCGTTGCGGTTACGGTATAAACGCCTTCGGCGGAAAGAATTGCGCCGTTTTCAAGCGTTACGGGTTCGCCGCCGTTCAAGGAATAAACCACGCATTCAACGTCGTTTGACGTCCAAGAAACGGTTACGTTCTTATTCGTAGTCAAGCCGTCCAGAACGGTCAAATCGAACGTCGGCGCAAGCGTGTTCATAACGAACGAATAGTCGATAAAGTTTTCTTCGTCGGTCAGGCGGATAAGACGGATAACATATATTCCGCTGTTTTCGTCGCTTGCCGTAAAGATAATTTCGCCGCTTCTGTCGGTCTTCAATGCTTGTCCGTCTTTGGTAATCACGGCATAGTATTTTTCACTGTCGAACGTAAAGGTAACGTCGGATTTGGTCTTGCCGCCGTTTTCCACTCCCTTAAATTCGCCGTAAGGCAACGCCTTATTGAACGTGTATTCTTTCGAGATAACGCGCCCGAAGTTGTCGCGTAAGAGAACGGTGTATGTTCCCGCGCGGTCAAACGTATAGGAAAGCGTATCGGTGGAAACGCCGTCAATGAGTTTTCCGTCCTTGCGGATTTCAAGCGAAACGAGCGTATCGAAACGTTGTTCGAGCGTGATTGTCAGGCTAAATGCGGTGTCGTCCGAGTTGTTCTTAAAGTCAATCGTTGCGGGGTTGCCGATAATGTAAACGGTAAACGAATAGCCGTTGCCGAGCCTGTCGTAAACGGTAAGCAGATATTCGCCGCCGACTGTCAAGCAAGGCAGCTCGTCGCCGTAGGTGTAACAACTCTTTTTACCGCCGTTTTCAACCGTAAGCACGGACCACTTATCCGCATCGACGATTTCGTTCACGTTAAAGCTCTCGTAATAGAACGCCGCGCCGCCCGTAAGATTTTGTTTTGCAATCACGAGTTCGGTAGGTTCGCTGTTGCCGATAATCGTCGCCGTTACTTTGAGTTCGGGGGCAAGCGTGTCCATAAATCCGTAGAATACGGTTTCATTGCCCGCTTCGTCGCGTTCGGTCAGTTTGTAAAGTCCGCCTACGGAAATTTGCTTATCGAACGCAATTCCGTATTCGATTTTTACGCTTTCGCCGTTACCGCCGACAAGCTGCGCGAACAGTTCCGAGCCGTCCGCTTTATCGAAAATAAAGCCGTTGAGAACGGGCGCCGTCGTGCCGTCCGGCGCGGTAAATACGTTGTCGGTCATGCTGTCCGCAGGTTCACCGTAAACGTTGTCGCCGTCGAGCGAATAATAGTTCACGGCTGATACGTTCGCTTTCGCATAAAAGGCGATTACTTCGTCCAATACGGCGCGGTCAAAATAATACAAAAGGCTGTCGGGATTCGCTTTGGATTTGTAGAGCCAATATTCGCCCGTGCGGATTTCGCCGCCGTCCGCAACCAAGTGATGCTGCGTAAAGTCTTTCACGTCGTTGAGTACGAGAACGGTAACGCTCTTATCGAATTCCTTATCGCAGGCGAAGGCAAGGGCTTCGTCATAATCGGCGAAAGAATAGTCCGAGCCGTCAATGCCAACAACGTACCATTTGGAAATAAGCTGCTGCGAATTCGTCAATTTGCCGGCGTTGTATGCGGGGGCTGCGGTGTCGATAGTTACGGTATAGTTTTTCGTGTTGCCCGCAAAATCCGTCAGAACGAAATCATATCGAGCGTCGTCCGAAAGTACGCTGTTTTTCGTGTAAGGCATACCGTTTACGGTTGCGGTAATGTCGCCGTCCCACGAGAAAAACACGCTTTTGTTCGTGATAGTTCCGCTCTGTACGGGCTGATTGTTCGCATAGATTTGTCCCGTAGGCGCAACCGTGTCGATATGAGCGGTAAACGTGCTTTTGTTGCCCGCAAGGTCAGTCAATACGACGTGATAAGTCCCGTCTGCCGTCAAGGTCTTTCCGCTCGTATATGCGGCATATTCGCCGCCGTTATAAGAGTATGTAGCCGTTACTCCCGCTTCGGTAATATTGAACGAAAGGGGCTTATTCGTGTAACCACTGTTGGGTAACGTTGCACCGTTCGCTTTCCATACGCCGACAGGTGCGAGCTTGTCGATAAACACGGTAAAACGGCTTACGTTTCCCGCTCTGTCGTTGAGCGTGAGAATATATTTCGTTTCCGTGCCGCTTGCCGTAGTCAAGGCCTTACCGCTGCCGCTTGCATAGGTAATGTGTTCGTTCAGATTGATGTTTCCCTCCGAGCTTACCGTTGCGCCAGTATTGCCGCTGTTCGTGATAACGGAATCGTCGTTGAAACGGACGGTCTTATCCGAGTTAAAATGCAGCGTACTCCCCGACGAATAAGTCTTCCCGTCAATGGTAATCGTGGGCTTATTGCGGACGATATGATAGGTAAAGTTGCTCGTAATTCCCGTCGCGCTCGTAAGCGAAATCGCGTAATTGCTGCCCGAATATGCGCTGCCTATCGTGATATTCGTGTCAAGCGCGTAATTGCTCGTTACCTTGCCCGAAGACGTGTCGCACGATATTCTCAACTTGTCGTTAGGGTTCAAATAAATGTCGGTATCGAACGTTCCCGCGCCCGTAACCGTCTTGCTATATACAAGTTCGTCGTTACGATAAATTTCCACGAGCGGGGCTTGCGTTTCGAGATAAACGCTTGTTATCGCCGATTGATTGCCGCAGCGGTCAACCGTGTAGAAATAATACCAACCGTCGCCCGAATTTGCGGGGATTACCGTTCCCGAAGAATACGACTGATAAGTTCCGCTCACGGGTGTCTTGTAGTAAATGTTCGCCACGCCGCTGCCGTTGTCGGTTGCAGAATACGAAAACGCTTTCGAGATATATGCGCCGCTCACAACGCTCGTTCCGTTTGAGTACACTCTGCCCGTAGGCGCGGTGTTGTCATAGTAGAACGAGTATTCGGGGCTTCTATGTCCCATAGTATCTTCCGCATAAACGTAGTACCAACCGTTCGTCGTTCCGCTCGTATAGGTGTTACCCGTCGTGTAACTATAATTGCTACTTGTAGGCGTCTTGTAATAGAGCCTGTTATGGTTCCTGTCGGACGCCGTAAAGGTAACGCGCTCATTCTTGTAGGCGCCGTTTGCTATCGTGCTTCCGCTGGAATAACCGCGCATAGTAAGCGACGGCGAAGTTGTATCGACAACGAGAGTTCCCGTCATTGTAGAAGTTGACTCATAGTAAACGTTCGGAAAGAAAATCAAAATCGTACCTACTTTCTTTCCCCAATAATACGAGCGACTGATTTTAACGGTATATGTGTCATCGCTCAACGAAATAAAATTCGTTCCGAATTCGGTAGGATTGAAAAGCCGTAACGAACTGTTTTTACTTGTTGTAGTCGTCGTTTTGCCGTTGACGTTCACTACCTTTTTATAGTAGGTAGTCGTTACGTCGTTGCCGTTCGAGTCCTTGCCCGTTTCGTTGTATGTAGAACCCGTATAGGTTGCTTGCCATTTAACCGTGCTTCCGCTTAAAATTTGAAACTTGTAAGACCTATCGAAATAAGTCATGTATTTTTCCGACGGAAAATACAATGCAGCGGCGTTCGCAAAATCCACGCATATCGTAGAGCTGTCCGATTTGATATAATTCGTGGATAACGAATTTCCGTTGTTGGTCGTGCCGTAGATTTTAATTCCCGTATTTCTTGTAAAATCTTCACTGTAATTCGTAGGTGTGGGATTAGGGTTGCCGGAATAAGACGACCACGAATGATAATGGTGTTCATTGCCCGTAAACGTCTGAATTCCCGTGTTGCTTGCGGCGTGCGCCGTCGTTCCCGTTCCCGTGAAAATCAATGCTATTCCGCAGGATAACAGTACGGCGAGAAACAGTACCGAAAGACAGATTTTCTTTTTTACCTTCGACAAAATAATGCCTCCTAAATTATTTGTTTTGTTGAGCTTCGCCCGCTAATCTTGACATCTGATACAGCCGCTTACAGAGCGTATCTAAATCGGCTATAAGGTGGTCGAAGTTTTGAGCGGCGGCGTGTCTTGCCGCTTCTTCCACGATGGTCTGCGCTTGCTTAAAGCAATGCCTGTCAATGAGCTGCATAAGTTCGATTTGTCGGCTTTCTTCCAAAATCTCGGCTGTAATCAAACGGTCCGCTTCGCTCTTTATCTTGTCAATGGCGGTTGTGATTTGATGTTGCAAGGCAGCTTCGTTATTACGTCTGCCGCCGACAGGACGACGCGGCGGTATCACAATCGAGTTGCGCTTTTTCATATCATAGAAAATCTTTTCTTCGTCAAAATATCTGCCCACGCTGAGCCTCTGTTCCGTCTTTTCCAAATTGAACGCTTTAATCGCAAACGACGGCGTAAACTTCGAGCGGATAGGCTGATAGCCGAAAACCGTAACAATCGTGTTGCCCATATCGTTCGGGCTGTTGAGCTGCGAGAGTTCGGACGGATAGATTAGCGGACGCTCCTTTATGGATGCGTTGCTGTTTATGTCGTCCGCCTTAACCGTGTTGTAACCGACGTTACGCGTGATAACGGAAAAGTTACCGCAACGCTTCGAGAATTCTTCCACCGTCTTGTAGTCGCTCGTGCCGATGAACGCTTGGATATTGCAGTTCGATTTGATAATATCCGCAACCTTGTCGTCATACACTTTCGCAAGCTGTGCGTAGGATTGAATAACAAGGCACAGCCATAGGTTACGGCTTCGTCCGACAGTTACCATTTGTTCCATTTTGTGAATAGGCGGCAGGTTGCCGAACTCATCCATAAGAAAGTACACCGCACGCGGCAACGATAAGTCAGGATAGGTGTTCGCTTTTGCGACAAGTTCCTTATACGCTTGCAAGAGAACCATAGCAGCCAACGTATGGCGCGTTTCCTTTTCGTCGGGGATTTGCAGGAACAGTGCAATAGGTTTTTCCGCCATATCCGAGAACGTGATTTCGTTCGACGACGTAAGCGAGCATAGCGAAAGGTCCGAGAAAATATTGAGTTTATCGAACATAGTCGATAGGTAACTTCCTCGCGTCTTATCCGCACTATCCAAAACTTGTTTGGATAACGCCAACGCTTTCGAGAGCGGTCCGCGCTGTTGAAAGTATTTCATAAGCTCGGCGCAGTCGTCTTCGGTATTCGTGGCGATTTTCATAAGGTTGTAGAAATTGTATTTTTCTTTCGTCATACCGAGTTCGGGATTTGCGCTGTCTTCGAGCATTGCGATTGCGATTGCAAGTATAAAGTTCTTTGCGCCGCTTTCCCAAATCGGTTCGTTCTTGTTCGTAATCGGGCATAGGACGGTTATCATATCGTGCAGGTCTTCGTACACTTGGTCGAACAGCCATTGCTTTTTCACTTGCATAGCCGATTGCAAATCTTCGGGCTTGTTGTAGAATTCGCCGTCGAACACATAACCGCCGTTTTCTTCGTCCGCAGTTACTTCGTCTTCAAGGTGCAGCATACGCTGATAGAACAGAAAAGGTCGTTCAAGCGGGTTCCACCGCACCGAGTTATATGGATTGCGCAGGTCGAGAACTTTTACCGTGTAGCCCTTATCCGTAAGAGATTTTGCGTGTAAGGCGTAGAGTTCGCCCTTCGGATCGGATATCAGCATAGACGGCTTCGCCGCGCTCTGCGAGAGTATCTGCACTACGGGATTGATAAACGTGGTCGTCTTGCCGCTGCCCGTCGTTCCGATAATCATGGTGTGCGCGTTCTTTGCAAAATGTACAGTATAATTGCCCTTGCGTTCGACGGCTTTAATGGGTATGCCGACAATGGGCTTCTCTGCAAGTTCCGAGTATTCAGATACGATGTAGTTTTTGTCGATTTCTTCGTCCGTTTGAAAACGGGCTTGTTCCAAGTTCGCCGCGACGTCGTTGTCCCGTTCGTCGCCTTGTATGATTTTCTTACTGTTTTTAAGCCAATAATGCTTGTAGTAATAAGCAAGCACAACGGTTAGCGCAATGACGGATAGCAAGAGAGCGTAAAGGTATGTTTTTCCGTCCAAGAGCAGCCCAAACTGTATGCGAAAATGAAAGTTGTTGCTTAATAAGCAGTTAAGGAAAAATCCCGCAACGAGAGATATTCCGAGAACGATTGCAAGCGCAATCAAAAGGTGTTTTATGCGTTTATTCCATTTCATCGAGTTCCATAACTCCTTGTGCGTTTTCTTCGCGGGCTTCTTCAAGCTTTTTTAAGTATTCTTCAAAAAAGAACATAGAATCCGCTTCCATAGCGGCTTGCAACTGTGCGCTTCGGGAGAGAACGTCGAACGCCGTTTTGTTGCGGATTCGCTTGCGGGCAAGACGGCTCTTTGCCGGACGCTCTTTCTTTTTGTACACGCGGACGTAGTTAAGAATTTGATTGCCCATTCGTCTGTACAGGTCTTCAAGGTATGTTTCGGATTTAAGGTATCTATCCCGATATTTTTCGGGGACCTTATTACGAATGAGCATTTCTCGCGTTTCGTCGTCGTGCCTTTTTACCTCGCCGCAGAACTTCAAAAAGGCTTTGTGCCATTTCCGATTGCTCTTTATGGCTATGTCCGTAATCTGCCTTATAAGGGGTTTTAACGGGTACATATTCTCGCTATCGTATGAGAGCCGACCTTCGCTCGGTAAACTTTCCGCAAGCCGCAAGATAAGAGATTGAAATTCGCTATTGTAGCGGATTTGACAGTCCTTCGAGAACAGTACGTTTTGCGTGAGCGTCGTTACGTCTTTTCGGGCAATTCGTAGTTCGGCGGATATGTCCGTTAAGTTTTGCTCAACGTGAATTTTGAACCGGTCTAAACAGGCGCGGTTTATTTTACCGAGCGAGTATTGCAATTCTTTCGAGCGTTTCCGCAGGCGCGTAGGCTCGTTCTCAAAAAAGCTGATATGAATATGCCGATGCCGCTTGTTCGTATGCAGCCCTGCGAACCAAGTTATGTTGTCGGGGTTAAAGCCGGCGTCTTTGAGAAAGCGCGGCATTTCGCACTTCATCATTTCGTAGGCTTGCTCGTAGTTGTTGCAATAGGTCTGCCCGAATTCGGGTTGAAAGGTCAATAGGCAATCCCATATAATGCTTTTGGTCGTCCGCAGCTTTTTTCGCAGGGCAACGCGCTCTTTATAGCCGAGCAATCCGTTTTTGCCGAATATTCCCGTGCTTTTTTCTCTATCCCCCGAATACGAAATGTAATCTTGCTTCGAGCCCGTATCGACATAGGTAACGTAATCTTGCGCCTGATTGCAGGAATAGAATTTACGTTTCGGACCGTAACGCTCATTGCGTGTTGGGTATTTGGCAAGCGTTTCTTCGTTTTCAACGTAGAGTATCTTACAGTTGACGTTGGGAACGCTCAACGCAGACCGTAACGGCTTTCGAGCGAAACGATGATTTTTTCAAAACGCATAGGCAGGTCGTCGAAAAATCCGTCTTCCACTTTCTCGGAAAGGGGCGGCGTTCCCGCAAGCTCGCTCGTTTTGATATTGTAGATGGCCGCAAGTAACTTTTCCGCAACCGCAACGTGGACGTAGAGCTTCTTAAACTGTGTTTTAAGGTACTGCGCCGTTTCCGTAGTAATTGCGTGTATCTCTTTGATTTCGTCCGTCAGAGTGCCCGCAGCGGCGCAGGGCGGAACGGGATTGCCTACGGGCGGAACAGGCGGAACGGGGTTCATCTGCTTTACGCCGAGCCGCAAGAGTTCGGTAAGGAATTCGTTTTTGTTTCTGAACTCTCTATGGTGCGCGTCGAACGCTCTGCCGATTTCGGCAATGAGTTCGGGATCGTAAAGGCGAATGGTATGCTGTACTTCAAAATTTTTCATTTTATATGCTCCTTGTTTTAATTATTTTCGTTGTTTTCTGCAAGCGGATTTTTAACGCCGGTTGCTTGCCAATCTATGTAGTGCTGTGCAAGCTCGGCTTTGAAAAAATAAATGAAATTATGCGCCGTTTCTTTCCCCACGCTTTCGCCGTTTAAGAGCTTATCCGCTTCGTTTTGCTCTATGTTCAGTAGTGCGGCGAAATCTTTTTCGGATAACTTTTTCGCTTTCAAAAACGAGCGTAGTTTTTCCTTGTTTGCTATCATAATTACCTCCGATTTTTGTTTGAAAAGTTTTAACCCCTTCACTTATAAGGGAATGGGACATCCCTAAAAGCGGACTACTTTTACCGTTTTAGGAAAATTTCTTCAAAATTTTATGCCCTGCTGCTTTCAAATGGCGTCTAACCGCTGCCTCGTCGATTTTGAGTTTTTCTGCAATTTCCGCTTTGGTATATCTGTTTTCGTAATACATCATCATAACCTGTTTTTGACGCGGCGTAAGAAAATCCGCAAGTTCTATAAGTGTGATTTTATCTTCTTCCTTGTTCAGTAGTTCTTGTAGCGGATCGGGCGAAGAATTGTCTGGAATATCCACGCCTTTTTCGATAAGTAAATCCAACGAAACTATGTTTTTTCCACGCTTCTTTTCACGTTCATGCGCTTTACGTTCTTCGTGTTCGAGCTTTGCATATTCTTTTGCAAATTCTTCCGTAACTTCGATTACTTCCTTGTGTCCGTCCGAAAACTTGTAATTGATAGTAGCCATAAATACTCCTTAAAATGTAGTCAAGGCTTGTCCCTTGTACTTATAAGGAGTAGAAAGGGGGTTACACAACCCCCTAATTGAAAAATTGTCGTAAACGGTTCAAAATTTTAGTGTGGCGATTTTGTATCGCTTGATAAGAAACACCGAATTCTTTCGCAAGTTCTTTTAACGACTTATTTTGTATGTAGATTAACTTTAATAATTCGATTTGCTGTGGGGTAAGATAATCACTTATAATCTTTCGTAAACCTTCTTTTATTTCATTACGGATTATTATGTCTTCGGCAGATTCGTTTTCACTCTCAAACTGACTACCCAGTTCTGCCAAAGCATTCATAGAAACTAATTTCTTACGACTACGCCATTGATAACGCCATTCTTCACGCTTTGTTTCTTTTTCAAAAAGCGCATATTCATTCGCAAATTCTTCCGTAACTTCGATTTCTTCATAGTGTCCGTCCGAAAAACGGTATAAAATAAATGCCATAGCCCCAAGCTCCTTTTAGATTTGAATTTGTTTTGTTCAAATCCGACAGAGTAGGACTGCGGCATTTCAAAATGCGACTTTTTTCGCACCAAATAAAAAAAGCGTTCACGCGGTTTTGCGTGAACGCCTTGATTTTATTATTTAGTATTATTGTTTTTAATCTTTGTCTTTGTGTGCCGTTTTGCGGCTTAATTTTCTTTGGCTATATCGCCGTCGGTGCAGTGAACGGTATAGTCGCCTGTGTTGAGATTCCAATCATCGCCTTTTGTAATCGCATTCCATTGCGCCATTGTGCCGTTAAAGGTTATACTCGTTAAACTACCGCAATCTTCGAATGCATTCCAGCCGATACCATTTACACTATTTGGTATAATTATACTTGTAAGACTACTACAATCATAGAACGCACCATGACCGATACCCGTTACGCCGTCGGGTATGGTTATACTCGTTAGACTGCTACAACCACTGAACGCATAAGAGCCTATACTCGTTACGCCATTACCTATATTTACACTCGTTAGACTGCTACAACCACTGAACGCACAAGAGCCGATGCTCGCTACGCTGTCGGGTATGGTTATGCTTGTAAGACTTCCGCAATTTTCGAACGCATAATCGCCTATACTCGTTACGCTGTTGGGTATGATTATGCTTGTAAGACTTCCGCAATTTCCGAACGCATAATCGCCTATACTCGTTACGCTGTCGGGTATGGTTATGTTTATAATACTTACGCAATTGTAAAACGCATACCTTCCGATACTCGTTACGCTATTGCCTATTATTACGCTCGTAAGATCACTGCAATTGTAGAATGCATTATCGCCAATACTCGTTACGCTATTAGGTATGGTTATACTCGAAAGACTACTGCAAAAACCGAACACATCCTCGCCGATACTCGTTACACTGTTGCCTATTATTACGCTTGTAAGACTACTGCATTGGTAGAATGCAGTATCACCGATACTTGTTACGCTATCAGGTATGGTTATGCTCGAAAGACTACTGCAATTGTAGAACGCTGAACTATAAATAATCTTTGTATTTGTATTTATTGTACAAGAAAGAATAGACGTATCTTTTGCTTTTATCAACACTAAATAAGGATTTGTATTGTTTCCAAGATAGAATGCATTATCGTATTCATTATATCGTAAATTATTGCAACCGCTGAACGCAGAACCGCCGATACTCGTTACGCTATTCGGTATTGTTATACTCGTTAAACTACTGCAATCTTCAAATGCAGAATCGCCGATACTCGTTACGCCGTTGCCTATGGTTATACTCGTAAGACTACTGCACTTATAGAACGTATTATCATCAATACTCGTTACACTGTCTGGTATGGTTATACTCGTAAGACTGCTGCAACCGCTGAAAGCATAATCGCCTATACTCGTTACGCTGTCGGGTATGGTTATGCTTGTAAGACTACTGCAACTGTTGAACGCAGACCGTCCGATACTCGTTACGCTGTTGCCTATGGTTATGCTTGTAAGACTGCTGCAACCGCTGAAAGCATAATCGCCGATACTCGTTACACTGTCGGGTATGGTTATGCTTGTTAGACTGCTGCAATTACGGAACGCATAATCGCCTATACTCGTTACGCTGTCGGGTATGGTTATGCTTGTTAGACTGCTGCAATTACGGAACGCATTATCATCAATACTCGTTACACTGTTGGGTATAGTTATGTTTGTAAGCCCACTGAAATTATAGAATGCATCTTGGGCAATACGGGTGCCGCCTGTTATGATTATTGTTTTTAACGATGATGGTACGTATTTTTTTATATCAGAATAGAGTTGTGCTCCGAAAGCAAATCCGAAATGCGTATATTGAGCCTTATCATTACTGCTTACGCCCCCAAAAGGTAACACCATAAGTTCGAGAGCAGTACAATTCCTAAACGCGCCATAGCCTATATTCGCTACGCTGTCTGGTATAGTTATGCTTGTTAGCCTACTGCAATCTGCAAATGCAGAAGAACCGATAGCCGTTATGCCGTCTGGTATAGTAATTGCGCCCTTCACTTTCGGTATATAAATAAACTTCGTTTTTGCTCTGTTATATAAGATACCGTCTTGGCTCGCATAATGAGTGTTATTTGCAGCTACGATTATGCTTGTAAGACTGTTGCAACCGCTGAAAGCAGAACTGTCGATACTCGTTACGCTGTCTGGTATGGATATAATTTTGAGTCCACTAAAACCGTAGAACGCAGAACTGCTGATACTCGTTACGGGTTTATCGTTATATTTTGCGGGAATAGCGAGCACGCCCGTTCCGTTTTTATTTTCAACGCCCGTAACTTCATACTCTTTGCCGTTGTTTATTTCTTGATAGGTAAGGGTACCCGCAATACGCAACCAAATCCCGTTTTCTTTAATGCGTTTCGCATTTTGCGCAAGGTTGGTTAAACTGTCGCTCGTTACCGTTGCCGTTTCCTGTCCAGTCGTCTTTACCGTAGTTACCTGCCAACTCGCCGAACTTGCATTGCTTGCGAACGTAACGCTGTTAAGTTGGGAATTAAGCGAAAAACTGCCTTCCATATACCATACCGTATCGGGAATGGTAACGCTTGTAAGGGAACAGCTCCCGAATGCGCTTGAACCCAATTCTTCCGCTTTTCCCAAATCCAAAGTTTTCAGAGAATCGCACCCAGCAAACGCTCTATCATAAACGTATTTCGTTCCGCCGAGCTGCACCGAAGTCAAGCTCATACAACTGCCGAACGCATTCGTTTGTACGGTCTGCATATTTGCAGGCAATGCAAGCGACAAAATTCCCGTGCGTTCAAACGCGCTTTCGCTTACTGTTATAAGTTTTGAATCGCTTGCAAAGTTAAGCGATTTCAGATTGCTGTTGAAATAAAACGCTTTCGTTCCGATTTCCGTTACTTTGCTGCCTATGGTTACGCTGTTTATCGTGCCGCATTTGTAAAACGCATATTTATTTATTCTTGCGGTGTTAATCGTAATATCCGTTGCCGCCTGACCGTCAATAAAAAGTTTTGCTTTGCCGTTTGCAAGCGGGTTGGCGGGTTCGTTTATGTTCTGATTGAGTAAAATATATTCTTTCATTTCGATATTACACCAATCGTCCGCTGTTCCGCTATAATGTACTTCGGTAAGGGCGGAAAGTTCGCCAAACTCGCCGAACGAACGCTCGTCGAATTTTATCACCGATTTCGGTATCAAAATTTTCTCCAACTTGCCGCATTCGGAAAATAACTGCTCGGGCAGTTCCGCAACGCCTTCGCCTATCGTTACGCTTAATAAATTGTTACAGCGCATAAACGCGGCTTTGCCGATTTTTATAACGCTATCGGGAATGATAATGCTTGTCAGCGTATTTTCGCCTTTGAACGCGTTTTCTGCAATCTCTTTCACGGGTTTTCCGTTGTGCGTTTCGGGGATTTCTACATCGCCCGAAAGTCCGCCGATTCCGCGAACGATATAATAACTTTTATCTTCGCTCGGCTTATAATCGAACGTAACCGTCCAAACCGCGTAAAGCGTTATGTTTCCGCTCAGTTTGTCGTTCTCGAAATCCCATAAGTTTTCGCCGTCTCTATCTTTTGCCCAGCCGGTAAATACGTACCGAGCGCGCTCAGGCGTTTTTAACGGCGGCATAAGCTCTTTTTGCTTTGTTGTAAGCGTCATTTTCGTTCCGTCCGCCGAAACTACCGTGCCGTCGTCGAGCGTAACGTCGTCATCAAGTTCGATATCGCCTTTATCGAATTGCCCGCCGTTTGCATCGTACACGACGGTATATTCGCCTGTTTGCGACGGGTTTTCCTGTTCGCCGCCATTAGGTTTACCGCCGATACCGCAAGCGGCAAGCCCTGCCACGCAGGCAAATACGCATACAAGCGAGAGAAAAGCAACTAAAAACTTTTTCATAAACACTCCTTTTCCGGCGGTTTCCGTTGTAGTAAAAGTGTACTTTAACTAAACTTAAATACTTGCGTTATTTAGTGTCTTTATGGTATAATTAAGGAGCAAAATTATATTATTTTCGGCAATTTTCGGCGTTGTAGTAAAAGTACACTTTTACTACAATTATTAAAAAATTTATCGTAAACGGGCGCGGAACGGTATTTTCGTTTTGCGCTTTTTGCTATGCTTAAAGGAAACGAAAGGAGCGTTCTATATTTATGAACACATACGCTTATGCCCGCGTTTCCGCACGCGACCAAAATTTACAGCGGCAAATTACCGCATTTATCGAGTTTGGAATTGAAAAGAACCGCATTTTCTCGGACAAGAAAAGCGGCAAGGACTTTGAAAGAAAAGAGTATAAACGACTTGTTAAAAAACTTAAAAACGGCGACTTGCTCGTGATAAAATCAATAGACCGTTTGGGACGCAATTACGACCAAATTATTGCGGAATGGTCTTATATAACAAACACCATAGGCGCGGACATTTTAGTGTTAGATATGCCCATTTTAGACACCCGCACGAAAGCCGAAACGCTTGTAGGCAAATTTATTTCGGACATCGTTTTGCAAGTGCTATCGTTCGTTGCCGAAAACGAGCGTGCAAATATACGGGAACGCCAAGCGGACGGAATACGGCTTGCCAAGCAAAACGGTGTTAAGTTCGGCAGACCGAGAAAGGAATACAGCGACGATTTTTTATCGGTTGCATTTGACTACATAGAAAAACGCATACCGCTTAAAACGGCGTTGCGGTTATCGGGAATAAAGCAAGATAATTTTTTTTATCATATACGAAAACTTAAACAAAAATAGATTTAAGATATATCAGTTAAAATCACTAATAATCAAAACAACCTTTCTTGTTCTAACCAAAATTCTAATAAACGTGCAGGATTTTGTGCATTTGACGGTTATTTATTGCTATTGATTGTTACCGCTCGTTGATAGGGCATTTTGACTTAAATATAGTGAAAACGCCCTTAAAAGTGTTCTAAAAGGGCGTTTTACGCTTGTTTTATAGATAAATATATGTTAAAATAGGTATATTAAAAAGCAAGATTGATAAGGTGTATAGGCTCCCTACGGAACCAAAGGCTAGGGATTCGAATTCCTTACGGCGCACCAAACGCAACCTTATTCGAATACTATCGAGTAAGGTTGTGTTTTTCTTTGCAAAAAGTCGAGCCATAATATGCGATGGTTCGACTTTGTTTAATGCTTAATATCAAATTTTAATACTTTCAATCATTTATACAGTCAAGAAAAACACTATTTAAAATACATACATATAGGTAGAACAACTGAAAATTCATTTCAGGATTAATTTTGCTTAAATCAAAATCATATAAATGTGCTAATCTGTTTCTATAATTGTTGCCTATATGGTTTTCTTTACATAAAACATAATGACATACTTTTGCTAAATCTTCACTTAATATTGGCTGAATAACACTTTTATCTTTTAATGCAATAGATAATGAAAAATCGTAATCAAGAAAAAGCGTTTCTGTTTTACTTTTATAAATAACTCTTAAAAGTTTTTCAATGGAAGCACATAATAGCATTTGAATACTATAACAAATCGATTGTCCAACGAAAATATTTTGCGACCAATTATTATTAATCCAAGTAAAAAATGTGTCTATTATTATTTCATATTCTTTTAAAATATCTTTGCTTTCATAAGCAAATGATTTACATATATAGTCAATTATTGCTTTTATCCACCCAGCAACATTTTCGGCATATTCTTTCTTTGAAAAAATATACTGAAAAATACTACTTCCCACTTTTAAAGCAATCTCAATATCTTGCTGTCTTGAATAAGTAAAATAGTCGTCTTTATCTATGTTACTTGAAAAATCATCTATCAATCTTGCTTTTGTTTTATATTTAAAAACACTTTCAAATTTATTTGTTTTTTTATTTAAACTATGGGTTAAACATAATAATTTATGTTCCCATTTGGTATTAGCGTAATAAACTTTATCAAATTCTTTTACAGGTATTTCATAAGAAAAAGTTTTACCATTTTGCTTTATACTTTCGTCAAGCAATAGCTCTACTTGCTTAAAAACTTTATTACACTCATTAGCCATATAATACTTAATATCTTCAAAATAGCGTTTAATTGATTTTAAAATATTAAAATATTGTAAAACATTATCTATGCTTAATTTATTGTAAATATTTTTATAATAGGCATATATACAGCTATTAAAAGCAATAAGGCACGGTATATTTTTCTTGTTCAAAGATTTCAAAATGCAGTAAAGTTTTTTATCGTCATAATAGATAAGTTTCTCAACATTCTTATTGTTTAACACTTTCTCAATGATTTCTGGTTTTATAAATTGTTTTTTTAAAGTATCGTACTTACCAATAAAAACATAAGGCTTATTTTCGGCAAGCCATATAAAAACAGTATTGCTTATACCATTTTGATATTTTATACAGAAATCGAGAGTAATAGAAGAAATATCTTCATTGTTAAGCAAATCTATATATGTAGAATTTATATACTTAATTAAATCTTGAACTGTTACACTTTTGATTTTATCTTTTGCAATATTTGATAATGTACTTATTTTACTTTTATTATCTTCCGCAATTATGATGTCTATCATTTCAGAAAAAGAAGAAATTTTAACGAGTAACAGGTAATTAATATAATCATTTAAATTTATTATACTTTCAAATTCTATATTTTCGATTAAATTTTTCACTATATCAAAATATTTTATTAAATCGGTGCATTCCCAACGAGTAAATAAATCATTAACGCCATAGAATTGAATAGCAATATTAATGTCTTTATTTTTTAGCTCGTTATATAAATTCATAATTACCAGCCTTTAATTGTGTGTGCTACCTTATCAATAAATTTCTCGTAATTGTTATAAACGATAGTATTACCAAAATCAAATTTTAACGCCGAAATCGCCATATCAAAATCATTATTTAAATAATAATTTTCATATTCTTGCTTATCGGTAATTTTTGTAGCGGCATTTTTATCCTGAATATGAACAATAAACACGAGCGTTTTATTTGGCGTATGCAAGTATGTATCAATATTATCATTTGACAGCTTAATATATTTATTTAAATTATGTTCGCTGATAGTTTCCCATTTTGAAATACTACCGTCTTTGTCAAAATAGGGAATTTTATCGGGAATAATAAAAATCTGAAAATAAGGAATTTTAGCGCAACGGATATTTGCCGTTTCGCCGAGCATATTTTCAAAATAGTTATTTGAATTTTGCGAGTAATTGCTCATTACATATTTAACGGCTATGCCTGCAATAGGTTGATTATTTTCAGTAATAGTAATATCAACTGCTTTGTCAACATATCGTCCGTTAATTTTATGTTCTTTGCCTATTCCATAACCCAAAGAATAGACAGAGTATGTATTATCATTCAAACGTTCTTGTAAATCTTCCGAAATTGCGCCGTGTAAAATGCCTAATTTTTTATTGCTTCTTGCACCTGTTTGCAAATAAGTAATAAACGACTTTTTAAGAATAGCTAAAAATTGAGAATTGTTCATTTTCAAATCCGTTCCTTTGTGAGTATTTATATTCAAGATAATTTTTTAAATCTTTTGACGAGAAAGTATAATAGCCACCGCTTTTATATTTGCCGAGTAGTGAAATATAAGAAATAAAATCTTCGCTATATAACATTTCTTTTAATTCACTTTCGGAAACTTCTGTCAGAATATAAAGTCCGCTATAAACCCCAACGCCTTTATCACATTTAATAAGTTTCAAATCTGATTGTGTTTTTAATAAAGCGTTGATTGAATATTTACACCGATAAACGTCGTTTATGCCTTGCGTTCGCCCAAAGCCATACCAACCGCTATTTCTTTCCAAACTACGCTTTAACAACAACTCTTTATAAGTTTCCAAATACAATTTTAAGGAAGAATTAGCGGTTAATTCTTCATAAGAAACAAGCCTACCGTTTTTATAAGGAAATAAGCATTTATATTGTTTCCCCGTTGATGCCTTAACGATAGGTATTGTAAATTCGTCAAAATCAAAATTCCCTATAAAAAAGCTGTCTGCAAGAGTAGCAAAACCGTTTTTAACAGCAAAATGGTCTTTTGCAATATTTAAAGTCAAAATATTCTTTAATTCTTGCAACTTGTTTTTCTCGGCAAAATAGAAATTATCGCAGATATAATAATCTTCAACGCTTAATGTATCGACATAGTAAGGAAAATTATTTTTATCTTCAAACTGATAATAATCGGTTGTGTTTTGTTGGCGATTATTTTTTAATATTGCGATAGTCGTATAAGTGGTTGCGGTAAATGCTTGAAAATGTTTTAAATCAACGATTTTATCAAGCAAATTATTTTTAACCAAATGTAACCGCATATATTTTCCTGCAAGACTATTGAAAAACGAACTCGGCGTTATATAACCCAAAATACCGTTTTCATTAAGCATTTTTAAACCAATTTCATAAAATACGATATATAAATCGGTCATACCGTTTTGAGCGAAAGAAAACTTTTTAATACAGTCAAAAGAACTACCTAAATTATGAACTCTGACATAAGGCGGATTTCCTAAAACAAAGTCCATTTTCCCGTTATATTTATCTATGGTCAAAGTATCGGCGCAGTTTATATCCCAATTAACATTGTTTAAGCCGAACTGCCTAACTGTGCTATTTAAATTATCAATACACTTTTTGCTTTCTATTTCGTCTATTTCAATACCGTGAATATAAGTAGATAATTCTTCGGACAATATTTGCAGGTCAGTACTATTCTTTAAAAATTCATTGCAATATCTATTAACAATAGCAAGCAAAAATGCGCCATCACCGCAACTATTGTCAATGGCGTGCTTTTTTAAAATCGTCTGTCCGTGATAGCTTGACAAATCAAGAACATTATTGACGATAAATTCAGGCGTATAAAAACGCCCATTCAATTTTTCTTCTGATAATGCTATTGCTTCTGCTTTCATATATACAAAATTATTATATCATACGCAAACTTTTTTAGCAATAGTTTAAACAGCTCAAAATAAGCTCAATTTCAAATTTGGCACTGTGGCGGGTGCTTGAATAAACAAGCGCGGTTGTACTTTTTTACTAAAAATGCGCACAAAAAAAGCCCCGAGCCGTAACGGTCGGGGCTTTTTAGTCAGTTAAATTATTAGTTTTGTTGTTCGGGCGGTTGTTCCGATTGTTCCGTTTCTTCGGCGGGCGGGGGCGGGGCGGATATACCGACGACCTCGTCAACGGCGACGGAAAAGGCAATACCCCTGCCCTCGCTTTTAAGCCCTGCGATTTTATAGATTGAGTGCAAGACGTTATCCTTGATGTTCTCGGGAACCAAAATCATAACGATTTCTTTATCGGGCTGAATAGCAATATGGAAGAACTGCTCCGCTTCTTTGTTTGCCGTGCCGCGGGCGTGAATGACGGTGCCGCCGCGCGCACCCTCTTCCTTAGCCGCGTCCATTACAAGCTCGGAAAAACCCGCGTTTACTATACACAAAATCATTTCGTAACCGTTCATTACTTGCTCTCCTTTACCGTAAGGCGGTTGTTTGATAAAAAGCCGTAGATAAGCGTACCTATCACGCTTGTGAGGGGCACGGTGAACGCTATGCCCTTGCCGTCTCTTATGCTGTTGAACTTTTCCCCGAGCGTATGCATTGCATCGGGTATCTTGCGCTCTTGAATTACACCTAAGATTACCGCTTTTTCATTGTTGGAAAGTCCGAGAATACCGAGCATCTTCGCGTCGGCGGTGCCGCTTGCAAGTGCAATCAGCTGCATATTGACGTCAAAGGACTGGATAAGGTCGGTGAAGTACTCCGCCTTGTTTCTGTTGACGACGGTAATCAGAAGTTTAAGCCTGTTTGAAGTCACCGTATTGGGTGAAGCGGGCTTGATTTTTTGCGATACTCGCTGTTTTATTTCCTTTTTTACCGCATTTACGCGCTCTGTCTGGCGCTCTTTCCGCGTAGTTTTTTCAGCCACGGCTTACCTCCTATTTAAAGTAAATTATCTGCTCGTCGTCGGCGGACAGAATTCGCTTCATAGCAATCTTATGGCGAACTTTCGAGGACATAACCGCCTTGAAGCCGAGCACCTGAATAGTTATAAGCGGCGTCATTGCGACCATTGCGACAACCCCGAAAGCTTCCGTTAAAATGTGAGAGGCACCGCCGCCTTCCAGTCCGCCGTTTAAGGCAAGGCACGCGCCGACGATAAGCGGCAGGATAAAGCTGGACGTCAAAGGACCCGAAGCGACTCCGCCAGAGTCGAACGCTATCGCCGTATAAATTTTAGGAACGAAGAACGACAGCCCCAAAGAAATCAGATACCCCGGAATCAGGTAGTAAAGAAGCGAAAATCGGAAAATCATTCTTATTATCGAAAGGCAGATTGACACGCCGACTGCAATCGACAGCGCAAGCACCATTTCGATTTTTCTGACTCCGCCGCCCGTGACTTCTTCAACCTGTTTATTAAGGACGTGGACGGCGGGCTCTGCAAGGACGACCACAAGGCCGAGCACAAAGCCGAACACGGCGAGTACCGGTTTGGAGAAATTTGCTATGCTTTCGCCGAGTTTAAAGCCGATTGGCATAAAGCCGACTTCCACCGCGACAAGGAAAATAACAAGCCCGAAGAACGTGTACACTATACCTATGCCTATCTGGGCAAGCTTCTGGCGGGGGAGTTTTAAAACCGTGAATTGCAGAATGAAGAAGAAAATTACGACAAGCCCGAGCGCAATTCCGACGTTTTTAACTGTTTCTAAAAACGCGAAGCCGATATGTTCGAGGCTTTGGTCTACCGTTTTATAAGTTGCGAGTGCGTTTAAAGCGTCGTTTGACATCTCGCCGCCCGATACCATTGAAAGCACCATTACGGCAAGAACGGGACCTATCGAACACATTGCGATAAGCCCGAAGCTGTTTTCGTTAGCGTTTCTGCCGCCGACCGTAGTTGCGATTCCGAAGCCGAGCGCCATTATAAAAGGCACGGTTATTGGACCCGTAGTTACACCGCCTGAATCGAAAGACAGAGCAAGAAAGTCGTTCTTTCCGCTTTCTATAAGCAATGCACTGACCGCGAACAACATCATATAGAAGAACATCAAAAGCATAGAAAGACTTTTTTGGAATACAATTTTGAGGACTGCCAAAACGAGGAATATACCCACACCGACGCCGACGGTGACGATTAAAACCATATTGTTCATAACGTCGCTGACCTGCGAAGCGAGGACCGAAAGGTCGGGTTCGGCAACCGTTATGAGTACGCCCATTATAAAGCACACGGAGATAAGGACGATAACCTTTTTGGACTTAGTCAGACCCGTGCCGACGTAGCCGCCCATTGGCGTCATTGCGATTTCCGCGCCGAGGTTGAAAAGACCGATACCCAAAATAAGGAAAACCGAGCATACGGCAAAAGTCGCCTGTTCGGTTGCGGTCAGCGGCGCAAGCGGCGTGAACGATATGATTAAAACGATTATCGCTATCGGTAAAACCGAGACGAGCGATTCTTTGAGTTTTAACAGAAGTGTTTTAGCCATAGTTACGTCCACCGTGCTTTGATTTATATATTATATCATAAAAAAAGGGCTTACGCAACAGCGTTAAGCCCTTTTTTTATGATATATTTTTCTCTTTAACAGCTAAAATACTGCGTTAGGCATACGTAATAGCTTACTTTGAGTAAGTGACCGATGTTGCCACAGAGTGACGCCTTATCGCACAGCTTGTATGCATTTTAAGCCTTATTTTTAACTTTCATTAAACGTATAACCGCCGCCCTTTCGTTTTCGTCGAGTTTGGACTTGATGTATTTTATCGTTTCCTCCAATTGCGGTATCATAACGTATTCAAGCGCGTTGACGCGGCGCTTATTGCGTTCGATTTCCTCTGCCAGCATTCTTACGGCTTTTTCCACTTCCGCAAGCCGCAAAAGTCTTGGAATGAGTGCCGCGGCGCGTTCCACCGAGTGGTCCGCTTCGCTGGTAATTTCGGGATATGCGTAGGGCAATCCGTCCGAACGTTTATCAGTCGAAACCGAAAGCTTGGGGACTTCCACCCCCATAATACTCCGGACTTCGCAGTCCGCCTTTATTGCGACCGACGGCATAGCGAAAGCCGTTTCCGCCTGATAGGACGGAGTTACCGACCGTGCGACCGAAAACTGTTTTAAGGTATCGGCAAGCTCCCTCTCCACCTCGTCGCGGAGAAGCTTATTTTCTTTCAATATGACGGAAAACCGACGAATCATTTCGTCCGATTTATCCTTTAATAATTTGTGTCCGCGCACAGCCGTATCGAGCCTTGCTTTCAGCTTTTTTAGCTCCATACGCGTGGGGTTTACGTTTAACCTTGCCATAAATAAGCCTTGTAAATAGTCGTTATTTCAAGCATATGCGGGGGTGTACCCTAATTTTCGTCCTTTTTAAAATACTTGTCGATATATGATTGACGAATTCTTTTAAGTTCGCCGACGGGCAGAATTTTCAAAAGCTCCCACCCTAAATCAAGCGTTTCTTCAACGGGTCTGTCGGCGGTAAAGCCCTGATTTATATACAGCTTTTCAAACTGCTCTGCGAACTTCGCAAACAGCTTATCGGTATCCGAAAGCGCGGCTTCGCCCAGAATTGCGGAAAGCTCTTTACTCTCTTTTCCGCTTGCATAAGCAGAGAAAAGCTGGTTCATAGTGTCGGCGTGGTCTTCACGCGTTTTACCCTTGCCGATACCCTTGTCTTTAAGACGGGAGAGCGACGGCAGGACGTCTATTGGCGGGTTTATGCCCTTTTTATAAAGGTCGCGCGAAAGAATTATCTGCCCCTCGGTAATGTAGCCGGTAAGGTCGGGTATGGGGTGAGTTTTGTCGTCCTCCGGCATAGTCAGAATGGGTATCTGCGTAATGGAGCCGCTGCAACCCCTTATTCTGCCCGCGCGCTCGTACATAGTTGCAAGGTCGGTATAAAGATAACCGGGATATCCGCGACGGCCGGGCACTTCGCGACGGGCGGCGGAGACTTCGCGCAATGCTTCCGCGTAGTTGGTGATGTCCGTCATAATTACGAGGACGTGCATACCGCACTCGAACGCGAGGTATTCGGCGCAGGTCAAAGCCATTCGCGGCGTTGCGATACGCTCTACCGCAGGGTCGTTTGCCAGGTTGGTGAAAAGTACGGTTCTTTCAATAGCGCCCGTTCTTTTGAAGTCGTCGACAAAGTACTGCGACTCTTCGAAAGTTATGCCTATCGCGGCGAAAACGACGGCGAACTTACTGTCACCCCCTCTCACCTTAGCTTGCCTTGCAATCTGCGCGGCAAGTTCGGCGTGGGGAAGTCCGCTCATAGAGAAAACGGGCAGTTTCTGACCCCTGACGAGGGTATTTAATCCGTCGATTGCTGAAATACCCGTCTGAATAAACTCGTCGGGGTAGTCGCGGGCGGCGGGATTTATGGGTTCGCCGTTAATATCCATCAGTTTTTCGGGGATAACGGGCGCACCGCCGTCGCGGGGGTTGCCCATTCCGTCGAACACGCGACCGAGCATATCCTTGGACACGGCAAGCTGCTGGCTGTGACCAGTGAACCGCGCTTTGGAAGTTGCGATTTGCAGACCCTGAGAATTTTCGAAAAGCTGAACGACAGCTTTGTCGCGGTTTATTTCGAGCACCTTGCCGCGCCGTATATCGCCGTTTGCGCAAATGACGTCGACAAGCTCGTTATATTTTACTCCGTCCACGCCCTCGACGAGCATAAGGGGTCCGACGACTTCGCGTATGGTTTTATATTCTTTAAACATCTTCTCCCCCCTGGCTAAGCGCTTTCAGCTCGGTTGCCATCGTTTTGAAAATTTCGTCAAACTCTGAAAGATTATCTTCGGGAATGTACTTTGCACGACCTATTTTTTCCTTGCAGGAGCAGGACAAAATCGCGTTCAAGTCGGCGAAATTCGCGATAGCTTCGCTTGCGCGGGCGTTAAATTCGCAAATGAGTTTGAGCATCAGGTACTGTTTTTTCATCGACGTATAAGTATCAACGTCGTCGAAAGCGTTCTGGTGCAGGTAGTCTTCACGAATGATTTTCGCAGTTTCCATCGTAAGCCTGTCCTTTGACGACAGCGCGTCTACGCCGACCAAGCGGACGATTTCGTCCAACGCGGCTTCTTCCTGCAAAATCGTTGCAACGAATTGGCGGTAACGGTAGAAGTCAGCGCCTACGTTCGCGTCGTACCAGTCTTTCATTCTGTCCACATAGAGTGAATAGCTTATAAGCCAGTCGATTGCGGGGAAGTGGCGCTTGTATGCGAGCGATGCGGAAAGCCCCCAGAAAACTTTGACGATACGTAGCGTCGCCTGAGAAACGGGTTCGCTCAAATCGCCGCCCGGAGGGGAAACCGCGCCGATAGCTGTAACCGAGCCTGTTCTTCCGCCCGCGCCCAGAATTTTTACCGTGCCTGCGCGTTCGTAGAACTCGGCAAGGCGGCTTGCAAGATACGCGGGGTAGCCCTCGTCGCCGGGCATCTCTTCGAGGCGGCCGCTCATTTCACGGAGGGCTTCCGCCCAACGCGAGGTCGAGTCCGCCATAATAGCCACGTTATAGCCCATATCGCGGAAGTACTCCGCAATGGTTATACCCGTATATATGCTTGCTTCACGCGCCGCAACGGGCATATCCGAGGTATTGGCGATAAGTATTGTACGCTTCATCAAAGGCTCGCCCGTTTTGGGGTCTTTGAGGGCGGGGAATTCGTTTAAAACGTCTGTCATTTCGTTGCCGCGCTCGCCGCAACCGACATAGACGATTATGTCGGCTTCCGCCCACTTTGCAAGCTGGTGCTGAACGACGGTTTTGCCGCTACCGAATGGACCTGGTACCGCCGCCACGCCGCCGCGCGCGATGGGGAACAGCGTATCTATTACCCTTTGACCCGTTATCATAGGGTTTGAGGGCGAAAGTTTTTCTTTATAAGGTCTGCCGCGGCGCACAGGCCATTTTCTGAGCATACTGACGGGGCGCTTACCCGAGGGCGTCTGCAAAATCGCAACAGTATCTTCAATTGTGAAGACACCCTCTTCTATTGAAAGAACCTGTCCGCCCATTCCGTTGGGAACAAGTATACGGTGCTCGATAAGCTCGGTTTCCTGAACGGTGCCGAGAATATCCCCCTCCGAAACTGTTTCGCCCTTTTTTACAGTCGGTACGAAGCGCCATTTTTTATCCCTGTCGAGGTTGTTTACCGAAACCCCGCGGGAAATTCTTGCGCCGTACTTGAAATAGAGCGTGGTCAGGGGGCGCTGAATGCCGTCGAAAATACCCGAAATAAGCCCCGGACCGAGCTCTGCCGAAAGCGGCTCGCCAGTGGAAACCACTTCTTCGCCGGGTCCCAAGCCCGAAGTTTCTTCGTAGACCTGTATAGAAGCCTTATCGCCGCGAAGCTCGATAATTTCGCCGATAAGCCCCTTATCCGACACGCGTACGACGTCAAACATCTTACTGTCTGCCATACCCTCGGCTATAATTAAAGGACCTGATACTTTTACAGTTTTTCCCATAAAATCCTCGTTAAACGGCACATATTGTGCCACCAAAGTAATTTAATCGTTGAATAAAATGTCCACGCCGAGGGCGCGTTCCATTGCATTTTTAAGGCACTCGGTGCCGTAGCCTGTACTGCCGCTACCCGACGGAATGCCTAAAACGACGGGGTAAGGCTCTTCGTCGAACCTTTTTAAAAACGTGCTTAAGGGGCGGGCAAGTTCCTCTGTCAGAAAAATAATTTTATATTCTTTTGCGATTTTTCTGAGTATTTCTTTCGCCTTTATTTCGTTTTCCGCCGCGAATGTTGCAACTCCCGCCGCTTTGAAAACGGTTATGCTGTCTCCGTCGCCTATTATTGCGATTTTACCCGTCATACTATCACCTATATTGCGCGTAGGCGCCTTTTTATATCGCCCTCGCTCATACCTGCCAAAAGGCAGACGAAAAGTATTCTTAAATTGGAGTTTTCTGCGCGGCGCCTTAAAACGTAATATAAAAACGGTTGGGTACTCTTCAACTCGTACTTTTTAGCCGCGAGAAAATCTATTTCGAGATTATCGCGCATAATTTCCGCGCGGGTCAGCGGCAAGCCGCCGTTCCTGTCCTCTAAGCAGACTTTCAAAAACTCTTCCAAACCCGTGCCGTCAAGCGCGTGAGCGGCTTTTTCTTCGTTTTCAGAAAAAAGAGTTTCAAGCTGTTCCGCCCTTAATTTGCCGCACAAAATGTAGTTATTTAAGGAATATTCGGGGGTCTTTGAACGAAGTGCGGTCAAAATATCCGTCATATCCGACTTTTCTTTTATCAGCTTTTTCAAAAAACCGTTTCTTGAGCACGACGTCTTTAAGTGCCTGAAAAGCGCCTTTTCGAATATAGCGCCGACCTCAGCGCCGTCGGCGGGCTTTTCCTCGTCGGAAAGAAGCGCCGAAGCTTCTTCGCAAGCCACAGCAAGTTCTTTGCCGAGCGGTGCAAAGTTCTTTTCCTGCACGCAAAGCGCTATCTCGTCAACGGGTATAAGTCCCGAGGGGGCAAGCATTTTTTCAACGTCCGCGCGAACGTAGTCCGCCTTTAAAAGTGCCTTTGCGTTGTGGAAATCACGGGGGGATAAAAGATAGGCTTTTTCTGCGTTAGTTAAGGCATATTCCCGTATGAATGCGTCCAAATCGCGCTCGTCGGCGTACAAAAGTTTTTCGTAATCGTGCACCGATGAAGCTTCCGCGCCCTTGCCGAAACCGCTCTCCGTAACAGCACGGAAAGCGTCCTCTGCGCTAACTTCGCAAAGCTTTGATATTCTGCCGCCGAGAAGCGAAACTTCTTTTGCGGCGATAACGCCGTTTACGTAGTCGGTAGATTTCTGCATAACTAACCTTTGAAAATTTTTGCCGCTATTTCAGCCTGATGCGCTTCCCTGTCGGCGGCAAGCAACGCGCCGTAAGAAAGGTCTTTATCGGAATTTTTCCCGCGGAGAATGAACCCGCCGTTAAAGCCCGCGCCCTTTTTGGAGATTGAAAGCTTTTTTTCTTTTATAACGCCAAGCGCCGCGACTTCAGCCGCGAACTTATAGTCGGGAGAAAAGACGATTTCGTCGCCGACCTCAGCAAACTCTTCCAAAAGCCTTTCGGCAAGTGATAACGAGCTTTGTTTGTCGAGCGAGATTAGCGCGTTCAGCGCCTCTCTGTACGCGGTATCGATAACGCGACGTTTTTCGGCAAGCTCGACTTTAGCACCGTCGAGCCGCGCCGTCGCCGCCTTTCCGTCGAGAATCGATTTGACCTTTTGCGCTGTTTCGGCTTTGACGCCCGCAAGCCGCCTTGCGGCTTCTTTATCGGCTTCTTCCAAAGCCTGTGCGGCGCGCACGCGAGCGGCGGAAAGTATATCTTCCGCTTCCTTTTCGGCGTCCGAAATTATGCGCTCTACTATGCTTTCTTTACTCATTGTTGTAAATTAACCCACCAAAGGAACTACCATTATGGAGATAACAAGGCCGAGAATTGCATAAAGCTCTATCATCGCAGGGAACATCGCAAGCTTCATTCCGAGCGAGTCCTGTTTACCCGCAGCATAAATGCAGTTTACAGACGCTTTGCCCTGCAAAATACCCGACATAAGACCCGACACCGCCATAGGAAGGCACGCGCCGAGTACGCCCCAGCCCTGAGCAAGGGTCATAGCAACATCAACCGACCCGGAAGCTACAATGCCGATAATGAAACCGTACAGTCCCTGAGTTGCGGGCAGAAGCACTAGAAGAACGACTTTACCGAACTTTTTGGGGTTCTCGCCCAAAACTCCCGCAGCCGCGCTGCCCGTCTTGTAAAGACCGATTGCCGAACCGATACCGCACATAATTACGCAGAGTGCGATTCCGATAACCGCTACCACGAAACCGGCGTAGCCCGTTTCTTTGACGACTTCGGTTATGGGATTGTCCGTAGCCGTGTCCAAAAGTGTGTGTAACATAAAAAACCTCCAACGATTGTTGATTATTTAATCCGCTTATTTTTTTGCGGAGCTTTCCAATTTTATATATTTATGCGAAGAACCCAAAGGCGCGAAAAGCTCGCCCTCGCCCTCGTAAAATCTGCCGAAGAACTCTACGTACTGAAGCCTTGCGTCGTGTATATACGCGCCGAGAAGTCCTATGGCAAGGTTGAAAACGTGACCCACTACGAAAATGAACACGCCGAGAATTATCAATAAAGGATTACCGCTTACAAGGAAACCGACCGTCGTAGCGTTGCCGACTACGGTGTATTCCGCGATAATCTGCGCGATTACCGCGCCCGAGAGCATTAGACCGTAAAGTCTTGCGTAGCTGAGAACGTCGGAAACGTAGTTTATTATTCCGTACGCCGCACCGAAGCCTTTGGTGATTTTTCCGAAAAACTTTTCTTTTCTGCCTGCCGTTAGCATTGCGATAAGTAAGCTTACGCCGGCGATTCCCCCGCCAATATATGCGAGTATCGGCGTATTCGCCTGCTCAATGAAACCAGCGATTGCGATACCCACTCCTATCGAGAATACCGCCCAGACGAAGCCGTCGAGCATACCGTCCCAGAAGTGACCCCTGCGCATATGCTGTATGGCTTTACATATATAACCCGCCATAAGATGGACTATGCCCAGCTCCATAGCGATTATAAGAACCGAGGGAACGTTTATTCCCATAACTCCCCAGGTATCGTCCTTTGCGTTGGGCATAATCGGCGCTAAAACCTCTAACCCGAACAGCGAACCGAACAGTAGACCCCATAATATGGCGAAAATACCGCCTATTGCGAACACGCCCGACATTCTTTTAAGTCCGCCGTCTTGCGAGTGCATTTTAAGGTAAATGGCACCGCCGACGATAAGCATTAACAGCCCGTAGCCGATATCGCCCATTATAAAGCCTAAGAAAAGGCTGTAAAAGAAAGCCATAACTCCGTTGGGGTCAAACTCTTTCGCGTTTACGGGCGAATACATATTTGTTATGGTTTCGAAGTTTTTGACGACCGCGTTGTTTTTATACAGCGTGGGCGGCATTTCGTCCTCGGCGGGTTCGCCGAACTCGAAGTAGACTGCGTCGGTCGTTTCCTCTAACGCGGTTTTGACAACCTCTTCCGCTTCTTTGGGAACGTACGCTTCCATAAGAAACGTCTTTTGAGTGGCGCGCATTTTTTCGGTTAAAGTCAGCTTTTCAAGCTCGAAGCCGAGGTAGTCGCTGTAAATTTTAAGCGTTTTTATATGCTTGCCGAGTTTTATAATCTCTTTGGAGATTTCTTCGGTACGTCCCGTGATATCATTGAGTTTCCGCGTTATTTCGGCATTCAGTTCCGCGCCCGAAGCTTCGGGCGGGTACGGGCAAGACGAAAAGCCTGCGTTTTGCAAAAGCTCTTCAGCACCCTCCTCCGATTTATGGTATACGAACGAAATCAGCGCAGTATCGCCGCTTACGTTCAACGACGTTAGAGAGCAAAGCTCCTTTAAACCTGTTTCTTTAATCAGTGGTTCGAGCTGCTCCAAAGGAATCGTGCCGAGTTTTACCTTAGTATGCGTCGTTGAAGCAAACTCGCCGAACTTTTCGGTTACGCAGGCGTAAATTTCCGAAGTGCTTTGGGCGCGTTCCAGCTTGGTTTTTTCTGCGGCAAGCGTGCGCCGCTCGTCGAACAAAAGGTTGATTTTATCAACGACTGCATCACACTCTTCCTTCAAGGAATTTGCGCCGATAAACTCGCGGTACGAAACCGAAAACCCGTCCTTTAAATCGTCGGTTTTGACTTTATTATCTTTATTATAGGCTGAAACTTCGGCGGCAAGAAGATTGAGCGCGCCGTCGATTCGGTTCACCTGACCGCTCAGGCTTTCGCTGCTTTCGGTAACGGGCGAAGTGTTTTCAACCTCGTAATGGGTTTTGACCTCGGTCGCGCCCGTACGTTGCAGTGCGTTCAACAGCCTGTCCCTGTCGTAGGACATTGCCACGAGATTCAGTTTTGACATCTCAGCAACTGCCACTTGTTATCCTCCGAACTATATCCTGAACCGTCGCGCCCGTGTTTTTTATAAGGGAATCTGCGTAGGCTTTTGCGGCGCTTTTCTTTTCCGAAACGTACTTTTCGTAATCGGCTTCGGCGTCCTTTTCCGCCTTTTTTATCTGATTGTCTTTATAAAGCTTACAGTTTGTTTCGCTTTTCCTTGAAACTTCGTCCGCCGACTTCTGCGCTTCGGCAAAAATTTCATCGGCTTTCGACAGCGCCTGCGCTTTTATTTCCGCAGCCCTTCCCTCGGCTTCGGTTATTGACTTAATCACTTCGTTCATAATCTTCTCCGCAAAACAACGGTAATATTTTCCACTTATTAAGTTTAACATACAACTAACCGATTTGCAAGTAATTCACAAAAAATGAAAGAAATTTTACAAAAAATTCAATTTTTCACCAAAAAGCGACCTTGACCCTAAAATTGCCAATTTTAAATAATTATACAAAATTATGAATAAAAATAATTTCTATGTAAAAATGCTTGATTTATTTTTATTCAATATGTATAGTATAACTTGTAATCAAATTTTAGAGGTATGAAACATTATGAAAAAGAAAATTTTCGCAATAGCGGCAGCAACACTTGCAACGACCTGCGCGGTCGTCTTAACTGCGTGTTCAGGAGGCGCGCCCGTAAAGGTTTTAAAGGATATCGAGCTGACCGAAGAAGAATACGCGTTTGCGATTTCTAAAAACAACGACAGCCTGTTAACCAGCGTAAACGAATACCTTGCCGAGTGGAAAGCGGACGGTTCTTTGGATACGCTTATAAACTCTTACTTCGACGGCACGGCGACCTTCAGCTATGCAAACAAGACGTCCTCGCCACAGGAAGGCGATTTCGTGATTGCGACAAACGCTTACTTCCCGCCTTTCGAGTCTTACAACGACAACAGCGATTTCGAAGGCGTCGATATTGAAATTGCTTACAACATTGCGCAAAAACTTAATAAGACCCTTTACGTAAAGGATATGGAGTTCGACGCTATTATTTCCGACGTACAGTCGGGCAACAGCGCTATCGGTATGGCGGGTATGACGGTAAACGAGGACCGCAAAAAGCAAGTCGATTTTGCAACGGGTTATTACACCTCTGCACAAGTCATAACCGTTCTGGAAAGCGACGCCACGTTCGATAACTGCACTACCGCCGAAGAAGTTGAAGAAATTTTGAAAGCTCAATCGAAATCTTACAGCATAGGCACCCAAGCGGGAACTACGGGCTTTATGTACTCGAACGGTGACGAAGATTTCGGATACGACGGGTTCACAAACCTCACCACCAAAGCTTACAGCACGGGCGCGCTTGCTATGATGGATTTGGCAAACGGCAAGATAAACGCGGTTATTCTCGATAAACAACCGTCGATTTTAATAGCTTCAAGCGTAAATAAATAATATCTATGAGTAATTTTGAAATTTTCTGGAACAGGTTTACCAATCCGGGCACTATAAACAGTATCCTTACAGGCTTACAGAACACGGTAATTATTGCCGTGTTCGGTCTTGTTTTAGGGTTTTTACTCGGGTGCCTGCTTGCTTCGGTGAAACTTATTCCCTCAAAAAACGTTTTCGTGACGGTACTCAAGCGTATCGTAGACGTATATGTTGCCATATTTCGCGGCACGCCTATGATGGTGCAACTGCTCTTACTGCACTTCGCCGTCTTTGCGGGGGTAAAAATAGAGCCTGTAGTTGAAGTTTCTTTGATTTTCGGGCTCAACAGCAGTGCGTATATGGCGGAAATTTTGAGGGGCGGCATCGAAAGCGTTGACAAGGGGCAGACGGAAGCGGGCAGAACGCTTGGGCTGAGCTTCACGGTGACCTTGGTGCGGGTGGTAATTCCCCAAGCCGTAAAAAACGTTATACCCACTCTCGGCAACGAATTTATTTCGCTTTTGAAAGAAACTTCTATCGTAAGCGTTATAGGACTTGCGGATTTGACGCGTTCGTTCAAGGCGATAGCCGATTCCACTTTCGAATACTTTATTCCTTATATCGCACTTGCGCTGATTTACTTCGTACTTGTCGTGATAATTACCGTTGTTATCCGACTTTTGGAAAGGAGGCTTAAAAAGAGTGAAAAACGTTAAAGAAAAAAAGGTTAAAGCGTACAAGCCGAAGTACTTAAACAAGCGCACCTCGCCCGTAGAGGTTTTGGACCCCGAAGCGCTTCTGGAAGTGCAACACCTTACGAAGTCGTACGGCAAGTTAAAGGTTCTGGACGATATAAACGAGAAGATATATAAGGGCGAAAAAATTGCCGTTATAGGTCCGTCGGGCAGTGGAAAAAGCACTTTTTTGCGCTGTCTGAACGTCCTCGAAGACCCGACAGACGGGTACGTCTTTTTCGAGGGTGCGGACCTTTGCGATTTGAAGGTGGACATTAATA
This sequence comes from uncultured Christensenella sp., assembly GCA_910579585.1. Classification (GTDB taxonomy): domain Bacteria; phylum Bacillota; class Clostridia; order Christensenellales; family Borkfalkiaceae; genus Coproplasma. The sequence goes on from CAJTVA010000005.1 coordinate 58,438, forward strand.
TTCAGCGCCGCAAGATGGGAATGGTTTTCCAGAACTTCAATCTTTTCAACAATATGACGGTATTGAAGAACATCACTTTTGCGCCCGTACACGTTCAAACCGCAGAGCTTAGAAAATTAAAGCGCATAAACCTAATTTTAAAACTGAAAAATCTGTTTAAGAAGAAGTCGGATAAAACCCCGCTTTTGCCAGTGGAAACCAGCGTAAAGAAAATTAAGGTCGAAGCCGAAGAGAACGCTTTGCGGCTTTTAAGGCGCATCGGACTTGAAGACAAGGCGAAAGTTTACCCCTCTACGCTTTCCGGCGGCCAGAGGCAGAGAATAGCGATTGTACGCGCTTTGGCAATGAACCCCGAGGTTATGCTTTTTGACGAACCGACCTCCGCCCTCGACCCAGAAATGGTCGGCGAGGTGTTAAACCTTATAAAGTCGCTTGCAGACGAGGGAATGACTATGGTAATAGTCACGCACGAAATGGGCTTTGCGCGCGAGGTCGCAACACGGGTGCTATTTATGGACGGCGGGAACGTCCTCGAACAGGGACCGCCCGAAAAGATTTTTTCCAGCCCCGAAAACGACAGGTTAAAAGAATTTTTATCGAAAGTATTATAAAAATAGG
>CAJTVA010000006.1 GCA_910579585.1 uncultured Christensenella sp.
ACGCGGGCGCCGCTACTTAGTGATTTTATAAAAAGTTAGTTAGCAAATGTGTAAGTTACGTCCTGCTGGTTATAAGTGCCGTTAGTACCGTTGAGAATGATATAGTTGAAGATACTGAAGAAGTCCTTATTGTTCTTCTGGGTACCCGTCATATACTTCAGGTTGAGCTGAGAGTTATCGTTCAAAACTGTGTTCTGCTGGTTGTTTACAGGCACGCCCGTGGGAACGCAGACGTACCACCAACGGTTAGCGTCGTTCCACCACTCGAAGTCGACTTCTTTATCGATGTCAACAAGCATACCTCTTACGGTACCGAGTTTGAGCGCCGCGCCCACTTTGTTTGCACCTGCTTTACCGTTTTGGGAAGTAAGCTGGTTTTCGAAAGACTGGTCTTTGATACCTACGGGAAGGGTCGAGCCTATAATTCTACGCGCATAGTCGGTGAAAGAAAGAATACCGCCTTTAATGTCGTCCTTAGAACCGATTGCCAAACCGTTTACTTCTTTTCCGAGGAACGACTGATAAAGTTTATCCGTTATGGTCGGGGTATATCTGTCGTCGTACTGCGTACCGTAGTACTTTTCTCCCTTGAAAGTGAAGACGCCGTCCGTTGCGCTTACGGGAGCTTTTTCGTTGTACCAGAAGCCGCCAGTGCCGGTTGAGTTGGAAGCCTTGGGTCCGTAAGTAGAAACAATCTGACCGTCGGAAGAGAACAGGTAGTCGACAAACTGTAACGCTGCGGTAAGCTTAGCTTCGTTGCCTGCTTCTGCAAGCGAGCCGTTGAGCGCAAGACCGGAAGTCTTGACCGAACGCCAGCTTTCCGTAAATCTGAAGATTTCGTTTGCCGAGTCTATCGTGCCGTTACCGTCAACGTCCCATTTAGCTACGGGGTTGAGGATAGGTGCGAAATTGAAATCTTCCGCGTAAGTGATACTCGTGCTCGCGCCTTCGTGTGCGTAGAAGTTAGTCTGCGTCTGGGTCTGCGAGTAGTCGTACATCATAAACGCTTCGAGCTTGCCGTCGCCATCTTTCTTGACGCTACCGCCGTTGAACGAGAATGTCGAGTTTGCGGGATAGTCCGCAACAAGACCTTCCTGTTTAAGGGTGTTCATATTTTTAAGAGCTTCGTAGAACTCAGCGTCGTTACGAGCGTCCTGAAGGGTGCCGTTCTTGTCGAGGTAAGTGTATTCGTAACGCGAATCTGCACCGCGCACGCCGTAGAGGTCTGCCGCAAGACGTACCATATCGGGAGTTCTGTCGTTCTGACCTGTACGGGGAACTATGCCGTAAACCGTATGTCCTTCGGCAACGAGGTTGGAAGAGTTCGTCTTTACGCAACGGAGAAGCGCGACGAGGTCGTCAACGTCCCAGCACGCGTCGTAACCGTTGAAGAGGTCGGAACGGTTATCAGCGGTGTAATATCCGTCATAGCATACGTCGATATATGCGCGGAAGAGATTTGCAAGCTGAGAACCGGTTGCGTCAGCGTTCTTTGCAAGGGCAGCGTTCATAATGGAAACTATGTTGCCGCTGGTGCCGTTGTAAGCTTCGCCTGCGATTACCTGATATGCGTGACCGAGCGCGGTTGAAGTATTCTTTGCCGCCGTAAGAGCTGCGTCGTAATTCTTGGTTATTTTGGTCTTTGCCGTGCCGCCCGCATTGCTGCTTTCGACTTCGAGCTTGCCCGTTGACTGCATATATTCGGAAACTGCTACGTTGCCGCAAGCTTCGGAGAATTTCTCGCCGCCCGTAAGGTCGGTAGCTCCGTTAAGAAGCTTATCTGCCCAGTCCTGACGGATAAGGCAATATCTTTCGATGGTGTCGTTACCGTCGAAGTAAGGAGCAACGTAAATTACCTTGCCCGAACCGTCCGTAGTGCTCATACCCGCCTGCAACAGCGAGAGGTAAACGACCGCGTTGCTTTCAAGATAGTTCTTGAAGTGGGGCATTCTGTCAAGGTAGTCGCCGAGGTTCAAAATCTTAGTACCTTTACCGACATATTCGACTGCAGCCGAAAGGTCGGTGGTAAACAGGTCGGTCTGGGAATAATAAGTCTTACCGTCCGAATTCTGGTTACTGGTCATATATTCGAGGTTTTTACTAGTTTGCTTACCCTGATAAACTTCATTCCAGGTTATGTTGAGGTCCTGACCCATAGCCTTCCAGGCGGGTTTAGCCGAGCCTGCCGTATACTGATTGCCGTCAGGAAGTGTTATAGTGCCAAGGTTTGTGCCTGTAGCATAGTGCGTAGAAGTCTGCGCATTGTTATGACCGACAGCCACATTAAGCGTTACGTTACCTCTGCTAGTATACGTTCCGTAATTAATGTTGTTAAGCTCGCCGTCGTTAAGGATATGGTCGGGGTCGCTCACGGTCGTATCTTTATGGTCTTTAAGATAGTTGTAATAATCTTTTGCCGTATTCCAGGCGTTTGCATTGGTGGTTTCTCTTAAGCCTAAACCCTGAGAGTTCATATAAGAGAGCAACCCTGCTATGCCCGCATCGGTGGCGTTGCCGGGGCCGTCATTCGGCCCGCAAGCCGCAAGTGAAGCAACCATTGTTCCTGCCATAACGGTCGCAACAACCGCTGTGGCGATTTTTTTGTACTTGTTCATCATTATCTCCTTATTTTTACGGGGTTTCCCCGATTTTTACTTTATTTTTTAGAATTTTTACTCTTTTACGCCGCCCATATTGACGCCCTTTGCAAAGTACTTCTGAATAAAAGGATATATGCAAAGTATGGGAATTACCGCGCAGACAACCATCGAATATACTACCGAAGTTGCGGAGTATTCCGTCTTGGTCCAGCTAGGCGGTTCACTTGACCCGCCGGTAAGGGTGGTCCACTCTTCTATATAATCTCTTATATAAACTTGCACGGGCCAGGAATATTTCTGGTTATTGCCTATTACCCTATAAGCCCAGAAATAGCCGTTCCAACGCGAAATTCCGAAGAACAGCGCAACCGTTGCTATGGTTGCCTTGCTCATAGGAATATATACTTTGGAAAGTATCTGCATTTCGGTGGCGCCGTCTATTCTTGCCGCTTCTTCGATTTCCGAAGGGATACCCTCGAACGTGTTTCTTAAAAGAATGATGTTGGTCGCGTTCATACCCATTGCGATAACTATCGTCCACTTCATATCGGTTATACCGAGTGAGCCGAATGCGGAAACGGTGCTCATATAGTTGTTATACTGGGGGATAATACCTGCCGAGAACCACATCGTGAATACGAGGAAGAAGTTCCAGCCGTGTCTGCCGAGAAGCCTTTTCTTTGAAAGGGCGTATGCACCGAGAATTGAATATCCGAGCGCCCAAATCGTACCGAAGAAAGTTACGAAAAGAGTGTTGGAGTAGTTTATCCAGAATACGTTTTTAGTTAAAACTTCTACAAATGCGCCACCCTGAACATCAACGGGCCACAAAATTACTGCGCCGGTATTTACAGCAACAGCCGAGCTGAACGCCGAAGATAAGGCGTACACAAGAGGATACACGCACATCAGCGCGAATACTATAAGTAAGAAATAAGCTACAATTTTGAAGATGAGTTCGGAAACTTCCATCTTCCTTCTGTTTGTTCTTGCCATTCTACTTACCCCCCTAGTACAGCGAAACGTCCGAAGCCGTTCTTGCTATCTTGTTCGCGCCGATAACCAAAATCATACCTATAAGGTTATTTAGCATTTCTGCGGCGATACCCATTGACTTGTTGGTACCCAGCCAGCTGTTTGCCAAGGTTGAAACCGTATCCGCAACTTCTCTGTTGCCGCCCGAAGAGCTTTCGCCGATTAAAAGGTAAATCTTTTCATAGCCTACGGAAAGGAGGGAGCCTATCTTCATAATAAGCATTATTACGACGGTTGACAGAATACTCGGGATAACGACAAAACGCATCTGCGCCATTTTGCCTGCGCCGTCAATCTGCGCAGCTTCGTACGACGTGGGGGAAACCGCTATGACCGCCGCGAAGAATACTATTGAGTCGTAACCTGCGTGTTCCCAAAGGTCCGTAATTATGTACAGAGCTCTGTAATACTTCGTAGTGTGGACAAGTCCGTCTTTTACAAGTTCGGAATCTGCGCCGAAAGCTTCGAATACTTTCGAAAGGATACCAGCTTCCTGAACGTCCTGAACGTACGGACGGAACAAAACGAGTACGAGCGACGTTACGATAACCGTCGAAAGGAACTTAGGCAAATATACGCAGACCTGCATTATGCTTCTTGCAACGTTAGAGCGAACTTCGTTGAAGAAAAGCGCTAAAATTATGGGCATCGGGAACCCGAATAATAGCCCGTAGAACGCCGTAGTGAACGTGTTTCTGAACGCGCGCCAGAACTGAGAGCTTAAAGGCCCCGTAAACAGGTCTTCGAAAAATCTTAAACCCGTCCAGGTGTATGACGCAACAGTATTGGTCGAGTCGCCGAAATCTGGGTTTTTAAAGCAACCCATAAGCTCGTACATAGGCAGGTACTTCCAAAGGAAATATACCAAAACCATCGGCACAAGCAAAATGTAAAGGCGCCAGTCCTTTAAAATTGTCCACCCGGTATTCTTCCATCTGTTCCGCTCAGTTTCGTCCCTTACCTTCTGTTCATCCGACATATAATACGCGCCGGTCGCCTCGTCGAAGATAAGGAAGTCATCACATTTGAGTTTGAACATTGAAATTTTCCCTCCATATCACTTAAATTTTTAAGTAAATATAAAAAAAGCTTTTTATGCTTTAATTGCCTGAAATATATTGTCTAAAACGCATAAATACGAGTTTACGGTGTTGTTTGAAAGGCAGAGAAACAAGCCTCGTTGTCAAAACTGCAGAGATGCGGTGCAATGCAAGGCGCGGTGATTTTTACGATGGGGCGCGTACTTACCGTACGTAACCCGAGAAAAAATTGCCGCAACGCCGCAGTGTGCCGTAGATTTGCGGTTTACCTGCTTTCGGGGGGGTATTCGTCACGCAAATCTATCCCATCCCCCTCTTCCGCCTTGTCGCCGTGAAGCGATTTCAGCTCTTCTTCGTCAAGCTCTGTATAGCCCGCCCAGACTTCTTCTTTGGGGATACGCGCGTCTTCACGTTCGCGCGCGACGCGTTTTAAATAAATCTTCTGGTCTTCGAGCATACCGTCGAAGCGCCTTAAAATAAGGAAAGCAATCAGCGCGAAAGCCAAGTTCAGAGATTCGGTGAAAAGCGTATTGCCAAGGATATCAATGAACCTATGTCCGAAACAAGCCGCAACCGCCGACCTGCCCAAAAGCAATAGTATAAACGCGATTACGGGGTAAATGACCGTAAGATACCATTTTTTGAAAAGTTTTTCTTTGGGAATGACTTTAAAAATGAACCAGGACGGCAGAATAAACAGGTTGCCGACGGAATAAATAACGTATTCTTCTACCCCTACGGTCTGAAAAGAACTTAAAAACGCACAGAACAGCACGCCGTGCAATGCGGGGAATATCGCCGCGAGGAAGTTCCAGCGAACCAGAACAATGAGCGATACGGTCAGCATCAGCGAAACCGTAAACAGCATACCGGGGAACCACTTCTTGATTGCGAATACGTTCACCGCTTCGAGCGCCGTCATTATCACCAAAAACAGCATAATATCGACAAGCTTATACTGATTATACGATACAACGCCGCCAATGTTTAATTTTTTCATAAATATTTACTTTAAAACAGTATATGGCGCCAAAAAAGTTTAGAATTTCACATTTAGCTCACTAATTATAACATGGGATATTTTAAATTGCAATACCTTTTTTATTGTTTCACAAAAAAATTATGATATAATATTTTTAAGGAGAACTAATATGAAAGTCTTACGTCTTACCCCAAACGACGATTTAGAGAAAAACATTAACGCTTTGACAGAGCCCGCGACGGTTTACCTTGCGGCGGGCGCGTACAGACAGAAAGTCGAGATACGCGCAAACAACATTACGCTTATCGGCGAAAGCCGTGAAGCAACGGTGATTTCTTACGACGACTATGCGAAGAAAATTCACGCCGACGGCAAGGAATACAACACTTTCCGCACATATACGGTATGTGTTTCGGGCGAGGGCGCGCGGTTTGAAAACCTGACAATCGAAAATACCAACCTGCACCCCGAAACCGCGGGGCAGTGCGTGGCGCTTTCGGTGAACGCGAAAAGCTTCTGCGCTAAAAACGTAGGGTTGAAGTCCACGCAGGACACGCTGTTTTTATACCCCTTCCCCGACGATTTGGTAGTGAGGTACCGCGGTTTTATTCCGCATAACCAGCTTTACGCCGAGGGGCACGCTTTGCACGTCTTCGAAAAGTGCGAAATTTGCGGCACGGTGGACTTTATTTTCGGCTGTTCGGAAGCGTATTTCAAGGACTGCGAGATTATTTCCTTAAACGACGCGCGGAAAATCGGGTTCGTCGCGGCGCCCGCGCACCCGCTTGCCGAGGAGCACGGCTTCACTTTTTTAAACTGCGATTTCAAAAGCGACGGCGCGGAAACGGCGAGTTGCTATCTTGCGCGGCCCTGGCGGGACTTCGGGAAATGCGTGTTTGTAAACTGCAAGGTCGGCGCGCATATCAAACCCGAGCTATTCAATAAATGGAACGACACCGAGCGCGACAAGACGGCAAGATTTTTATATAATAATATGGAATGGGGTTTTACCCCCGCCCCCGTACCTTGGTCGAGGGAGCTGACCGCGCCCGAAGTAGAAACAATTATATCGCGCTTCGGGCGGAGAATTAAAGATATTAATCGGTAATTTTGTAGAATGATGTAATGAAAAACAAAACGGAGCTAATTGCTCCGTTTTGTTTTTTACATTTCGTATTAATCATTTACTTCATCAAATATATGATTATCAAAAAATACTTTTAGTTTTATTCCAAGAGTATCGGCAAGCTGATAAATCGTATCAATTTTAACAGTTTTAATTCTTGTTAAATCAGGGTGTACAATTTTCCATACAGTTGAACGCGGAACGCCCGCCCGTTTTGCCAATTCATATATTGTAATGTTATTTTCTTGAATTAAATTGTCTAACCTTATTCCTATTGCTTCAATTAACTTCATAATTACCTCCCAGCGTTTCCAACGGTAAACGTCTACTGTAAGTTTAAAGAAGCAAAATAAAATATTAGTTTCCAGCGGGAAACATTTGACCAAAAATAGTTTCTTGTTGTAAACTATTATTAGTTTAAACATTTTAAGGTTAATTATGACAATATCAGAAGAAAATTATGGAAGCACCGACGACAGAACAGGAATACACCGAGAAAGACGTAACAATAGCGTTTTTGAGTATTCACGCTAACGTTTTAATTAATTCATATATAAACGAAAACGTTATATTCGGGCGAATTAAGCCGCACGATGAAGTGCCCGTTAATGAGTATCTTGAAAAATTGGGTTTTTGTAACTTAGACAGTATTTTATACGATTTGTTTTTAAACGGTGACAACATACAAGACGGCTACGTAACGGAAAGAGATTTCAACAGACGCTGTTTCGAACTTTTCAGAATTAAAACAGAAAGTCTTTTTACCGAAATTCCTTTTGATAATTCGTACGGAGATTGGGACGATATATATCACTATAAATACGGTTGGTACGAGTATTTAAAAAACTTATACACGCTTTTCGATGAAATAATTAAAACGGAAGTTTCGCCCGACCTTTTTACTGCCGTTCCCGACATTCTGGACAATGAAGAAATACGAAACTATTATTTAGCCGTTTCAAAGTTCGTGCTTGCCATAAAAACCAAAGGTCTGCGGCAAGGCAGACGGATAGACAGATATTTTAAAAAAATGAATTTCGTATCCCCGTTTATTCAGCGGTTAATCAAAAAACACAAAGGGCGCTTTTATTTAAGAAACAGCGATACAAACAGCCTTGACTATAAACTTGCTTTGCTTTCTTGTTTGCGGTTTTATAATGAAGACAATGCTAAATTGTTTGAGTTAAAAATGTTACGGTGGGAAGAACCACGTTATAAAGCGCAATAAAAAAGCGGGAACGCGTTCGCGTTCCCGCTTTATTTATTCAATTAAAAGCCGAAGTATTCCGCCGCGTTATTATAACATACGTCTTCGACGATTTTGCCGAGGGTCGGTAACTCTTCCGCGGGGTACTGACCGCTTTCAACCAACCGACCGAGCATCTGGCAGAGTATTCTTCTGTAATACTCGTGACGGGGATATGCGAGGAACGAGCGGCTGTCGGTGAGCATACCTACGGAGTTTGCGACAAGCCCGACCTGCATTAAGGTTTCGAGGTTCTGGCGCATACCGTCCTGCTGGTCTAAGAACCACCACGCGGTGCCGACCTGCACTCTGCCCTTTACCCCCTCTTTCTGGAAGCAACCCGCAAGCACGGTCAAAGCGTAATTGTCGCGCGGGTTAAGGCAGTATAAAATGGTTTTGGGCATATTGCCGTCTTTATCCAGCTCGCCCAAAAGCGCGGAAAGTTTTTCCATATACACGCTGTCCTCGATAGCGTCGAAGCCCGTGTCGGGGCCGATTTTTTCGAGCATAGACTTAGAATTGTTGCGGAGCGCGCCGATGTGGTACTGCTGAACCCAGCCGTATTTTGCGTATTCTTTGGAAAGGAACACGAGGACGTAGCCCTTGTATTTGTCCTGCTCTTCGACGGTAATATTTCCGCCTTTCATACCCTTTAAGAAAATTTTGTTAGCTTCCGCATAGGTTGCGGGCCCGTAGCATACGGTGTCGAGCGCGTGGTCGGAAAGTTTGCTTCCCATTTCGTCAAAGAATTTAATTCTTTCCGAAAGCGCGTCGCACAAATCTTGCAAGCTTTTTATGGGTTTGCCGACGACTGACGAAAGCTGATTTACCCAGCTTGCGAACCAACTAAGTTCTACGTTGATGGCCTTATCGGGGCGGAACGCGGGGCGAACCGTGACCTTTAAGGTAGGGTCGGCGTTCATCTTTTTGTGCCACTCTAAGCTGTCAACGGGGTCGTCGGTGGTGCAGACCGTTCTGACGTTGAATTTATACATCATTTCACGCGCGGTCAGCTTTTCGAGGACTTTGTTTGCTTTATCCCAGATAACCTTTGCGTTCTCTTTATTGATGATTTCGTCGATGCCGAAATATCTTCTCATTTCGAGGTGCGACCAGTGATATAGGGGGTTGCCGACGAAATATGGCATACTCTCGACGAACTGCATATATTTTTTGTAGTCGTCGTCGGGGCCAGAAATGCTGTCTTCGGCGTAGCCCCTTGCGCGAAGCGCGCGCCATTTGTAGTGGTCGCCGTATCTGTCGCCCGCGCCCAGCCAGACTTCGGCGAGGTTTCTGAACTTTTTATCCTCGTAAATTTCCTTGGGCTGCAAGTGGCAGTGATAGTCTATTATAGGCATCTTCTCGGCGTGCTCGTGATAGAGCGTTTTCGCCGTTTCGGTGTCGAGAAGGAAGTCCTTATCCATAAAATTCTTCATAAAATTCTCCTTTTGTTCACACAAATCCCGGCTATTCTGCGCCTGCGATTTGTCGTGATTTTTTAGGGGCTGCTCGCCCCTCGTGCCGCAATTTTTAAGGGCACACTCGTATATAATCTGCACATTATTATTTAAATCTTTTACAATAAGGTGTGCAGAGCATCGCTTCGCTCGCGTGCGAGCACTTCACCCGCGCCGAGGTGGCAAAGCCACAAATTGGGTGCGCGGGCGCAAAAGCGTGGTTTTGCTTGCGCCGTTTATTATTTTAAAGTGTTACGCCCGTTTTAAATATTGCAATTTCTTTGGTTTCGTTAATTTCGTTTTTGGTGAGTTTGCCGTTTGCCGTATCGACGATTAAATCGATTAATTTTTCAAGCTGGGTTGCAAAATCGCTTTCCAAAACCGCGCCTGCGTTGAAGTCTATCCAATTCGATTTGGACTTTGCGAGATCGGAGTTGGTTGCGATTTTGAGCGTGGGAACGAAGCCGCCGAAGGGCGTGCCTCTGCCCGTTGTGAAAAGGACGAGGTGACAGCCTGCCGCGGCGATATTCGTTACGGCGCACATATCGTTACCCGGCCCGTTTAAGAGGTTCAAGCCCTTTTCGGTTACGAAGCCGTCGTCGAAAACGACGTCCTCTACGGGGCCTGCACCCGATTTCTGGGTGCAACCCAAGGACTTATCTTCGAGGGTGGTTATACCGCCCGCTTTGTTGCCGGGGGAAGGGTTTTCGTAGACAGTCTGACCGTTGCGGCGAAAATAGTCTTTAAAGTCGTTTATGAGTTTGACGACTTTATTAAACGTCTTTTCGTCCTTTGCGCGGTTCATAAGAAGCTGTTCCGCGCCGAACATTTCGGGTACTTCTGATAAAACCGTAGTGCCGCCCGCAGCCACGATATAGTCTGAGAAAAGACCTACGAGCGGGTTTGCGGTTATGCCCGACAGCCCGTCGCTTCCGCCGCACTTCAGGCCGACTTTAAGGCAGGATATATCCTTTTCTACCCTTTTATCCTTTTTGACGGTTTCGGAAATTTCCTTTAAAAGCGCGACGCCGCTTCCGATTTCGTCCTCTACTTCCTGACAGACGAGGAATTTTATGCGGGTTTCGTCAACCTTGCCCAAGCCCTCTTTGAATGCCGACATCTGGTTGTTTTCACAGCCCAAGCCGAGAACGAGCACGCCGCCCGCGTTGGGGTGACGGACCATTTTCTGCAAAATGAGCTTCGTTCTTTCGTGGTCGTCGCCGAGCTGGGAACAGCCGTAGGGGTGCGTGTAGGTGAATACTCCGTCGAAGCCCTCTGTGCCATACTTCTTTTTGAAAGTTTCGACGATGAGTTTAGCCTGACCGTTAACGCAACCGACCGTGGGGATAACCCAGATTTCGTTTCTTATACCGATGTCGCCGTTTGCACGGGGGTAGACTTTGACCTTGCGACCCTTAACGGGCTTTAAGTCGGTCGGAATTTTATTGTAGGAATACTCTAAATTTTCAGAAAGGTTGGTGCGCACATTGTGGGTGTGGACGTGCGCGCCCTTGGCGATGTCCGCAGTGGCGCAGGCAATCGGGTTGCCGTATTTAATTATGTTTTCGCCCTTTTTTATCGCGTGCAGGGTGAACTTGTGACCCTTGGTTATATCCTCTGAAAGGGTCACGCCCTCGTGCGTTTCGCCCTTTTTGAGGTCGCAGAGTGCGACGGCGACGTTATCGAGCGGGTTGATTATAATTGTTTTTTTAGACATAGAAAAGTCCTTTTTAATAAGTTGTTTAATGCTGAAGATTCCTTTGCACGTTAACAATAGAATTTTTTATAATGAGGTGTGCAAAGCGTCGCTTCGCTCGCACGACTACGCTCGGAATGACAGTGGGAGGCATAAACGCAGAGAAGCGGGCAGAACGAGGAGCGGCGAGGCTTTGCGAGGGAACATACAAAGACGTACGTGACCGAGCAAAACGTAGCCGCGACAAAGTTATGCGACGCTTATATGCGTTTTAATTGCAGGCGCCCGAGCAGCCGTTAACGAAGCACTCCACCGCCGCGCGCATACCCTTTTCTTCCATAGCTTTAAGATATTTAGCGACGGTCGCGGTGATTTCGGGGTGGATAGTGTTCATATCCATACCCCAAGCTTCTTTCCAGCCCAAAGCTTTCTTTGCGAGCGCGGTATAGTCGCCGTTGAAGTTCGACCAAAGCTCTTTCCACTTCGCAAGATATGCGGGGTCGTCGGCGAGTTTTATATCCTCTTCGCCCCTCTTGCCTTTATGGAAGAGGACGAGCGCCGCGTACGCGAAAAGCAGGTGACAGGGAAGCCCGCCCTTGATTTTGACGTAATCTAAAAGCGTGGGCAGAAGTCTTGTTCTGAACTTCGTGGTGGAGTTCAGCGCGATAGACATAAGCTCGTGACGGATAAACGGGTTCTGATATCTTTCTATAACGCTGTTCGCGAACGCCGTCATCTGGTCCTGCGGGAGGGCTATCGTAGGGTTGACTTCGCCGAAAATAAAGTCGCGCACGAACTTGCCGATAACTTCGTCGTTGACCGCTTCGCCGACCGTGTCGATACCGCAGAGGTATGCGACGGGTACGAGCGCGGTGTGCGAGCCGTTCAGAATTTTTACCTTTCTCTGTTTATAGGGTTTGATGTCGTCCGCGAAAATTACGTTTAAGCCCGTGGAATCCGCGGGGAAAACTTTTTGGATACGCTCTTCTTTCTTCAAAACCCAAAGGTGGAAAATTTCGCCCTTTACAACGTTATTGTCAACATAGCCCGTTTCTTTTTGTATCTCTTCTATCTCGTTTCTGGGATAGCCGGGGACTATTCTGTCGACCAAAGTCGAGGTGAAGTGGCAACAAGTCTGCATCCACTCGACGAATTTTTTATCCATTTTGTTGATTTTGGCAAGCTCGGTAAGGCAACGGTAAAGCTCGTCGCCGTTGTTGTCGATAAGCTCGCAGGGAATTATGCAAAGCCCCTTGTTTTTGTCGCCGTTGAAATGGTCGTAGCGCCTTTTCAAAAGCGCTAAAAGCTTGCCGGGGTACGATTTGGGGCAGACCGAAAAGTCGGTATCGGTAGAGTCGACCGCGATACCCGCTTCCGTGGTGTTGGAAATTATAACTTCCAAGTCCTCGCTTTCGCCGTATTTTAAAAACCTTTCGTACTCGGTGAAAGGGTTAAGGCAATCGCCGACCACGTTGATAACCTGACTGTTTTTGACCTTTTTGCCGCCGTCGATGCCCTCTAAGCGGAGGGTATAAAGACCGTCTTGCTCGGCAAGTTCTTTAACTCTGCCGAACGGCATAGGCTGAACGAGCACGACGTCCGACTCTATTGCGTGTTTGTCGTTCAAGTTCTGTATTATCCATTCGACGAACGCTCTTAAAAAGTTGCCCTCGCCGAACTGCATAATTTTTACTTTTCTTTCGGGTTTATTGAAAAGTTTTTTGCTGATAAGTTCCATCGCTTTCTCCTAAATTCATATATGGTTTTAAGTTACGCAAAACGTAAAGGTTCGGCTTTGCTTGGAATGACACCGTGAGCGAAAAGCCAAAACGCAGAGATACGGTGCAATGCTAGGCGCGTGAGGAAAACCCGAAGGAGCTTACTTAGCGTAAGTAACTGAGGGTTGCCGCAGCGCAACGACACAGTGTGCCGTATATATGCGTTTTATCAATGTCTTTTTAAGTCGCTTTCTACCGCCAGCTCGGTTTCGCAGTCGAACACGTACGCTGCCGAATAGGGAACAAAGAACTTGAAGGTCGAGCCCATTTCGGGGGTGTAGTGAGGGTTGACTTTAAGAATTACGTTTACGTTGCCGATATTCGCGTAGACGTTCGTCATATCGCCGAGAAGCTCGGTGAGGTCGACGTTGGAAGAAAGCTCGTAGCCGCCCTCCGCCTTTTCGCCCTTTGCCGCTTTGGGTGCGGAAAGCTTGATTGCTTCGGGTCTGAACGCGAACACGACTTCCTTGCCCTCTAACGCTTTTACGTCTTTTACGACGGGGGTGAGGTCAAGCTGTAATTCGCCTGCGTTTATCTTTCCGTCAGTAACTACGCTTTTAATAAAGTTCATAGGCGGCTCGCCGATAAACCCTGCGACGAAGAGATTGCTGGGGTGGAAATAAAGCTCGTAAGGCGTGCCTATCTGCTGAACGTAGCCGCCCGACTTCATTACGACTATTCTGTCCGACATAGTCATAGCTTCGGTCTGGTCGTGGGTTACGTAGATGGTCGTGGAGCCGACAGAGCGGTGAATCTGTTTGATTTCCGAACGCATTGTCACGCGCTGTTTTGCGTCGAGGTTGGACAGAGGTTCGTCCATAAGGAAGATGTTAACCTTTCTTATGAGCGCGCGACCGACCGCGACACGCTGACACTGCCCGCCCGAGAGGTTACGGGGGAATCTTTCAAGATACTCCGTTAAACCCAGAATTTTTGCGGTCTTTTTGACCTTTTCGTCGATGACGTCGGCGTCCACGCCTTCAAGCGTCAAGCCAAAGCCGAGGTTCTCGTACACGGTGAGGTGCGGGTAAAGCGCGTAGGACTGGAAAACCATTGCTATGCCCCTGTCGCGCGAGGACATCTGGTTCGCAAGCACGCCGTCGATATAGAACTCGCCCGAAGTAATTTCTTCAAGCCCTGCTATCATACGAAGCGTCGTGGACTTGCCGCAACCCGAATCGCCGACAAGGCAGATAAACTCGCCGTCCTTGATTTCCATATTGAAATCGTGCACTGCGTGGTACCCGTTAGGATATACTTTGTTTACGTCTTTAAATAAAAGATGTGCCATATTTTTCCCCTTTGATAAAATTTAGGTTATGTTTTAATTTGTAAGGTAATGTATTATAAAAAGAGTCGTTTCGCCCGCGTCGTTAATTATTAATAAATAAATTAGTTAAAACACAGAGAAGCGAGTTAGGCAACCACCCAGCCTGTTAAGATTTAAAAGAAACAAGCAAGACAAGGAGCGCGAGGAAAACCCGAAGGAGTTTACAAAAAGTAAATGACTGAGGGTTGCCGCAACGCGACACCGTATTGCGCCGTTTATTTTAAGTCGGGCGTTGCAATATTATCCATATCGTCGTAAGCCTGATTTTCCCCGCACATACCCCAAATGAACGTGTAGTTGTGCGTGCCGACGCCGCTGTGGATTGACCAGCTGGGGGAGATTACCGCCTGCTCGTTATGCATAATGATGTGGCGGGTTTCGTCGGGCTTGCCCATAAGGTGGATAACCGCCTGGTCGGAGGGAACCTCGAAATACATATATACTTCCATACGTCTTTCGTGGGTGTGGCTGGGAAGCGTATTCCAGGCGCTGCCCTCGGCAAGCTCGGTCATACCCATTGCAAGCTGACAGCTTTCGCAAACGTCGCCGATAATAAACTGGTTAATGGTGCGCTTGTTAATTCCCTCTAACGTGCCGAGATGTCTTTGCACGCAGTATTTAGCCCCTTCGGGCGCGGGCTTGCCCTCTACGGGCTTGACGATTTTTACCGTAGGGTAAGTCTTGTGCGCGGGGCTGGAATTGATATAGAATTTAGCGGGCTCTTTCTCGCTTTTCGAGGAGAACTCGACCTGCTTTGTGCCCATTCCGATATAGATACCCTCTTTATGACCTATTTCGTACTTCTTGCCGTCGAGGGTGATTACGCCCGCGCCGCCGACGTTTATTACGCCCATTTCGCGGCGCTCTAAGAAGTAGTTGGTTGCAAGCTCTTTGAAAGTGCCGAGGGATAAAGTCTTTTTGACGGGCATTGCGCCGCCAGCGATTATTCTGTCCTGATGGGAATAGGTCAAAAGAATGTCGTCCGCTTCGAAAAGCTTTTCAATCAGATATTTTTCCCGAAGTTCCTTTGTATCGTACTTTTTGGAATCGTCGGGGTGGTTTGCGTAACGCACATCGAATTTCATTTAAAATTCTCCTTCACAAATTTTTTTTTGCTATTCTGCGCAAATAAATTTCTGTGATTTTTAGCGGCTCTGCCGCTCTTTGCGCAATCTTTAAGCGCACACAAATATATAATTGCGCAAATTCACACCGCTAAGGTCGCAAGCGACAAATTGGGTGCGCAGGCGCAAAAGCGTGGTTTCGCTTGCGCCGTCATTTACTTTATAAACTGTTCCACTTATTACGGATAAACTCCGAACAAGGAATTATGTCGTCGCCTGTGGTTCCCTCTAAAACAAGCACGGCGTTTTCGTCGTACTTTTTTATGCGGGAAAGAATTTTATCGAAGTCGAACATTCCCTTGCCGGGGGCGACCTGTTTCAATTTTCCGTCCTCGAAAACGCAGTCTTTTATATGGAAAACGACTATGTTGCCGAAAGTTTTCAACCCCTCGTCGAGAATTTCGAGGTAGTTTTTATAGTTTGACGCGTCAAGATAATTGTAAATATCGAAGATAACTTTGATATTGTCCGCGCCGATTGCGTCGACCGCGCGCTTCAAGGTTGCGACGTTCCAGCAAACGTGACCCGCCGCGCCCTCCATTCCGACGAACGCGCCGACTTCCTTTGCGTATGCGGCAAGCTCTTTAAAAGTCGCTATAACCGTCTGCAACGCTTCTTCGGTGCGGTTTAAGGGGTTATACGTCCACTTATCATCGTTGAACGAGCCCGTTTCCGAGCCGACAATGTTACAGCCGAGGGTTTTTGAGTACTTTAAATAGTCCTTGAAAACGGCTTTGCAATTTGCGACCTTTTCTTTGTTCGAATGAACGGGGTTGAAGTACGCGCCGATAAGCGGGACTTCTATTCCCGCGGCTTTAAGGGCTTCCCCTATCGCCGCGGAATTAGCTTCGTCCAAAGCGCCCGGGGCGTACTTTATTTCGTCAAGAAACTTATACGCGACGAGCTGAACTGCGGAAATCCCGCAGGTTTTCGCCTTTTCTATTGCGTTTTCAAGCCCCTTTACGCCGAGGTCGTGGGTACGGAATGCGATTTGCATATTTAAAACCTTTTTATCGGGTTTTCCAAACGCAGAGAAACGAGTAGTGCAAGGCGCGCGAGTACCGCCGAATGAGTGTACTTAGTCGTACACGATTGAGGCGGCACGGAGCGCAACGCGGCAATACGAAGTTTATATGCGTTTAGCTTGTTTTAGCGTTGAACCCTGCCCGAGCCGTCGCCGCCCGCAAGAGCCTCTACTTCCTTACGGGAAACAAGGTTGAAGTCGCCGGGGATTGTGTGCTTCAACGCCGAAGCCGCAACGCCGAACTCTAACGCGGACTTGAAGTCTTTTCCGTCCAAGAAGCCCGTAATTACGCCGCCCGCGAAGCTGTCGCCACCGCCGACGCGGTCTACGATGGGGGAAATTCTGTATTCTCTGGAATGATAGAACTCTTTCTTTTCCGCGCTGTAAATGCAAGCCGACCAGCCGTTATCGGAAGCGGAGTGGCTTACGCGGAGGGAAGAAATAGCGTACTTGAAGCCCAAATCTTTGCACATTCTCTGGAAAATATCCTGATAGCCCGCAAGCTCTAAATCGCCCTTGGTTACGTCGGTTGCACCGGGCTTGTAGCCGAGCACGAGCGCCGCGTCCTCTTCGTTGCCGATGCAGACGTCGACGTACTTCATAAGCTTTGTCATAACTTTCTGCGCCTTTTCGCTGGACCAGAGCTTTTTACGGAAGTTCAAATCGCACGAAACGGTTACGTTGTGCTTTTTAGCGGCTTTCAAAGCTTCTTCGGTAAGCACTGCCGCGCTGTCCGAAACCGCGGGGGTGATACCCGTGAAGTGGAACCAATCCGCGCCCTCGAAAATCGCGTCGAAGTCGAAGTCTTTTGCAGTTGCCGTGGTTATCGAGGAATGAGCCCTGTCGTAAACGACCTTGGAGGGGCGCATAGCCGCGCCTGTTTCGAGGTAGTAGATGCCGAGCCTTTCGCCGCACTTTGCGATATGGCAGGTTTCTACGCCGTACTTTCTTAAAGAAGCAACCGCGCACTCGCCGAGCTCGTTATCGGGAACAGCGGTTACAAATTCGGCTTTGTGACCGTAGTTCGCACAGGAAACGGCTACGTTAGCTTCGCCGCCGCCGTAGTTGATATCGAACTCGTCAGCCTGAATGAACTTTTCGTTGTTAGGGGTGGAAAGGCGAAGCATAATTTCGCCCATAGTTACTATCTTTTTCATTTTATTTTCTCCTTATTATATATAAATTTAATTTTTTATTTCTTTAAAACGAGGTGAACGGCAAAGCCGCCGAACTCTTTTCTGAGGTACGCGACGTTCATTACCCCCTCTGCGTTGTACTTTATAGAGGTTTCGTCAACGTCGTACCCGCGGAGTTTGAGCTGATACAGGGCGCGTTTTACCGAGTTTGTCGCGATTGCTATATGCCCGTGAGTGCCCTTGAACGGCTTTTTCATCATTTCCATATACGTGGAAGAAAATACCGAGCTGTTGCCGACTTTCTTCGCAAAGCCGAAAGCGTTGTCGAACTCGTCGGCGACGGATTCCGCTTCTTCGGGGTTATTACAGTTCAGACCAACGTGAACCATTGTGAAGCCAAGCATTTTATCGATTGCTTCGCGGCAGAGTTTGGTTATACCCGCCCAGTCGCCCGCGTTAACGAGTGCGGCGGGGACTATCCAGCTTCCTCCGCAACAAACGACTTTTTTGAAAGCGAGGTAAGTGTTCAGGTTATCCGCAGTAACTCCGCCCGTCGGCATAAAGCGCATAGACGAATACGGCGCGGAAATAGCCTTTATATACGCGAGCCCGCCCGCCTGCTCTGCGGGGAAGAACTTCGCGAAGTCGAGCCCGAGCTCCAACGCTTGCTCTATCTCGCTGGCGGAAGAAAGCCCCGGCGCGAACGGCACGCCTTTATCGAGGCAGTGCTTTACGACTTTGGAGTTTAGCCCCGGCGCGACCAAAAATTTAGCGCCCGCTTTTATAGCGGCGTCGGCTTGCTCGCAAGTTAAGACCGTACCCGCGCCGACAAGCATATCGGGATAGGCCTTTGTCATTCTGCGGATAACCTCGTCCGCGCCCTTGGCACGAAATGTGACCTCAGCGCAGTTGATTCCGCCGTCGCGGAGCGCTTTTGCAAGGTTTTCAGCGTCGTCAACGTTGTCGAGCTTAATAACGGGCACTATGCCCACGTTTTCCAGCTCGTCCACAAGCGCGTTGATTTTATCTTTAACGGTCATATGAATTACCCCTTGACATTTCATTATTATTCATAATAATTATAGCACCGACTTATTTTAATTCTATACACAAAACGGATAGGTTTATTCATTTTTTGGATATGGCGACATTTTTCGGATTTCACTTGCAATGGTTTGAAATGTATGTTAAAATGGATACGCTAAACAAAATCTTAATATCGGGAGAAAAGGATTCCGCGTTTTTTTATGCGGGAATTTATTGCGTATGCTTTTTTTTAAATAATTTCTATTCTACCAAACAAACTAAGAACAGCCTATTGGCATTTCTCCGGGTTTGTTTGGATTTTAAAATAGCTTTAAAGCGGAAACACCCGATGATTTTGTTTAGCAGCAATTAGGAGATTTGCTTTGAATAGGGGTGCGTCTCTTGATTGAGGCGCATTTTTTATTTTAAACAAAATCAAAGGAGAAACCCATGGAAAAACAAGACGTTTTAAACGAGCTGTACGCTTTGCGCGCGGGGCTTTCCGCCATATCGCAGGAATACGACAAAGCGCAAGCAATAGACTGCGACTGCGATAAGCAACTTGCAATATGCGCGGAAGAGTTTTGTCAAGATTTAGTCTGTTACGACCGCCGCCTTGTAAACGAAAACAACAAAGAAACTAAAAGGCGCCGTCTTGCGAGCGACAACGGCACTAACAACAAGAACGGCGGCGTATATTTTCACGGACTTGAAAAATTACAGGACCGTTACGGTTACATACACGACATAGACAAAAAAATAAAAGACGGGGAAATTAAGGAAGACGAAACCGTAAAGCCCAGCGGTAGTTGGGAGAAAAAGAAAAACGAAAACCGATTAAAAGGCAGAAAGGCTTTTAACCGCTGGCTTGCAGACGACGAATGCGACGGCTTTTTCGAGCACGTTTTGCAAATTGCCGACAATGAAAAATATGACGTTACTTACGATAACGACGTTGACAAACGTATAAAAAACAGCAAAATACGGTTCATCGTTTTCTTTTCACTTGCGGCTGTTCTTGCAGTAATTCTGACGGTCGTATTGGCGGGGGCGTTCGGGAGCTGGAACGAGGGAACGGCGGATATTATAACGCTTATAGTTCTGGCGATAGTTTTCTTGATACTTCTCGGCAACGGCATTGCAAACGTTTGTAAATTCAGAAAGGAGACCGCATTGCACGGCAAAGCAATAGCCGAAGCCGAAGATTTGTGCAACACGGCGCGGAAATTAATACGCGACCTGCCGAAAAACAAGCAGAAAACGCGGGCTATATTAAAGAAAAAGGACGAAAAAATCGCGCCTATCAAAGAGAGCTGTAACGACTTTTATACGGCGCTTGTAAAGCATTTCAATCCGCTGTTGGACGAAAGGGATTGGGCGCATTTGGACTTGGTGATTTTTGAGCTGGAAACGCGCCGCGCCGACAATATAAAAGAAGCGTTGCAACTTGTTGACAGGGAATTGCAGACAGAAAGGATTCAGCAAACAATCGCACAGGCGACCGAACAGATTTGCTACGAGATACGCCGAGGCTTTACGCAGCTTCAAACGGCTATCGTACAGTGCACAAAAGCAATCTGCTTACAACTTTCGTCGATAAGCTCGAAACTCTCGACCATCGGTAAACAGATGTCCGAACTGACCGACGCCGTAAACTTAGGTAACGCGTTGCAAGCGAAAGCAAACGTTACCAGCGCGCAACTTTTAAGCGACGTGCACGACATAAGATACTATCAATAGAAAAGACGTTCCCCCGCGGAGTATTTCCGCGGGGGGCTTTTTAAATTATTTACGTTGGCTAACTTAAAATGATATACATAAGCTCCATCGAATCGCCTTTTTCTATCGTCAAAGTTGCACCGGCTTTAATGGCTATCGAACACTCGCCATTACCGTCAAGTATCGTGATTGCTCCGTTCAGCTTTATTTTTTTAGACGCTAAGCTTGCGTGGACTGTTATTGTAGTATCCTTCGATACGGTTACGGTAACTTTTGTTGCGGACTCCATTTTAAGATAGTTTCCGTTTTTATAGTTGCCGTTGACCGTTATTCCGGCAGGGTATTTGTCAGCATTCGAAGCAATGAAATCAACCCTGTTTACGTCGCCCGAAACGGAGCCGCCGCCCTCGGTTGAGCCGCCCTCGCCGCCCGACGAACCGCCGCCCTCGGTTGAGCCGCCGGAATTATCCCCGTTCGTTGCGGTATCGCCTATTTTTATAACGCCGCTTTTATAGTTTTTTACAAGAGCGCTTAATTCGGGGATAATATCGTAATTGGCGTCTTCTTTGGCGTCGTTGAAATCGAATTCAATATCGCCGCCTCCGACGCGACCTGCGTATTTTTCGACCTTTTCCTTTGCGACCGCCGCGCTGTCGACCTCGTATTTATAGAAATCGGACGCGGTGTCGAAATTATTGTAAGTTGTTCCGCCCGCTTTGGTCTTGTAATCGGCAGGCACCTTTTCAGTACGCGAAGTCGCTTCGTAACAGTCTATATCCGTCTTGTCGGCAGTGTCGTTCTGCGTTATGAGTTTTAAATTCGAAGCGGAACAATCGTAAGTGTTGCCGAAAGATTTGATTATACCGCCGTTCTCGCCTGAGAAAGTACCCTTATCCGCCCGTGCGTCAGTGCCCTGTTGCGAAGACATCATAGGCTTCATTGGCGCGGTTGAACGGAAATAGTTGTTCTCGACGAACGCGCTTGCGCCCAGAGTTACGCCCACGCCGTATTTTGCGTTTCCGTCGAAGTAGTTGTTGTAGATATGAACCGTTGCAGTTCTTATTCTCGGATGACGGCTGTCGGAATGGTCGTACCAGTTGTGGTGGTAAGTAATTCTGAAATCGCCCTGTTCTTTCATTCCCTGCAAGTTGCACTTGCCGCTGTCCCAGAAATGGTTGTAAGAATGGGTTACGTTAGTTGTCCCTTTTGTATCGAGTGAGCCGTCGCCCTTCTTTTGGTCGCCGCCCCAGTTGTTGCCGTAGAAGAAGTCGCAATTATGTACCCAAACGTGATGGCATTGGCTTTCAAAGCCGACGCCGTCCTTTGTGCCGCCCATCATATTCATAAAAGCCAGATTGCGGATTTCGATATTCGAGCATTTTGTAATATGCATACCCCAGCCGTTTGCGGTTGCGTCGCTGCCTATTCCTTCTATCGTGACGCCTTGGTCTAACGATTTCAGTTCCAAATCGCCGTTTGCTTTAAAATCGACTTTGCTGCCGTTGCCGACGCTGCCGATTATTCTTATGCAAAGCGGGTTGGTTGCTCCGTTTTTCGACTGATAGCCTTCGCCCAAAATATTGTCTATGCCTGTAACGGTATTTGCGCCGTACGACACCGATACTGTTTTAAAATTTTCGTTAGTGACGTAAAGAACCGTGGCGTTTTCTTTTAAGGTGCCGTCCTCGTTATACGCGCCCGAAGACGTGCCGCCGACAAAGGCGTAACCCGAACGTTCGTGCGGAAGAACGGTAATTTGCGAAGCGGTTGCGGCTTTGCCCTCGTCCTCGGCAAGCTCTGCGCCGCCCAAAGGCACGACCTTAAAGCCGTAAGTGCCCGCTTTCAACCCGACTGCGTCGGCGCGGAAAAAGTCTTTATATTCGCGAACAAGGGGCGCGTCGAGCTTTTCGTAGCCGCCGTTTTCGCCCTCGTTTTTAACGTAGACGTTATAGCCCATTGCGCCGTCTACTTTTTCCCAGGTAACGTACGCTTCTTCTAAATCGCCGCGAGCCGCGGTTATTTTGACCGAGCCCGTCGGCACCGTAGGAATTACGGGTGCGGGAGGCTCGGTAGTATCACCCGTATTCCCGCCTGTGTTGCCTGTGTTACCGCCTGTGTTACCTGTGTTGTTGCCGCCGTTGTCGCCGCCGACAGTACCCGAAGGCGGAGTCTGCGATTCGCCGTTATCGCCGCCGTCCGTGCCGCAAGCGGCGAACGACAGCACCGTAACGCTTGCAATCAGCGCTGCAAGCACGCGCTTAATAGTTGATTTCATCATTTCCCCTTATCTTATATTATATTTAGTTTTAATTAATGAAGCGAGCAAAACGCGGAGAAGCGAGTAAGTCGCCCCGACTGTCTGAGCCTCAGAGATGCGGTGCAATGCAAGGCACGGTGATTTTTTACGACGGGGAGCTTTCGTACCGAAGGCTGAAAGCCTTACTTGCGTAAGTGTCGTACCGAAGCCGAGGTTCCTTTAAGGGAACGGCTTACCCTAGAAAAAATTGCCGCAACACAGCAGTGCGCCGTAGATTTGAGGCTCACCGCCCGAGCCAGCCGCCGTCAACCGCCAACGTAAACCCGTTAACATAGTCCGCCGCTTCGGAGGCAAGAAAGACAGCCGCACCCTGTAAATCTCCGGGCGTGCCCCACCTGCCTGCCGGGATACGCGCAAGTATGTCCGCGCCTCTTTCCCCGTCCTGACGGAGCTGTTCTGTGTTGTTAGTTGCCATATAACCGGGCGCGATAGCGTTGACGTTTATTCCGTATTTCGCCCACTCGTTGGAAAGGGTCATCGTCAACCCCTTTATCGCCGACTTGGACGCAGTATACGACGGCACGCGTATTCCGCCCTGATAGGACAGCATCGACGCGATATTTATTATCTTGCCGCCCGTGCCCTGTTTGATAAACTGCTTTGCGACAGCCTGCGTAAGGAAGAAAACCGTCTTTAAATTGACGTTTAAAACGCTATCCCAGTTCTCTTCGGAAAATTCAAGACTGTCCTGCCGTTTAATGACTCCTGCATTGTTGACGAGAATATCTATATTGCCGAATTTTTCAAGCGTTTTTTCGATAATTGCGGGAATAGCGGAATTGTCGCTTAAATCGGCGATAACGTTGTAGAAGTTACTGCCGCAAATAGCCGCGGTTTCGTCGCTGGGGCGGCGGGAAACCCCCACTACTTTTGCGCCCGCTTCAACGTAGGCTTTCGAGATGCCCTGCCCAAGCCCCGTATTGCTGCCGGTGACTATCGCCACCTTCCCCTTTAACGAAAATTTGTCTAAAATCATTTATTCCCCCGAAGTTACCCCTAAGACACCCCGACTGCGCCCGGTATGACAAGAGGTACTAATTTTACCCCCTCGGACACCTCGGCTGCGCCGGATATGACAAGGAGGTAATAATTCTGATAATATTCTACACCCGAAAGCGGCGAATTGCAATACCCGCGCCCGAATTTATTTTTCGAAAACGACCTCTCCGCCTGCGGGGATTTCGTAAACTTTACCGCGAATTTCCACAAAGACCCCCATATATGAGGGATTGAACACTCTTTCCCCGTCCATTGAATACACTAAATTTTCATACGCTTTGACATAATTATAAATCTCTATACCCGTAGCGAGCCAGACGTCATTGTCCTTAGCAAGCCGAGAACAGGCGGTTTCGATTATTTCCCAGTTGTTATCGTCGTCGAATTCGTAGCTATGCCCCCATATATACAGTAAATACGGCTCTCTGTGCTTGAATTCGGCGGCGGGCGAACCCGTAAGAAATTTATCCAGAAGCCCTGCAAATTTCGGGTCTTTATGGTGGCAAGTGGGCTTTAAACGAAGCCAATCTTCGGGAATTTGAAACGAATATGACGGCTCGGTCGTGCGCGCGTACGCAACCCCCATCATTTTTAAAAGTTTGACTATTTCGTCGTTATAACCTTTGTACGCGTAAGCCATTCCGCGCACGGTACGCCCCATAATATTCTCTAAATACCGCCTGTTCCGAACGATTTCGTCGGCGGCTTCGGGCAGGGGCACTTTGTCTAAAAATATATGTCTTGCGCCGTGCAGGGCGACCTCTTGCCCGCTCGATTTAAAGGCTTTGACCGTTTCTTCTTCGTTCATTCTATTGTGCCAGCTTTGGCAGTCGAAGAGGTCGGAATTGAGGTTGAACGTGCCCTTTACCCCGTATTTTTTGAAAATTTCAAGAAGCCGCAGGTCGGCTTTTACCCCGTCGTCGTAGCTGAAAGTCGCGGCCTTCGTCTTGCCGCCGGGGAAGCGCATATACTTTTCTTTATACATCTGTATAAACATCGTCGTCCTCCTTGGTTTCGGGGGCATCGGGGTCAGGCTCGGCGGAGTTGGATTCGGGTGCGTCGGGGGTCACGGGGGTTGCGGGAAGCTCGGCGACGGAGTCGGGCGCGGCGGGCGCGGCGACAGCGGCCTCTGAAGGGGCGCCGTCTAAGGTGATTGCCGCGGCGGGGACTTCCTCCGTCTTTAAAAGACCCGAGGACTTTTTCCATCTGCCCGAAAGCAGTCTTGACATAAACAGCACGCTTCTTAAAACCCAGTCGGCGCACATCGCTATCCAGAAGCCCATTGCGCCCATTTTAAACGGCAACATATCGGTCGTCAAAACAAAGCAAACGCCCACGCGCATAAGTATCATCGACGAGATTGCCGCGTACATAACGTATTTTACGTCTGACGTCGCTTTTAAAATAGCGGGGGTCGTGAACGAAAGCGGGTACGTTACAAACTGGAAAGCAAGGCACAGATACAGGCAGTTAAGGGCGATTTGGCGGGTCGAGTCGGGGTAATCGTACAAAAGCACCAGCCACTGCGCCGTACCCATAATAATCGCGACGGTGACGGCGTTGGCTATGTAAGATATGATAAACATTTTCTTCATATAGTACTTCGTCTGCCCGACGTCGCCCGAGCCCACCGCCTGACCGATGACGGTCAGCGCCGAAGTGCCCACTCCGCTTCCCACGACCGAAGCGATATTGTTTATGTTAGAAGCGACAGAGTTCGCGTTCGCCTGAACGTTTGTGCCGTTCTGCGTGTAGAAGCTTACGTTTATAAACACAGAAGTCATCAATTTGCCGAGCTGGAAAAGGCAGGCTTCGATACCGCTGGGAATGGCGAGGTGCAAAATTCTTTTGACCATAGCTTTTTCAAAGCGGAATTTTTCGAAGATTTTTACGTGAACGGTATAGCTTTTTTTACACAGCAGGCACAGCATAAACACGGCGGGCACGCCGCGGCATATAAGCGTTGCAAGACCCGCGCCGATAACGCGCAAGTTCAGAGCGTAAATAAAAAGCGCGTTGAAGCCGACGTTCAAAGCGCAGGATATACCCGCGCTCGCCATTGTGAACACGGACTTTCTCTGCGCCCTTAAAAGCGCGGCGCACGCGTTGAAAAGACCTATGAACGGGAACGACGCCGCCGTCAGATAAAAATACTGCTGCATATAGTCGAAAGTATTTTCGGGCGCGCCGCCGTAGAAAAGCTTTAAAAGCGGCCAGTTTAATGCAAGGCACAGCCCCGCAAGCCCGACCGATACCAAAAAGACGAGCACGAGGACCTGCTTCGCGCTCTTGTTAGCGGAATCTTTATCGTTCGCGCCGAGGTACTGCGAGGTTATTATCGCCCCGCCCGTCGCGAACGCGGAAAAAAGCTGAATTATAAGGCTGTTTATCTGGTCGACGTTCGAAACGGCGGTCGATGCGTTTTTGACGACTTCGCCCGCTTCGTTATAGTCGGCTATGCTGGAAACCATCATAGAGTCGAAAAGCCCCAAGGAGGTTGAAAAAATCGACTCTATAATTATGGGCGCGATTAAAAACAGCAACGCCTTACCGCTGAAAAGCGTATATTTTCGTTTAGCTACCGTCATAACTCACCCTCCCGACCAGTAAATTCACTACATTGTAATACTTTAATTTATAAATGTAAAGCGAAATTACGGGTGCAACTCACGCACGCGGAAGTGTTTGAACGTGCCGTATCCCTTGCCGCCCGCCGCGCCGCGCGCAAATATACCGAGCTTAGCGCCCGTCCACACTCCGCGCTCTGCGTAAAATTTGTGCGTGAACGCGCTTCCGCCGAACGAAAATTTATAGACGAGGCGGTCGGGGTGCTCGAACTTAGCGGTGACTTTGAAGTTTACGCTCGCCTCGTCGTACGGCTGGCTTTTTGCCAAAGTTTCGTCCTCTTCCCCGCCTATTTTCCCCTCGCGGATTTCGAGGAAATTCTGCCCGTCGCGCCTGACGACGCAGACGTACGCGTAGCTTTTGCCGAACACGGTGAAGCCTACTTCGTCGCCGTCGTTTACAAGGTTTAAGCGGCACTTGCAGTTAATGTCAAAGTTTTTATAAATTATTTTCTGCATAAAAAGCTGCGGCAGGTCGGAGAGGGCGGGTTTTTCGTACCTGCAACAATTGAGCCTGAGCCCGTGTCTGAACGAATACCACTCCTCTTTACGGTTCGCGGGGGTTTGCCAGATAAGCGAAAGCTTGTCGCCGTCGAACTCGTCGCAGGGGTTTATTCTTGCGCCCGTGACTATACCCGCGGAGCAGTCGCCCGAAAGAACGGGCGTTCCCGCAAGTCCGTCGCCGTCGTGCTTGCCTAAAATTACCCAGTCGTCAACCCATTCGGCGGGCTGTAAGTGCACGACGCGCCCGTACGCGCCCATATCCTGAAAATGCATAAACGCCCAGTCTTCGCCGTTGTCGTCCAAGTCGATTAGCGCGCCCTGATGGGGGCCGTTTACGGGCGAATCGCCCTGAATAAGTACGATTTTCGTTTCGTAAGGGCCGTAAATATTTTCGCTTCTTAAAGCGACCTGCCAGCCCGATTTAACACTGCCCGCGGGGGCGAGAATATAAAAATATTTGCCGCGGCGGTAAAACTTGGGGCCCTCTATCTTCGGAGCGAGGTCACGTCCGTCGTATATAATTTTGTAATCGCCCTTGACCTCTTTCAGTTCTTCGTCGGTTTCGAAAACGGCAAGGCGGGAATTGAAGCCTATGCGGCTTTTAACGAACGCGAATACGACGTAGCACTTGCCGTCCGCCCAGATGGGGCAGGGGTCCTCGTACCCCGCGCCCGAAAGAAGCGGGCGAAGACAAGACCATTTGCCGTACGGGTCGGCGGTTTCGGCGACGAAAATACCCTCGTCGGGGAACGGGATAAGACAGTAAAACTTGCCGCCGTGGTAGCGTAGCGAGGGCGCCCACGCGCCGTGACCGTGTTGGACTTCGTCAAACTTTGAAAACGGCAACTCGGGCAGAACGTAATTTATAAGCTCCCACTCCACAAGGTTTTTAGAGTGCAGAACTGGCACGCCCGGCACGTGGTTGAAGCTGGACGCGACCATAAAAAAATCGTCGCCGACGCGTATCACGTCGGGGTCTGAGTAGTCTGATAATATTATGGGGTTATCGTATTTCATAAAGTTCTCCTTAATCGGTCAACCCGAGCAGGTAGTCGGCTGATACATTGTAGTATTTTGCAAGTATGATAACTGCTTGTATGCTGGGAAGTCTATCTCCGCTTTCCCAAAAAGAAATCGCGCTTTGGCTAAGCCCCGTATCCTTTGCAAGCCGTGATTGCGATATGTTTTTTTCCGTCCTTACTTCTTTAAGTCTTTCGTTCAAATTCTTCATAAATTAAATTTATCACAAATGTAATAAAAATGCTTGACTTATATCAAATGTAATGAGTATAATTATTATATCAATTGATATAGTCAGGGGTTTATTATGGATTCTGTAATGAGGCATATTTGTTTAAACTATCTTGAAGACTACAAGGTAAGTCAAGAATTCAGGGAATTTTTCAGGGAGTTTTACGACAATTATAAGAAAATGCAAAAAAGTCTTTCCGGCAAGCAGAAAGAACTTTTTGATAAGATTATGGAGCTTCGCGACGAAATGGATTCCGAACAGGGAATTACACACTTCGAGTACGGGTTCAAGCTAGGCTTGAAGCTCGGCCGCGAGTGCTTTGAATGATTTTGAGTAAAATTTAGACCGATTTGCCCATTTCGTAAGCTTTAAAAAGGGCGGGCTTGGAAGTTATTTCGCCTTTTTCGTAAACCCCCGTGCCGTAGATTACGCCGCGCTCGGTTGCGCCGTCAACGCACTCGGCGTAGCCGCGGAAGCAGGCTAGCGTGGTTTCCATTGCCGCTTCGGTGCCGTCGGCGGCGGTCATTATGTAATAAAATTCTTTGTTGCGAACTTCTAGCCAGCGCGCGACGGTGCGGTCAATCAGGGCTTTAAGCCGTGCGTTTAACGAATAGAAATAAACGGGACTTGCAAGGGCTATGACGTCGGCTTCAATCATTTTTTGAAGGACTTCCGCCATATCGTCTTCGATTACGCACTTGCCGCCGCTTTTACGGCAATAATAGCAAGCTTTGCAATAGCCGATATTCTTTTCGGCAACGTTTATTTTTTCAACCGAGTGCCCGACTTCCAAAGCGCCGCGCATAAATTCGTTGCAAAGCGTATCCGAATTGCCGCCCTTTCTGGGGCTTCCCGATAAAATCAAAATATTCTTTTTCATAAATTTCACCTGTTCTTTTTATCCTTGCCGTGGTCGTGGTTGCGCTGCCGCTCTTCTACCATTTGTACGAACCACTCAACCATATTGGGGTCGGTATGAGAGAAGAACAAGCTTTGATTTTTATCGAGCGTTGCCATCGTAGCCATATCTTCTTCGGACAGCTTAAAGTCGAATACGTTGAAATTCTCTTCCATTCTTTCGATATGCACCGACTTCGGGATAACCACTATTCCGCGCTGTAACTCCCAGCGGAGTATTACCTGCGCAACCGACTTATTGTATTTCGCGGCAATCTTAGCGATAGTTTCATTTGTGAACAGTCCGCCTCTGCCCTCGCCGAACGGCGCCCACGCTTCGATTTGGATACCGTACTTTTCCATCCATTTCTGTGCTTCAATCTGCTGGTTGAAAGGGTGCGTTTCAACCTGATTTACCATAGGTTTAATTCTTGCAAAGCTCGCAAGGTCGACCATTCTGTCGGGATAGAAATTCGATATGCCTATCGCTTTGATTTTCCCCTCCGCGTACATATCTTCGAGTGCGCGCCAAGCACCGTAATAGTCCGAAAACGGCTGATGTAACAAAACCAGGTCGATATAGTCTACCTGTAATTTCCGCATAGATTCGTAGACGGATTTTTTCGTTTGCTCGTAGCCGTAGTGCTCTACCCAGACCTTTGTGGTAATGAAAATTTCTTCGCGGGGGATTCCCGATTTTTGTATCGCGTTGCCCACTTCCTCTTCGTTGAAGTAGGTCTGCGCCGTATCCAGATGGCGGTACCCGACTTTCAACGCGTCGAGAACGCACCTCTCGCACTCGGCTTTTCCGACCTGATACACTCCGTATCCGAGCCGAGGCATTTTTACCCCGTTCGATAAAGTTACATATTCCATTTTCATTTCCTCCGAATATTTCTTTATGGTAATAATATAACAGCTGAAACGCCGAAAGGGAATTGCAAGTTTGTTCATTGCATTAACTTGTGGTAAATGCAAAAAGAGTAGACAGTTTAACTGCCTACCCTTATATTTTTATTTTACGGCGATTTCGTAGTCTTTATCGGAAACGGGTTCGCACCACTCGGTTTTTCCGTGTTCGGCGGGAACCTCTACCGCGAGGTGAGAAAACCATTTATCTTTGCCCGCGCCGTGCCAGTGCTTTACTTCGGCAGGGATATTTACGACGTCGCCCGCTTTCATTTTAACGGCGGGTTTGCCCCATTCCTGATAGTATCCCTCGCCGCCGACGCAGACAAGAATCTGTCCGCCGCCCTTGGTCGCGTGATGGATATGCCAGTTATTACGGCACCTAGGCTCGAACGTTACGTTGTCGATATAAACCTGATTTTTCGATACGGGCGCGAGATAGCTTTGACCCTTGAAATACTTTGCGTAAGCGTCGTTCGGCTCGCCCACGGGGAAAACGATTGTGCTTTGATATTCGGCCTTATTCATTTATTTCTCCTTTACGGTTGACTGATTTTTATAAGCATATTTATAAAGTCCTTAATCCGTTTAGTCGGCGTGGGCGAATACAAAATTCCGTACGGGATACGGTATTTCCAGTCGGCGGGGATAATTTTTAAGAGCGGATGGACGTCCTCCCAGCCCTCGACGGTGATTATGGGCACGTTTTCTTGCACCGCCCTGTTATACGCGCCGAGATTGAAAAGGTCGAAGTCTTCTACCGTTACGCCGTTTGCGATGAGGTCTTCTCTAAGCCCGTCGATATAGACGTTCCAGTTTTTATGTATAAGCAGGACCTTTTCGCCCTTTAAGTCCGAAACGGCAATTTCCGGCTTTTCGCAAAGCGGGTGGGTTACGGGTATTGCGAAAGTAAGCCTTTTATCGTACAGATGCGCCGCTTTGCAACCGCGTTCGGAAAGGAAATTATCGTCGTAAATTCCCGCAACCACGTCGATGTGTTTGCCGAGATTTTTAAGAATTTCAACCGTGTTGATTTGGTTATTTTCAAACGGGATAAGTTCGATTTTTAAATTAGGATTTAATTTTTGGATTTCCGTCCACGTGTTCAAAAGGAATTTCGCGGGCGTCATTATTGACGTGCCGATGCGAACCGACTGCTGTCTGTGCTTTTCGTCGATAGCTTTCGCCTTTTCGACCGCTCTTTCCGAATAGTCGGCAATATATTTCGCGTCCTGTAAAAAGCTTTTACCCGCTTCAGTAAGTTGTAAACCGTGGTTAGTTCTTTCAAACAGTATTATACGAAGCCGTTCTTCAAGAGAGTTTATCTGCTTCATAACCGCTGTGGGCGTAATAAACAATACTTCCGCCGCTTTTGTAAAACTGCCGTTTTCGGCAACGGCTATGAAAGTTTTCAGCTGCGGATTATACAATGCCTGCCTCCTTCGCTGTTTTGCGGGAAAGGACGACGAGTGTTTCGACATTGGGATTCTCTTCACACAAAACTTTTCTGACCTCTTCTCCGTTGCGGTAGATAGGAAAGTTGAATTCTATCCACTTTAACGGCGATTTGTTCTCCCAATGCGGGTTGAGCTGAATTTCTTTTATCAAATACGTTAAAAGGTTCTTCTGCTCGTCCTCTTCTATTATATCAAAAAGCTCGGAAAAGTTCAATAGAATTTTGTAGATGTTCTCCAACGTTATCGCCTCTTCTTCCATTGCCTTTTTACGCAGATTTGCGTCGGCAATCAGCTCTTCTATCTCGGCAATAGCTTCGTACATTCCGTCAAGGCGTAAATTCATATCGTGCAACTTTCTTTCACGGAACTTCGTATCAAAAGGCAACGTATCTATTTCCTTTTCCAATCTTGCCTTATTCAGCTCAATCTCATTAAGCCTATTTTCAAAGTTCTTTATTTCCTTGTCGATATCGTCATTTTTGCTGATACTTCCGATTCTGTCTTTAATCGCCTGAGCAAAATATTTTTCGCTTACGATTTCCTTTACGGCTTCTATCACAAGTGGTTCGATTACACTCTTCTTTAAGTCAGCCTTATAATCGCAGAACTTTCCCCTATCGTGTTTGTTTCGTCCACAAACATAATAGCCTACTTCTTTATACGTTCCGTCCTTTTTCGTCCAACAATGGCGGTTGGCATACATAGGACCTCCGCACACGGGACACTTTAATAAACCCGTCAATAAATGCGTTCTGTCCTTGCCGTATTTTGAAGCAAACTTCTGGCCCGTTGCCTGCCGTTTATCCTGCGCTTTATTCCAAATCTCTTCACTTACAAGCGATTCGTGTAAGCCGTCAACCGTAATATAATCGGTAGCGTTTATTCGCTTATATTCGTTCTTCTTACCCTTTACTTTTTCAAGCGTCCTCCTGCCATAAGCGATTTTACCGCAATACACGGGATTTTCTAAAATCAGATTTATGAAATGCGCACTCCATTCTTCAATCATTCTGTCCGTGCGCACAACCTTTTTTATCCCCTGCAAGTTCAGATATTTAGCTATGCCTGAATACCCTATTGTAGTGTTTACATACTTATCATAGATGAGGCGGACCAACTCCGCCTCATCTTCGTTTATGTAAAGTTTATTATCTTTCAGAGTATAGCCATACGGCGCGGGGCCACCATTCCACAAACCTTGACGAGCCTTTTCCCTGCGCCCGTTCATAGTCTGTTCAAGAATGTTCTCTCTTTCGATTTCTGCAACGGCAGACAACACGGATATGAGCAACTTACCACTTGTCTGCGATGAATCAATCCCTTCTTCAATGCAAATCAAGTTCACATCATAGGTCTGAATTAACTCCAACGAATTTAGAATATCCGCCGCATTTCTTCCAAAGCGTGAAAGTTTATAAACGAGAATATAGTCCACGCTTTGTCCGCTTTCTATATCGGAAAGCATTTTCTTGAAAGCAGGTCGTCCCTCTATCGACTTGCCTGATTTGCCTGCATCCTCGTAATATTCAACTATTTTCATTTCTTCACGCTCAGCAAATTTTTTGAGAACGCTTTTCTGCGCTTCCAAACTATAACCGTCCACTTGCATTTCCGTACTCACTCTCGAATACAAGAAGCATTTCTTTCCTTCTCTATTCATCATTGTCCTCCGTTTTCGGCTGTTCATTTTTCAAAATTGTGTTGCCGTATTTTTGTATCAACTGTGCCATAAAATCAATAAAAGCATCGTAATTTTCTTGCTCTTTGTTCAAGTATCCTTATTCGGACGGTAACTCGGAATTACTCCGCGTCCTTATAGCTTTGAATACTATGTTCTCTTTCCATCGCGTTTTCCTCCTTTTGCGAAAAGATTTAATAGTTATTCGGTTTTCTTTTTATCGACTTCCTCAAAACCGAAAAAATCGTCATACCCGTCCTTTAACTTTGCAAAGTCGGTGTCGTGTCGGGCTAATAATTCTTCATATCCCGCTTGTATTAGCTCTACCTTTGTGTAGCCGTATCTTTTCAAAAATTCGTTAATTTTCTCGGCTTTCTCTCTCGGCATGCTCGTTCCCCAAATCATACATTTGGCTTTTCTTTCTTCTTTGTGTTTATCCTCGTAACGCTTGTCTTTTACCTTTCTGCTGTTTTCCATAACCCAACCTCCGTGAAATATATTAGTCGTATTTATACGATTTACTATATCTTATCACTTTTGGCTTTTGGAGTCAAGCGTTTATCTGATGTTAATACGACTTTGGCTTATTTTTTACATATTACTTCCCCCAATTCCAATTGTTGTTTGTCGACTTCGGTTGTTCTTCCTGTGGACGATTTTCCTTTTCGTACTCCTCTTGCATTTCTTCTTCAATCTCGCGTAGCCTGTTATGGTAAGTTGTCGTTTCGGACGAGAATAATTCCGCTACCGAGCCGAATAGTCCGTCCATGATACCGCGCACTTTCCGTGATGAGATTGCAAGCCGACGTTTTAGGTTTTTATCGTTCGTCTTATACTTCCTTTGTGGATTACGTTTATACGTTTCCCTTTGTATCTCGCGTACCTTTTTGAGAACGATATTGCCGAGTCGCCTACGGTAGTCCCACTCCAATCTTTCTATGGTATGGATACTCTTTACTCCGTCCTCGTCTGCCTTGTTTGGTATGCGCTCCATAAACAGCCTTTCCGTTGTAAGACGCGATTTATAGTAGTTGCCCATTATACCTTTCAACTTTTGTTCTTTCTCACGAAGCTCTTTACGGAAAGCGTGGTCGTCTTCGCGTGTTTTATCGTCCAGATCAATGAGCCACTCCGCGACTAAATCTATCTTCGGACGATGCTCGGCTATCTCTTTGCTTCCATACCATAACGGTTTGTCTTTGGGCAGTTCGTCCGCAAGCTCTTTCAGCCATCGGCGTAGCCTATCGTTCAGATGTGCGACGTCGTATTCATTGCTCGTTCGGGTGAGTTCTTCAATTACCTTTTTCCGTTTCCTTGCAAAGTCGTCGTCGATTGTATAGGCGTTCAATCGCTCGGTCATTTTGTCTATTACGTCAAGCGGTATTTTGCCTTTCGCTCGGTACTTATACCCTGCCGCTCGTTGATTCTTTACTTTCGGCTCTTTCTCCCAAAAGACGTAATGAATATGCAAGTGTTCTGGACGGTCTAAATGCAATGCGCACAATAAGTCCATATTGTCGGGTTTGAAGCCCACGTCCTTAAAAAATTGCCCGAAGGTTTGTTTTATGAGCGCGATACACTTTTCGGGATCGTCTATCTTTTCCGAGTTTTCTTTATTGAATGAGATAAACCCGTGCCAAATATTCTTTTCGCCCGTTTGCGCTCGCCGCTTCATTTCTTTTACTTGTTCTTTCGTGAGCATACCGTCTTGGTTGAATACTCCCGTACTCTTTTGCAAGTATTCGAGCATTGTAAATTTCTTCGCCTCCTCGCCGTATATCTTACCTTCCGTCGTTATGTACTTGTAGATATTGTCCGCGCCGGACATATCGTAGAAAGCACGTTGCTTTTCGTGTTTGGCTCTCTCGTCTGCCGTTGCATTTTTGGGCAGTCTATACGGTGTGTAGGCTATATCGAATATTACCGGTTGTGTTCCTATTGTTTTCGTTCCTCCCGTGGTCGTAATTTCTTTGCGGCGTAGCCGCGCTAAGGTGGGTATCCTCGTCAGCGCAAACTATGCTTTCAGCCGTTCGCCTTCGCAAACGGCTATTCTCGCTTCGTTCCGCTTCCTATTCCGTAAAAATCTTTTTTTGAAATATTTTTATGGAATACAATATGGTGGGTATCCCACATATTATCGCCGCTTGCGGCGATATGTTTTACAGTCTTAAAACTGTAAAACCTTAGCCTGCTTCCTTTTTGCCTTATATTGCTCCCTATTTGCTTCCGCTTTTGCTCCGTCTACACATCTTTTACGATTTCCTTGTAGTGGGTTAAAAGCTGATACAAGCTGTTACACCTTTTCCATCGCGGCTGTCTGTCCATACCGATATCCAACCACGCCCAATCTATGCCTTTGAGTAGGTGTTGCCGCGAAGCATACAAATCGTTTTGCACGTTCGGGTGC
Organism: uncultured Christensenella sp.; assembly: GCA_910579585.1. Lineage (GTDB taxonomy): Bacteria > Bacillota > Clostridia > Christensenellales > Borkfalkiaceae > Coproplasma. The sequence continues at coordinate 35,364 of CAJTVA010000006.1, forward strand.
ATACTCATAAATTCTTCAAAAGACACGCCGCATTCCGTTTTCGTAGCCGTTTCCACTTGCTCGTCCGTTACCTTTATGCGCTCTTGCTTACCGCCTATCGAGCCGATTGTTTTACGTTTGCGCGACAGTTCCAATTTCCGTTTGGCAAGTGCGAAGTATGCGTCTACGGGCGATTTCAATTTCCTTTCCGTGCCGTTGAACATATACTCGCATATAGCTTTAACGTACTGTCCGCTCTCCGCTTCGGTCATAAGTTTGATTGCCTTGTAATAAGTATCCACGAACGTAAAGTGCCGCATCTTACTGTTGAGATTTTTCGATTTTTTGCCGCTCATTTCGATTTGTTTATCTTCTTCCAACAAGTCCACGATATTGCTCCAAAAGAAGTTTTCCCTATCGTCCTGTGGCTCGGTTACGGTTTCGCTTGTGAACATATACAGACAAATATTCCTCACCAACCTTCCCGCCGAAGCGTCGCCCGATTGCCGCATTAAGTCCCAATACAAATCATAGAAAGTGAATTGCTTTAATTGTTTTTGTTCCATTGTTCCTCCGTTATTTTTTTATTTGTCGCAAGCATTTTAAGACCGCTTGCAAATCTTGTTAATAGCGCATACGCACCACCTCCTTTGCGGCATAGTTTAATTGCCTTCCACTTACTAACACTAAATTTCACCCCTACTTACAGGGAATTTTGAAAAACTTTTTTCATACCCCTCCATATTAACAAGGACACAAGTTTTGAAAAGTTCGGGGTCTGATGAAAAATTCCCTTCTCTTATCCAAGCACACTTATCTCGAAAATATTTACCCCACTACTATAAAGCGGTTGAAACACACAAAAGTTGACGGTCTTTGCAAAATTTTTTGTGCAAAAAAGGAAAGTCCGATTTTACAAACTTTCCTCTACCGTTGCTATTCAGTTGTATTATAGGCTCTACATATCAAGCGAATAAAACGCCGTAATTATTCCTTTCTCGTAAAAATCGTTTATCCTATCCCGAAAAACCGCTCGAAGAACGCGAGTAATCTTTGTATGATGCTCTCTTTCTTCTTTTCGCGTCCGCCACCGAATCTCGACATAGGCGGCATTATTTTGTCTATATCCGTCCCCGTCGTTTTCATTACGCCGTCGCGGAAAGAATACTCCACAAACTTTCGCGTTTCGTCGTTCTTCAATTTTTCTTCCGCTATGATAGCCGCAAGCTCTTCCTCTTTCTTTTTTACTACAAACTCTTTCCATTCCAAAAGTACGTCGTCCACGTCGTTTATTCCGGCGATAAAGTTTTGTATAAGCGACTTTTTGCTCCGCAATTCCAAACTCGAATCGACAGCCTTGTTTATCGTGATAAGCAATTCTTTATCCGATTTGTGTCCGTCGTGATATTTCTCTACAAGCAAAAGTATGTAGTCGATATTGATCTCGATTTGTTTTATTAGCTCCACTTCGAAAACTATATCGTCAGTTATATCTTCCTTTTCGTGTTCCTTTCTGCGATTGCGCCACTCGTCGTACAAATCGTTATATCGTCCTTGATAATCCTGCATTTCGCGCTCGGAAAGAATTTCGTTGCCCGCAAAATCGTCGAACGACGAAAGTAGATTGCGCATACGCAAGATAGCCCCGAACAAGCCTATAAATGCCTTTTGTGCGCTCTCGCCTATTATTTGCGGCTCGGTCAAAGGATATTTGCTTTGCAATTCGTCAATCAAATCGACATACACTGCCTTGCCGTCATAACCGTAATAATATTCTTTGTACCCTTTGAGAACGCATATCCCGCCCGCTTCTTTATCTCCGAACAGCGATACCGCGTCGTCGGTGCGCTTTTGTAGATTACGGAAACATACAATTAAGTCAACTTGAAGTATTATGGTCTCAGCTTGCAGGTATTGACGAAAAGTATTTGCCATTGATTTCTGCGATTGTTAAAGAGATTAAAAATATTGATTAGAGTTGAAGCACGTTTAAAGCGCCGCCCGTCACGGGCGGCGCTTGCTCCTATATGATATGTCATAAATTCAAAAAATCTTTTCTGTAATCTAGCCCGAAGAGTTTTACAAGCTTTACCATATCCTCGTCCTTAATGGTGTTTACGCGGGGTAAGTGCGCCGTAAGCATGTAGATTTGCGCCGCCTTTTCAACCGTCTCTATAAGTCCAAACGTTTCGTCCATTGTCTTACCCGCGCCGTATATGCCGTGCATTGCCCAGATTACAAGGCGGAACTCCTCCATCTTCTTAGCGGTTGCCTTGCCTATCCCGTTCGTCCCGCAAAGCATCCACGGAAGTATTCCCACGCCGTCGGGGAATACCGCTATGCATTCCGTGCACATTTCCCAAAGCGTATGCGTGAACTTCTTCTCGTCCAGCTCGTGTACGAAATTCATTGCAAGCGTATGCGTCGGGTGGGAGTGCATTACTACTCTGTTCTCGGGGTCGACTTTAAGTCTTGACATATGGCACATCAAATGCGCGGGCAGTTCGCTTGTTGTACGTCCGCCGTCCTTGTAGCCCCACAAAAGCTCTACGCCGTTCTTTGCTATGCGCACTATCCCTAAATTTGTTTCGGGGTCGTCCTCAACATTCTTAAAGTATTTGCCCGTGCCCGTCACTATAAAGATTTTACCCAATAGCGGACTTACGTCGAACTCCGCTTCGTTCACTCCCATTAACGGTATTGTGCGGATTACTTTGTTTAAGTCTATATATTCCGTCACTTCTTTTTCGTTTAACAGATAGCTTATGTTCCCGCCGTTTCTTTCGTCCCAGCCCAAGCGGTACATATTTGCAGTAGTCTTGCACATTTCCTTTACGAACGGCGCAGTCATTATATCTTTCATCTCTTGCTCAAAACCTCTTTTTCGTATTCTTTTATATCGGTTAAATAGTCCTCGCTTAACCCTTCTCTTTTCAGATATTCTTTCCATACCGCGCCGAAGGGCATTGTCTTGTATTCTTCCTGCTTTACCATAAGCGTTGTATACTCCGCTTTGTCCTGTAACTTTTTGAGTTCAGCGTGGTTAGTGAGCAGTGCATACAAAAGAGCCTTCTGCATTGCGCGTTGTCCCGTCACCCACGCGGACAGGCGGTTTATACTCGCGTCGAAATAGTCCAGACCTATTAGCACTTTATCCGTCGCGTCGTTTCTTACTATTTCCTTTGCTATCTCTTTCAGCTCGTCCTCGAACAATACTACGTGGTCGCTGTCCCACCGAACGCCGCGCGTCACGTGCAGCGCCACCTTGTCATAGAAAGCCAAAAGCGCGGGGATTTTATCCGAGACGTATTCCATGGGGTGATAGTGTCCGTTGTCCAAAAGGCAGCAGATATTGTTCTTTGCGGCGTAGTTCTGATAGAACTCGTTGCTGCCCACCGTGTAGCTTTCAACGCCTATTCCGAACACCTTGCTTTCAACCGCGACGATTACTTTGCTTCTGGCGTAACCGCAGGCGAGTATTTCGTCCAGACTCTTCTTTAACCTCAGTCTCGGCGTGAGTCTGTCCGCGGGCACGTCCTTATATCCGTCCGGTATCCAGATATTAACAAGGCATGGCTTGCCGAACTCGGACGCAAAGTGTTCCGCTATATGTAAGCACGCTATACTATGATTTACCCAAAACTTACGAATATTCTCGTCGGGGCTGGACAGTGTCAGCCCGTCCTTTACGTTTTTATGCGAAAACATGGTGGGGTTGAAGTCTATTCCGTCCAACCCGAGCTCCTTGGCAAACTTCACCCACGATGCAAAGTGTTGCGGTTCGTATTTATCCCTGTCCGCCGCCGCGCCGACCGCGTAGCTTGCGTGCAGGTTCAACCGCTTTTTGCCCGGCATCATTGAAAACGCCTTTGTTATATCCGCTTTCAATTCCTCGAAGTTTCTCGCTCTGCCCGGGTAGTTACCCGTCGTCTGTATGCCGCCACTTAATTCTCCGCCGCCGTCCAGACCCGCAACGTCGTCGCCCTGCCAACAGTGGATTGACACAGGTATTTCTTTTAGTTTAGATATCGCCTTTTCCGTATCCACGCCGTGTTTTGCGTACTCCGCTTTTGCCGAATTATACATTATCTTCGCTCCTTTTTATTTGTGCTTTTATATTCCCTATCGCGCTTGCTTCTATCGGCAACGCAACTACTTTAATTTTGCATATCTCTTCCGTTAAGCGGTTTAAAAACTTGTTCTTCGCGCCGCCGCCAACTATATACAGCTTATCAAACTCCGCGCCCGTGTTTGCCTTTAATTCTTCCAAAGCCCGTTTATAGCTCTGCGCAAGACTTATATACGCACAACGGAAATAATCCGCTTCTGATTGCGGCTTGCATTTGAGCGCGCCGTCAAACGCTTCTTTCATACTTTTCGGCGCAAGGAACGAATTGTCGTTGACATCAACGTAAGCGTTGAACGTGCTTTGCCGTGCTTGCTCTACTATCTGCTGGAACGGTTTGTCGGGACATAGCTCGCCGCGCAGACGGTTGACGACCCACATACCCATAATGTTCTTTTGGTATCTGACGTAACCCACGCCGCCCTCGTTTGAGTAGTTCGCCCTTCGGCTCTTTTCGTCCGTAATAGCTTGCGGCACTTTCAAGCCCAACAGCGACCACGTTCCGCTCGATATATAAGGACTGTTTCCGGTCATAGCTATGCCTTCGACTGCGCTCGCCGTATCGTGACTTGCACATAAAACGACTTCCGTTTGACCGCCGACCGCCCAAGCGATTTCGGGCAATAACAATCCGACCCTCGTTCCCGACTGATAAAGTTGACCGAATAACCTTGTCGGCAGACCTAACGCAGATAAAATATCTTTGTCGTATTCTTTCGTTTCTGCATTTACCAGCCCCGTCGTCGTCGCGTTGGTATATTCGTGCATCTTCACGCCCGTAAGCAAGTAGTTGAGATATTCGGGTATCATCAAAAAATCATTGGCCCTATCCAATCTACCCCGCTTCATATCGTCATAGAGTTGATAGACGGTGTTAAACGGTTGAAACTGTATGCCCGTTCTGCGATACAACTCTTCGAAAGACATCTTCCCGTGGACTTCGTCTATAACCGTCTCCGCGCGACTGTCCCTATATGCAAAACACGGACTCAGGGAGCGAATGCGGTTTACCAACACATAATCCACACCCCAAGTGTCAATCGCAAGAGATTTGATTTGTCCGTACTTCTTTATTGCGGCTTTAATGCCTTTTTTAACGTTTTCGAAAAGACTGTCAGTATCCCACACAAGACAGTTATTCTGCCTTTTCGTGCCGTTCGGGAAACGAAAAACCTCGTCGGTTTTTATTTCGTTATTTTCACGCCAACCGACGATATGCCGCCCGCTCGACGCACCTATATCTATTGCCAAGTAATATTCCATATTCCACAACACATTAAGCTTTTTACACCACTATATTTTTGCAGTTAAAATGCGTATTTACCCGCGCCGACTACTTGTCTATTACCGTCGGGCAAGATGACGTCTGCCGTGCAGTTTGCGGGAATTTCTACGGTAAACTTATATCTTTTACCCGTCTTTTCCCAACCGCTTGCAACCGTCCCGTAAATGCTTTGATAACTTGCTTTTGCGTGCGTGAGCGTTCCGCCCGGTACAGGCTTAATCACAAAATGGTTTTCGCCCGCAACGTTAATTCCGCACATTACTCCAAACAGCCACTCGCAGACCGCGCCTTTGCTGTAATGGTTTAGCGAGGCAACGCCGCCTTGCGCTTCCGTGCCTTCCCAACTTTCCCAAATTGTCGTAGCTCCCATTTTCGGCATATAAAGCCACCCCGGCATTTGCTCGTTTTCCAACAGCTTATAGGCGTATTCGGGATTTATTTCCGTTAAAACGTATAGAATTAACGGCGTTGACAAAAAGCCCGTGCCTATTCTCCAACCGTAATTTTCAAGAGCCTTTACAAGCCGCTTTTTAGAATACTCCGTTTCTTCTTTGTTCAGAAGGTTAAAATACAGCGGACGGACGAGCATAGCCTGCCTGTCGGTGTCGAGCGGATAATCCTTCGTTTTGCGAAGCGCGCGGTACGCTTGTTTCGTGCCGTCGGCGTACTTTCTATAAAGCGCAATATCTTCCGTCCTTTTAAGCGCGGTTGCAATCTTACACATAAGCTCCATTACATACGCTGTATATGCGGTGGAAACTTCGGGGTGCGGCAATACCATATCCGTCCATTTCATAGGGGACACGTCGGCGGGTTCTGCCCATTCGCCGTAACTCTGCCCGTAATTGACCGCAAATTTTCTGTATTTATGCTTTAAGTGAATAGGCTTTGAAAGTACGGTTTTCTTTCCGCAACGCTTTATCATAAACTTTGCATAGCGTTTCATACCGTCGTAGTATTTCTCAAGCACTGATCTGTCGCCGTATTGTTTCCAAAGTTTATAAGGAATAATAACGCCCGCGTCCGACCAACCGACAGAGCCGTTCATCGTAGCCATATAAAAGTCCACTCCGCCCGCGGGCGCTATCTGCGGAAGTCTGCCGTTTTTCTTCTGCCAATCGTACATATCCCGCAAATACTTTTTCGCCATACTCCCGTAATCGAAAAAGTAACTTGCCGTGCCGACGAAGATTTGCGCGTCGCCCGACCAACCGTGCCGCTCTCTCGTAGGGCAGTCGGTGGGGACGTCGGCGTGGTTGTTCTTTGCCGACCAACGCGTGTTTTCCACAAGCTTATTTATAAGTTCGTGCGAGCAGTCGAACGACAGCGTTTCGGGCATATCCGAATAAACCGCAACAGCCGTGAAATCTTCGGGGTTGTATTCTACTTCCGTTTCGATTAAAACGTACTGAAAGCCGAATATCGCAAACTTGGTTTTGTAGTCGTTTGCGCCGTCTTTGCAAGTATAAATAACTTGCTGCAAGGGCGTTACTTTCGTGCCTTTCCTGTTGCGGCATTGAATGTTGACTTGCGTAAATTCGCCGTCCTTATTGAGCAATTCCCCGAAACGCAGTTTTATCTTTTGTCCTTTCTTCGCATTAAGCGAAAACTTAATATATCCCGTAAGGTTCTGCCCAAAATCGAGTACGGTTGCGCCCTTCGGCGTTTTTATGAGCCTCGGCTTGAACGTTTCGTGTTCGGTAACGGATACGTTGTTTGAAGCCGTGGGAATCACGTTGCACTTGACAACCTTTGCTTTACCGCTATAAGTCGGCGTGCGGTATGCTTCCAACACTTCGCCGTCCTTGTTGTCCGCAAAGCGGATTGCGCCGTCGTTACTCCAAGCCCACGTTCTGTCCGAACACACCGTGGTTATTTTTCCGTCCTGTCCGATTAGTTCCAACTGCGCGTAGAGTTTGGTTTGCGTACCGTATTGGTTTTTAATTCCCCACGCGCCGCAGCTTCCCCTGTACCAACCGTCGGCAAGCTCCACCGTCAAGTCGTTTGCGCCGCTGTTTATAAGTTCGGTTACGTCGCAGGTCTGCAACTGAATACGCTTTGTATAATCGGTATGCCCCGGCGCAAGGTAAAAATCGCCCACGCGTTTGCCGTTTAGCCTTGCCTCGTAAATTCCGCAAGCCGTAATGTAAAGCCGCGCGCGCCGAACGCATATTGCCGTAAAGGTCTTTTTGAAGCAATCGACGGGATAGCGTTTTTTCTTGTTTACGGAATAGTTGCCGCTTATCCATTTCGCCGTAAAATCGGTTTGTTTAAGCAGTCCCGTTTCGAAGAACGCCGACGAGCTTTCGCCCTCTTTATCGCTCTCGTCCCAAAGCGTAACGCGCCACTCTACTCTTTGACGGCTTACAAGCGTGTGGGGGTATTCGGCGTGCATGCCGTCCGAACGCACCTTACCGCTATCCCAAACAGCCTTGCCGTCAGACATTGCAATGATACGGTACGCCGACTGTTTTACGCCGCCCTCGCAGTTCCACGAAAGACGCGGTCTTTGAATATCTATCCCTACGGGATTATATAAATATTCGCATTTAAGATTTGTTGCCTTCATTCCGCTACTCCGTTATTTTTGCCTTGCGGCAAGTTCGGCTTGAATTTTTTTATAATACGTTTCGCCTTTTTCAAGTTCTGCCGCCCAAGCCGCGGACTCCCGTTCTTGCCGCTTATTTGCTCTTTCTTCACGGGCGGCGAGCTGTTCGGGCGTGAGCTTGGCAAGTTTAGCCGCACGTTTTTCTTCGGCTTTCTTTAATTTAGCCGCCGCTTTTTCGTCCGCAAGGCGTTTCTTTTCAGCTTGCTTTGCGCGATTTTCCGCAACCGCTTTATTATGCTTTTCGAGTTCGGCTTCATAGTCCAAGCCCTTTTTCCCGCACTTCACTTTGAGTTCTTCGGCAAAAATTCTTTCGCTTTCTTCCAGGAAATTCTTTTCGTCGATTTCCGCTTGAATTTCGGGTGCGACCCATTCTTCGCCGCGTGCTTCGGTTGCCGCTTTTTGTCTTTCGCGTATCATTGTCTGTTTACGGGTTATAGTCTTTTCCACCGAAAGGAATACAAGCAAGCCCGCAAGAATTACCCCCGTTATCGTTTCGAGACCTACGAACGAGAAGGTTATAACGTCAAGCACCGCCTTCGACTGGGTTGCGGCAATCGTAACACCGTCAACAATTTCGGGAGCGACATACCCCGCGCCCGAAATCATAGCGTTGAACACGGACGTAGCCACACCGACTATCGCAACCGCAATGATGTTATAGACGGACATTGCCGTACCGTCGCAACGTATACCGCTCTTCCATTCTATATGGTCAAGCCCGTCGGCAAAAAGAGCCATAAACACGTAAGCGCAGGGAAGCCCGCCGATATTTTTTATAAACTGCCCAACAAGCACTATATATAAATTAGTAGGCATCATCCAGCAAATCGCGCTGCCCAATGCGTAAAGAAGAAATCCGATAAGCGTTACGTTGCGCTTACCGAATTTTTTGGCAAGCGGCCACACTGCAAACACACCGATACCCATGGGAATACCGCCGATAACGGACACAAGCATCTGCGTAATTCCGTCGTTATACGTTCCCAAAACGTAATTGCAATAATAGACAAGCCCCATATTTTTAAGTGATGAAGCGAAAGTATATATGAGGAAGTAAACAAACATTACTAACATATATTTATCGGTAAGAACTATTTTAAGCTGGGTCAAGAACGGTATCTTCTTTTCGCCTGCCGCCGCCTGTTCTTCCGTTACGCGCTCTTTCGTGAAGTAGTATTCGAGAAGAGTCAAGGGCAAAGCCAAGCCCGCAAGAACGCCCATAACGATAATCCAGAGCGATTTATCCACACCAAGCATAGGCATAATAGCCATGGGGAATACGAGAGCAACCAAAATTCCGCTCATCATTATCGTGGAGATTTGGTTGAATACCGAAAGCCCGCCACGCTGAACGGTGTTACGGGTTGAAAGCGGACACATTAAGTTGTGACTCATATTGTAGATAGTGAATGCAAACGAGTAAAACAAATTATATGAAATCATTACCCATATAATCTGCAAAGTCTGATTGCCGCTCGGGACTAAAAACAAAAGTAATCCCGTAACAAACAAGAGCGGCGCGGAAAGGAGCAGCCACGGACGCGCTTTCCCTTGCTTCGTTTTGGTGCGGTCTATTATGTAACCCATAACTACGTTTGTTACTGCGTCGATCACTTTCGACACAAGCGGAAATACAACAAGGAACAGTCCGCCCCACACGGTGGTAAGTTTCAAAACGTCGGTGTAAAAGACGTTCAGATATGTAGCGAGTACGGCGTTTAAAAGAAGCGCCCCGCAAGGACCGAGAAGATAGCCGAGCCACTTCTCTTTTCCCTCAACGTTTTTGGAATGGACTTTACTATTGAAAATTCTTCCGCTTAACAGTTTACCTTTTTCCATTTATTTATCCTCCTTATCCTTCGGCAAAGCCGATGCTTTTATTTTTGTGCAGAAGCACTTTATACCCTTGATTAAATGCCCGTTTGCAAGATTTACAAAGCCCGTTGCAAAGTTGTACGGGCAACTCTTACCCGCAGACATCGACATCGTGATAATCGAATTACTTTCGAGTATGCGTTTTAAAAACATTGCGCCCTTTATTTTATTGTCGCGTTCCGCTCCTTCTGGAAGTTTCTTCGCCTTTTTCATATCCTTTTTGGCAACCGACAGAACGGAGTTGAACAGAATTCTTCCCATAACCGTCTGCCGCAAATCGGTAAATCGGCTTTCCAAATGTATCGGCTTTTGGGGCGGTAACGAAGGTATTTTCAGTCCCGACATCTGCTCGAATATTTCGTCGGTTATTTGTAAATTGTCCCCGCAATATGCCTTATTTACCGCTTCCGTATAGGGATTTACCCCTTCCTCTCCTTTCAGCGTAATAGCTTTATTTAATTTCAAGGTTTGGCAATCGGAACATAATTCAAAGTCGTATTCGCCGCCCTGCAATATAAAGCGGTTTCCCTTTACGTTCCAATACCGCAAATCGTCTTTCTCGACGGTTATGGTAACTTTTTTACTCTCCCCCGCTTTCAAGTATACCTTTGTAAAGCCTTTCAGTTCTTTAAGCGGTTTGAACACCCCGTCCCGCGGCGCTTTCACATATAGCTGAACGATTTCCGCGCCGTCATACTTGCCTTTGTTTACGACCTCGCAGGACACATTTATTTCCGTTTCTGTTTCGCTTGTTTCTATCGCCCGATAATCGAACGACGTATAAGAAAGTCCGTAACCGAACGGATAGCGCACTTTTTTGTCTGCGGTAAGGTAGTAACGATAGCCAACGAATATGCTCTCTTTGTATATCTCGTTTCTTGTCTTTCCGAAGTCTTTACCGAACGGTACGTCGTCGTAACTTATCGCCCACGTTTCGGCAAGTTTGCCGCAAGGCGTCTTATCTCCGAATACAAGCTGCGCCATTGCCGTTCCGCCGTTCTGCCCCGGCAAGTACATATTGAGTATTGCGCTCACGTTATCGGCAAACGGTAATTCTACGGGCGAACCGCCGTAGAGAATGACGATAATCTTTTTATCCGTCTTTGTAAGCGCGTCAATGAGTGCAAGCTGGTTTTCGGGCAAACGCATATTTTCTCTGTCCGCGCCCTCGCTTTCAACGTAATCTGTAAGCCCCGCAAACACCAATATTTTCTCATATCCGCTTGCAAGCGCAACCGCTTCTTTTATAAGTTTTTCGTCGGGCGCAAGCTGATTTTCCTTGTAACCTTTGGCGTACTTATAATTAACTTTCTTCTCGTCAAACGCAGTCTTGGGCGTGGAAAGGAACGTCGGGTTTATCATAGAACTGCCCGAACCCTGATAGCGCGGCTTTTCAAAAAGTTCTCCCGCTACAAGGTAACTTCCGTCCTTTGCAAGCGGCAACACCCCGTCGTTTTTGAGAAGCACTGCGCAATCGGCGGCTATCTCTGCGGCAAGCGCATTGTGCGCCGCAAAGTCGGCTTCACGCTTTTTGTTGTTTTCGTGCTTTTCGACAAGGCGCAACACGTTCTCTACCGCCTTATCCAAATCTTCTGTTTTCAGCGTTCCGTCCGCTACTCCGTCTATTATCCACTTACGGCAAATATTGGTGTCGCCCGGCATTTCCAAATCGAGTCCCGCGCGTATCATTTCAAGCCTGTCGTGCGTTGCGCCCCAATCGGTCATAACCAAACCGTCGAAACCCCATTCCTTGCGCAAGACGTCGGTCAAAAGCCACTTGTTCTGACAGCAATACGTTCCGTTGATTTTGTTGTACGCGCACATTAAAGTTTGCGGCTTACTTTCCTTTACGATGATTTCAAAGGGCTTTAAGTAAAGTTCGCGTATTGTCCGCATATCGCAAACGGAATCGCCCATAAAGCGGTAGTTTTCGCTGTTGTTGAGCGCAAAGTGTTTTACCGAAACGCCCGTACCGTTTTCCTGAACGCCCTTTACTTCCGCCGCCGCCATTTTACCCGCAAGTAACGGATCTTCTGAAAAATACTCGAAATTACGCCCCGCCAAGGGATTGCGTTTAATATTCGTTCCCGGACCGAGCAGGACGTTTACGCCGTAATGCGCACATTCTTCCCCGATTGCAACGCCCATTTTATAAGTATTTTCGGGATTCCAGCTCGAAGCCGTTGCAACCGCCGTGGGAAAGCACGTCGCAGGTTCGCTACCCGCAACGCCGTTATCCCCACCCTCCGACTGCACGCGAAGTCCGTGCGGACCGTCAGACATGCGAACGGAAGGTATTGAAAGCCTCGGCACGGGGTTTGTGTACATAAAGTCAACGCCCGCAACCAAAGCCGCTTTTTCTTCTACCGTCAGCTCTCTCAATAATCTCTGAATATCCATAGAAATGATACTCCCTTTCATTTTGTGTATAAATTATAACAAATAGCATATTAAACTTCTTGCATAATTGTTCTGAATAAGTTATAATAGTTCTAACTTTTGGAGAATATATGAAAAATCTTGATTATAATTACCTTTGCGCAATTATAGGCAATCTTGCGGGAATTCCTGTAAGGACATATAAAAATGACAAGCAAGTGTTTTATCACTCGCTTGTCAGTCTGCCTAAAGATCCAATAACACCATATCTTTCGGATATCTTATCGATAACCGACCATGTCGGTTATTTCATTACACCGTATTTTAACTATTACGGAATTGTTAATTGTCCGCCATATAAATTAGTTATCGGACCTTCACGTCAAGGGACTATGAACGATCAAGACATAAAAGAATTGGCGTTTAAGTGCGACGTTCCATCAGATGAGGTCAATGAATTTGCCGCGGGGATGAAAAGCATCGTCGCTATGCCGCTTGACAGCATATTGCAAATTTTATGCACCATGAATTACGTGATGAACGACGAAAAACTTTCTTTGGAAAAGATAAAAATATATGACGCGGAACAGCAAAAACTTAAAGAGATTATAGAATCCGACAGAGCCAATCAGAATTTCAATTCCGATATTGCAATAATTCAATCCGCTCAAGCCGTCCACAACACCATAACTCTCGAACAAATGCTCGTCAATATCGTCCGCAAAGGCGATACTGCGGCGCTCCGCGAATGGATTGCGAACGCCCCCGCCGTGCGCGCGGGAATTCTCGCCACCGAGCAAATGCGACAATTGAAAAACACGTTCATTGTAACAACCACCCTTATCTCTCGGGCGGCAATACGCGGAGGAATGGACGTTGAAGACGCGCTGACTCTTTCCGATGCGTATATACAAAAATGCGAGCTTTTAAATAACGTGGGACAAATAGCAAATTTGCAATATCATATGGTTCTCGATTATACCGAGCGCGTTGAAAAACTTCGGCTCGGAAAATCCCCGTCGAAGTTAGTTATAGAGATAAGTAATTACGTTCAACACCATCTTTCCGAACCCGTCGACATCGAAGCGTTGGCGAACGCTATGTTTTTGAGCCGTACGCGCTTGTCCGTAAAATTCAAGGAAGAAACGGGGATGACGCTTACCGATTTCGTGTTAAAAGAAAAAACGGACGAAGCCAAAAGACTTCTCCGTTATACCGACAAAACGTTGACCGCAATCAGTGCTTATCTCGGTTTTTCTTCGCAGAGCCACTTTTCCCGCGCTTTCCGGAAATACGCCGACTGCTCCCCGCTTGAATATCGCAAAAAATATAATTCCTAAAATTTCCATGTCCTCTACTCGGATTTATTATCGGTGGCTTCGGGCTTAAAAATAACGTGGCGCAAACCGTCGATATTTGTATCCTCTTCATCAATTATACAATATCTCAAAATGTTTTAATGTTTCCTTTATCGCTTCCACCATTTTCGGTGTGGGATGCGGACGAGGGTGTTTTAATTCTTCGACGGCGTTTGGGGCGTCGTACATAGGCAAGCCTAAATCACGCTTGACTTCGGCTATGTACGCCGTGTGGACTTTGAAGCCGTAAGTTTGCTCGATATAGTCTTGCATTTTCTTATAGGTTACTTTTTCTTTCGGCTTGCGTTCTTCGGCACGTTTGGCAACTTCTTTCAAAGATACTTGCCCTTCCTCTTCGCCGAACTCAACCTTTATGTTGATATGTCCGTCGGGTTTTTTGTGGGAAAGAACAACCAGCGTCTCGCACCATTTGGTTTGGGGAAACATATCGAAGGGAGTTACCGAGGCGATTTCAAAGTCGCTTTCGGGGGCGGGGTTTTTTACAAGGGTTGCGCCCTCTTCTTTTAACGTGCCCGTTAAAAGCCCCAAGTCGCGCGCGAGGGTCGCGGGGTTGCAGCTTATTAAAATTATTTTGTCTGCGCCCGAGCGCGCCGCGGCTTTGACGACGCTGCGCTCCATTCCTTTTCTTGGCGGGTCGCAGACGATAATTTTATTTTTGCCCGCAGTCAGCGCGAAAACCTTTTCGATTTCGTTCTCGACCGCACCGCAGATATTGAACATTTTGCCCGCCAAGCCGTTGGCTTCTTTAAGTTCGTCAGCACAGTGCGAAGCTTCTTCGACGATTTCTACTCCGTAGGAAAGCGCGCATTTTTTAGCGAGCATTGCCGTAAGCATACCGCCGCCGCTGTACAAGTCGAGCGCGACGGCGCCCTCTTCCGCTTCTTCGAGTACCCGAGAGTACAGTTTTGCGCGCACGTCGTCGTTGACCTGCACGAAAGTCTGCGCGCCAGCGCGGAACTTTATTCCGCCGCTTTCCGCCTCGAAATAGCCTAAACCGCGGCATATGTGCCACTCTTCCGAAAAAATCGCGTTGCCCTGCGACGGGTTTACGTTCAATAAAAATGTAAAATCTTCGAAGTTTTTTTCAAGCTCGGAAATAAGATAGCCGCAATCGATATTTTCTGCCGCTACAAGGGCGAAAATAAACTTTTTGCCTATCTCCCGTACGACTATGCGGCGGAGAACGCCCGTACGGGTTTCCTCGTTATACCCCCGAATATGCCGCGCTTTCGCAAAATTTTTGACTGCGGCGATAACTTTTTTGACCCATTCGGACTGAATAAGGCAATCGTCGGTTTCCACTATCCTGTGGCTGTGCGGAGCATAGAACCCGCATACCGTTTCGCCCGCCGGGTTTTCGCCTATGGGCATGGCAAGCTTGTTGCGGTAGCGGTATTCGCTGTCGCAAGGCACGGTTTTTTCGACTTTTACGTCCAGCCCGCCGATTTTTCTTAAAGCGGAGGCGACGGCTTCCCTTTTGAAGTCGAGCTGAGCCGCGTAATTCATATGCTGAATATCGCACCCGCCGCACTTTTTAAACACGGGGCAGGGCGGATTGACCCGCGAATATGCCGCGGTTCCGACGTTTTCGAGCTTACCGTAGGCGATATTGCCCTTGACCTTTAAGGCTTTGAACGAAACATCTTCCCCGACAAGACAAAAGGGCACGAACGCCGTCGTGCCGCCGATTTTTATTATTCCCTCGCCGTCCGTGCCGAGCCCCGAAACGACGCCTTTGTATATAACGTTCTTTTCCATTATTTTTTAATTCTGAAAACAAGTTTGTTGACAAGTATCTGTATTTTGAAAATAAGGTAGTCGTAGATAAAGAACAGAACCGAACCCGCCGTAAAGATTATGACATACAACCGCCAGCCCGTGATTACGGCTTCAACGGGCTCGGGCAGGGACGCGCCGCCTATTACGTAAATTAAAAAGTAACCGGCAATCAACGTGCAGTCAAACCAAACGGCTTTAATTGCCAAGGCGAGCCATCTGTTAACTTTGAAGCGGATTTGGAGGGCGTTCAATAACGGGTGAAGCCCGAAAAACATTGCAAAAGGCACCAAGTCCCAAAACTTGACAGCCGCACCGAGGACGACGGCGAGAATTACCGTGCCGAGATAGGCAAGCAATCCGCCTTTGAAAAACTGCTTAGATAAGGGCAACATAAGCGCGATTATCCCTATAAGATAACCCGTTGCGACCAACCAGCCGCTGAGTATGCCCAGCGCCAGCGCGCCCGCCGCAATCGCGCAAGATATGCCCGATAAAGCTATTTCGAATGTCTTGTCGTTCCTCTTTTTCCCCATTTCAATATTTTACGGCGCAACCGAAAATCACGCTTTTTGGTTAGCGCACCCAATTTGCGAACCCTTTCGCCTCAATAGGGTGAAGTGCCGCAATTATATATGTGTGTGCCCTTAAAAATTGCGGCACGAGGGGCTAGCCCCTAAAAATCACTAAAAATCGCAGACGCTTAAATTGCCGAGATTTTTGTGAATTACTTACCTGCAACAGCCGTTGCAAAGGCAGTTAAGACACATATTGAGATAGCAACACTCTATGCAGTTTGCGCAGAAATTTCCGCCCATCTGGTCGCCCGAAGCGTTGCTGTCCATAGTCTGACCCTGATAAGTACTCTGCTGATTTTGCCCCGCGCCCTGACCCTGTGCGCCCGACTGTGCGTCGTTGCTGATTTTTTCGTTCAGCTTTCTGTACGTTTCTTTATACTTTGCGTTGTCGGGTTCGAGCTGAATGGCGATTTCAAGCTGCTTCTTGCTCTCGTTTATCCAACTTTTGCGGTAGAATACGACGCTTTGCAAATAGTGCCATCTTGCGCCGCGCTCGTTGAAAGTATCGAGAACGCGTTGCGCCTCGGCAATATTGCCGTCCTTTAAGTAGCTTTCGACCTTTTCGTAAAGGTCACCGCCGTCCTCCGAAAAAGAATTTTCTTTCAGTTCGGCTTCAAGCTCGGCGTAAGCGACGTCGATTTTGGTAAGCATTCTCGCCGCCTCGTTGCCCGTTTCTCCGTCTTTAAATCTGTCTTCGAGGTACTTTTCGCGCAAAGTTTCGTACGCTGCTTTTATCTCCTGCAACGTCGCGCCCTCTTCAAGCCCGAAAAGTTCAAGATTTTTTTTGTTCATAATTCTCTCCTTCGCTCTGCCCGCAGCCGCAAGTGTTTCCATAGAAAAGCTTTCTCGTTTTCAAAGGTATGCCGCGCAGGACAATATTGTCCGTCAGGTCGTGATTGAAATAAAATTTAATGTTTTGCAGGCTTTCGCGCATATCGGCGAAAAGACTGTTGAAAATAAACTTCCACTCGGCTTCGAATTTTTGAACGGCTTCCTTTTTGCACGCTATACCCGAAGCGCGGTAAAGCGCGTTGTAGCGACCTTTTTTAACGTCCTTGTCGTAGTCGTCCAAAGCGTCGGCAAGATATACCCATTTACCGAGCGCATAAAAAAGTTTTTGCGTATGCGGCGTGGAATATTCGCCCAAAAGGCAGGAAGATATATCGCGCATCATTTGAGCGGTGGGGTCCGCGGCTTCGTCTATAACCGAGCAACCCGACCGTTCCAGCTCAGCCTGCCGCGCCGTTTCGCGGGCGATGATTTCGCCTATTTCGGGGTGGCGCTTTACCGCTTTTTTAAAGCCGCGTTTATAAAGATGGCGGAAAACTCCCTTTTTATCGCCGTCGGCTTTGTCGTCGCAGAGCTTGTAGTATGCAAGCACGGTGTTAACGCAACCGAGCGCAACCGTGGTATTATCGACGGCGGCAATCGGGCGGCGACGTATCCAATGAATGGCGCATCGCCGTCTTTCTATGATTACGTCCTCGCCGCGGATATTATGAACGAGCGCCGACGTAAAAGCCATATCGTAAGTGAGCGCGCTACGCGCCGTCTGGCCGCAACCCGCGCCTATGCTTTTGCAAAGTCCGCAATATAAAGCTTTATATAATGTTTCGTCCTTTTTGAAAAGGTACGGCGAGTCGGGGTTGATATATCCAAACATAATAAATATTTAACTTAATAACGAAACATAAAAACACAGAGAAGCGAGCAAGACAAGGCGCGCAAGAAAAACCCGAAAGAGCTTACTTTGCGTAAGTGAGTGAGGGTTGCCACAGCGCAACGACGTATTGCGACGCTTATATGCGTTTTTATAATTGATAAAAACCGATTTTCTTGTAGACTTTGCTTAAAGTTTTATTGGCGGCGCGGGCGGCGCGTTCTGCACCCGAGCGAAGCACTCCCTCGAGATAAGCTTTGTCCGCAAGCAGTCTTGCCTGTTCTTTTTGAATGGGAAAAAGCTTATCTGCAACCGTTTCGCCGACGGCAAGCTTAAAATCGCCGTAGCCCTTGCCCGCGAAGTCGGCTTCGGCTTCCGCGACAGTCTTACCCGTAAACGCAGAATAGATGGATAAAAGATTGCTTATACCCGCCTTGGTTTCGGGGTCGTACTTTATTTCGGAGCCGCTGTCCGTTACGGCGCGCTTGAACTTTCTTATTACCGTATCTCTGTCGTCGGATAAAAATATCGAGCCGTTGGGGTTTTCCGCAGACTTAGACATTTTCTTTGCGGGGTCCTGCAAGTCGTTGATTTTGGCGCCGATTTTCGCGTAAAGCGCTTCGGGCACTTTGAACGTGGGCGAAAAAGCGTTGTTGAAGCGTTGCGCGATGTCGCGCGCGATTTCGACGTGCTGTCTTTGGTCGAGCCCGACGGGTACGACATCGGTCTGATACAGAAGGATATCCGCCGCCATTAAAACGGGGTAATCCATCAGCCCCATATTTATATTTTCCGCGTGGCGCAAAGATTTATCCTTAAATTGGGTCATTCTTTCCATTTCGCCGACGTAGGTGAATGTGTTGAGTACCCAGCAAAGCTCGGCGTGAGCGGGCACGTGCGACTGAACGTACATTACGCACTTTTCGGGGTCCACTCCGCAAGCGATATACAGCGCAATGACTTCGAGCGTTTTCTGCCTGAGCTCCGCGGGAACCTGCCTTACGGTTATTGCATGCATATTCGCAACGGCAAAAAAGCAGTTGTAATCGTTTTGCAAGGATATCCAGTTCTTTATCGGCCCGATATAATTGCCTATAGTAAGGTTATTGGTCGGCTGTATTGCCGAATACAAAATTTTTCTTTCTTCCATACTCTACCACTTTTACTTTCTTATCATAACATAAAGCAAAATAAAAAGTAAAGTTATTTTTTAAATTGCCCGATTTAATCACCTAATAAAGCTTTTGTTATCACTTTTTCAACATAAAAAGCCGCCCACGTGCGTTTGACTTGCGCTAAGCAATAATTGCTGTAATGCAATTAAGATACTCAGTCAAGCGGAACGCTTGCGCGGGCAGCTGCATTGTTTTTATTAGTTTAATCAGTTGTTGGAAGCCTTGTAATCTTCAACGGCTTTCTTAGCCGCGTCGGACGCGGAAACCGTGGTGCCGGAGTATGCGGAAAAGTTGTAAACCATTTTAGCCGTGGTGGACATTTTGGAGTTCTCGTCACCCTCTTCTTCGGTATATTCGGAAGAAATACCTACAACGTAACCGCCTTTAACGGAAACCGAAATTTTCATTTCTATGCTGTACTGCCAAAGGGTTGCGGTATATACGCCGCCCGAATATGTAAACGCATCATAGAGTTCGTCCAACGTGGAAGCTGTGCCGCCCTCCGTGGTAGAATAAGTCTGGGTAAACAAGTAGCCCATACCGCCGCTGACGGCAGAAGAATACTCTCTTACTTCCCATTCGGGGGTTTCTTCGGTGCCGTCGTACATTGCAGTGTAATACGTATCGCCGTCTTTGACGCCATACTGTTCCATTACATAGTCGCGCGCCTTGAATTCGTCTTCATCCTTCAATTCGTCGGGAACGCCCGACACAGTTACTTTAACGCTGGAATTGCCGTAATAACTGCCGTTATCGATATCGTAATAAGTTTTGCCCTCGCCCTTGGTCGTAGCCGAAACGTTGAGGTCGGAAACCCCCAAATCTTCAATACTGCCGGTCAACTTTAATTCCATTTCCTGATAAGCGTCGACGGTGTAGTTTTTAGCTTCAACCGTAGCGGTTATCGCCTTTGCCCAATCTTCTTTGGAAACTTCTTCGCCTTTGTTGATGTCGTGCCCGCCGCCGCAAGCGGTAAGGCCGATTAAACCCGTGGACATAACTGCACCTGCGACCAATGTTGCAATAAGTTTTTTACGCATAAATCTCTCCTTATCAAAGGGGCTGAATAATGCGTACTG
>CAJTVA010000007.1 GCA_910579585.1 uncultured Christensenella sp.
ATACATTCAGTGCTTGAATAACAAATTATCATAGTAACGATAAATTTCAATTTATCTTTCTAAAAGGTTTGTAGTAAAAAGCTCTCGAACATATCGTTCGAGAGCTTTTGTCCTTGCTTGAAAGTAAACTCTTAATAATTTAATTTTTTAATTCCCTATGGGAAGTGCGTTTAAGGCGGGCTTATTTGATTTTTATCTTACAATATCTTTGTAAAGGGGATATTTTTCGCAGAGTTTTTTGACTTCTGCGTTGACGTAATCGAAAGCGCCCTCTCTTTCGTCAATTACCTTGGCGATAAGTCTTGCGACGGTGCGGGCGTCCTCTTCCTTCATTCCGCGCGTGGTCATTGCGGGGGTGCCTATTCTTATACCCGAAGTGACGAAAGGCTTTTGCGTATCGAAAGGAATTGCGTTCTTGTTGACGGTAATATGCACCTCGTCTAAGAGTTCGGTTAAAAGTTTGCCCGTAATATTCTTATCGGTGAGGTTCAGAAGAATCAAATGATTGTCGGTGCCGCCCGATACCATTTTTACGCCGAGTTTTTTGAACTCGTCCGCCATAGCCGCGGCGTTTTTGACGATTTGGGTCTGGTAAGCTTTGAACTCGGGGGAAAGCGCTTCTTTAAAAGCGACTGCTTTCGCCGCGATTATATGCATAAGCGGTCCGCCCTGAATACCGGGGAATACGGCTTTATCAATCGCTTTACCCCACTGCTCTTTGCACATAATGACGCCGCCGCGGGGTCCGCGCAGTGTTTTATGGGTGGTCGTGGTTACAAAGTCCGCGTAAGGCACGGGCGAGGGGTGAAGCCCTGCCGCAACCAGCCCGGCTATATGCGCGATGTCCACAAACATTATAGCGCCGACCTTGTCGCAGATTTCGCGTATTCTTTTGAAGTCGATTACGCGCGGGTATGCGCTTGCGCCCGAAATTATGACTTTGGGCTTGCACTCTACCGCTATGCGCTCCATTTCGTCGTAATCGATTACTTCTTCGCCCTCGCTGACGCCGTAAGGCACAATATTGAAGTACTTGCCTGAGATATTGACGGGCGAGCCGTGTGAAAGGTGTCCGCCGTGGGCAAGGTTCATTCCCATAACCGTGTCGCCAGGTTGGCAGGTTGCAAACAGCACCGCAAGGTTCGCGCTTGCGCCCGAATGGGGCTGAACGTTGCAATATTCACAACCGAAAATCTCCTTTAAGCGGTTTCTTGCCAAATCTTCGGCAACGTCCACGCACTGGCAACCGCCGTAATAGCGGTGTGCGGGGTAGCCCTCTGCATACTTATTGGTTAGGTGACTGCCCGCCGCCGCGAGCACTGCGGGGGAAACGAAGTTCTCGCTGGCGATAAGCTCGATATTGTTCTGCTGGCGGGAAAGCTCGGCTTTTAAAGCCTCGGCTATCTCGGGGTCGGTTTGCGCGATAAGGGAAATATCAATCATAATTACTCCTGCGGCGGGTGCGCCGTTTTTATTTTCTAATTTATGCGTTCTCTGCAATAATCTGCGCTACAGTTGAAACTTTTTCTACTGCTTTAGTGGATAAAGAAAGATATACAACGCTGTCTGCGTCGTAGTCTTTACCCGCTTCGATTTCAACGTAAGAATATTCGTATACTTCATACTTTCCGTTTTCATAAACGTAATACATTGTACCGCTTACGAGAAAAGGTACGTATCCGCTGCCGGAATTGACTATGTTTTTATCCGCGTCGTAAACCTTGACGCCTACGTACTCGCCGTTTTCAACCCACGCGCCTACGAAGTATTCTATCTGCACATCGTTACGGCTGTCGTAAACATTGAACGGCTTTAAGTCGTCTTCGTCCCAAACCATTTCGGTGCGGGGTACAAGGTTTTCGCTTATATCGGTAAGGGCGGGCGCGGAGGTTTCGTAAACGAGTTCGAAACAACCTTGCAGTGTTTCCGTCGTTTTAGTTGAAATATAGGTAGTTACGCTTTCGTCGTCAAACCCGAAACCGAAGTCGCCGCCGAAAGAGCTGTTCTTCTCGAAAGCGTAGTTGAATTTCTGGGAAGCGAGTTTCCCGCCCTCGACCTTGTACTCAACGTTCAGGTCGGTGATGACCGTTAAATCGTTGAGTTCGGGGTTTATATACAGTTTTTCGCCGTCGCAGAGGGGCACGATATTATTCTTGTATGCGGTTTGAAGGAAGTTAAGCGTTACGGGGGTTTCCAAACCCAATAGCGCGTTCACTGTAGACAAAATTTCACTGACGGTATATTTATCGAAAGTTTTCGTAAACAGCGCGTCTTGCGAGCCCGAAGATATTTCTGCCGCAGGCGTTGCTCTTCCGACGTACTCCATAGCAATGCTTACAATGTTGTTCGCGATATTCAAAACGTTTTCCGAGCTGATTAAAGCGACTATATAATCATATGTGTCGTTTGCGGTAACGTTTTTGACTGCCGCGAGGTCGTCCTTGAAGAAAGGCATTAAAGGCTTGATATCTTCGATTTCATACAACGCGTCAATACCCGTTGCCACCGCCGCCTTTGCTTCCTCAACGGGAATTACGTTGGTATAAATGGAAAAATACTTTTTAATGATGTCGTTATTTAAAATTTCACCGACGGTGTTGGTTCCTTTTAACGCGTAAATCACCGAGCCTATTTCGGTCAAAGCTGTGTTCAACGTTTTTATAAGGTCGATTGAATATACGCCGTTTTCGTACACAATTGTATTGGCTGCCGCTGCAAGCTGAACCAAGCCGCAATTTTCGCCCGCAAGCGAAAGTTTAATTAAGTCACCCGTCTGAGGAAGAAAGCTTAAATCGGGGAGCATTGCCGAACCCGCGCCGTCAAGGGCCGTTGCACCATTGATGACCGTTGTGCCATAGGCAGGCAGGAACCCCGAAAGAATATCTTCCCAATTTATTTTAAAAGAGCCGCCGTATTCGAGCACTTTGTCCGTAAAATCGGTCACTTCTTTATTGTCGGGAGTATCGTACAAGAATGCGTTCCAGTCGCGCAGGAAAGCGTAACTTACGAAGTTGTTTTCCGAAAGCTCTTCGGAAACGTCTTTGCCTTTATCGTTTTCGTAAGTAGCTTCGGACTTTGCGGCGAGGTCTGCGTCGCCGTTTTCAATGTCGATTTTGCCGTTTACAGACGAGTTTATTTCATAGGTGGTTGTATCGGAGCCCGTTTCAACGCCGTTGGTCGTTTCGGTATGCTTTTCGGTGCCGCTTATACTGTTGGTAAAATTTAAGGTGACGTAGTTCTTTTCTTCCTGTATCGCGGAAACGAAAGACGAATCGATTGCCTGCGCGGGTATTCCCTTGGGCAGATTGCTTACGGGGGGCGTATCTTCCGCGGGGTTACAAGCGGTAAACGCGAAAACCGAACAGCCCATTGCCATAGCCACGGCGACAGCCGAAATCTTTTTGAACTTTTTCATTGTTCTCCTTAAAACTTTGCGTTTCGATTTAACTTTAATAAGCAAGCTCGCAAAATTGCTATATATATAAAATATAACAATTTGATAACAAAGTCAAATAAAACGCAAAAAAAGCCCGCTGGGGGCTTTTTTAATTTCTTCGGATTAAAGGTTCTTGTTCAGGAATTCTTCCATATCTTCCCGCGAGGTGTAACCTAACGTTCTGTCGGCAATCTCGCCGTTTTTAAAGACGATTACCGTCGGGATAGACGTGATTTTGTAGCGCACGGCAAGCTCTATGCATAAATCGATATCGACTTTTATAAACAGGGCTTTGTCCGCATACGATTTGGACAGCTCCTCGATTATCGGCGTTAAGACCTTGCAAGGTCCGCACCAGGTTGTGTAAAAATCGCAAACAACGGACTCGTTTTCTTTCAAAAGTTCGTCGAAACGGTTTATATCTACTCTTTCCATACTATTTATCCTCCTTAATTAAGTATGAGTAAAGTTCGTCGGATTTAACCGCGGCGGAAGTGCCGTCGGACATCTTCTTTACGTTTAACACGCGCGAGGAAAGCTCGCTTTCGCCGATGACAGCCACGAACTTTGCGCCTATCTTGTCGGCGTATTTAAGCTGCGCTTTTACGCTTCTTTGCATATGATCCACCTCGGCGCAAGCGCCGTTGCCCCGCACATATGCAGCGAGTTTGATACATTCTGCCCTGCTTTTTTCGTCCATACCCGCAAGGTAGATAAGCGGCTTATTTTCTTCGGGGAAAGGCACCCCGGTGTTTTCCATTAAAAGAAGCAGTCTTTCGATACCCGCCGCAAAGCCGATTGCGGGCAGGGCGCTTCCGCCGAGCTGTTCTATAAGTCCGTCGTACCTGCCGCCGCCGCAGACCGTACCCTGAGCTCCGATTTGGGTGGAAACAAACTCGAAAACCGTGCGGGAGTAATAGTCCAGACCCCGTACTATGCTTGAATTAACGCTATATTCTACTCCTTGCGCGGCAAGAAGCGACTTAACCGTTTCAAAGTGCTTTTTACAGTCGTCGCAAAGATAGTCGGTAATTTTGGGCGCGTTTGTTGCGATTTCTTTACAGCCATCTTCCTTGCAGTCGAGTATCCTTAAAGGGTTCTTTTCGAACCTCGAATTGCAGTTAGGGCACATCTTATCGAGGTGCGGCGCAAAGTAATTTTTAAGCGCTTTATTGTATTCGTTGCGGCATATGCGGCACCCAATCGAGTTTATTTCGAGTTTTACTCCCTTTATTTTAAGCTTGTCCAAAAAGGACGAAGCGGCGAAAATCACTTCCGCGTCCGTTTCGGGAGAGGGTGAGCCGAACACTTCTATGCCAAACTGGTGAAACTCGCGAAGTCTGCCCGCCTGCGGTCTTTCGTAGCGGAACGCGGGGGTTATATAGTAAGTTTTGACGGGCATAGGCGAGCTTGCAAGCCCGTTTTCGATAAACATTCTCGCGACCCCCGCAGTGCCCTCGGGTTTCAATGTTATACTTCTTCCGCCCTTGTCCTCGAACGTGTACATCTCTTTGTTTACTACGTCGGTCGTTTCACCCACGCCGCGTTGAAAAAGCTCGGTGTGCTCGAACACGGGCGTGCGCACTTCTTTAAGGTTGAACGCGCGCGCCACTTCACGCGCGGCGTCCTCTATATATTGCCACTTGTAAGACTGGTTGGGCAGGACGTCTTTCGTGCCCTTGGGAATATTAATCATAATTCTAACCGTCCTGTAAATCTTTTTCGGCTTTCGCCTCTATTTTGTCGTTTCTTTTACGAAAATCTGCGAACGCTTTTTCGATACTTTTTCGCCATTGCGCCGCCTTTTCGGGGTCGGCTTCGACGATTTCACCGTTTTCGTAAGCCTGCGCAAGAAAGTCCATTGCGGGGGTTGCGGCTATATCGCCTTTTTCCGCCGCCTTGTTCAGCCAAAACAGCGCCTTTTCTTTATCGTAAGCATAGTCGCCGAGATAAAACTTGCCAAGCATATATTGTGCGGACGTGTAGTCTTGTTTTGCCGCCAAGGTATAATACTTCAACGCTTTTTCGTATCCGCCGCGCTTTTCGTAAATTTGCGCCGCCCCTAAAAAACCGCTGCTGTTTTCTTTGTCTGCGGCTTTTTCAAACCAATAAAGCGCGCCGCGCGTATCTTTAAGTTCGTTTAAAAGCAGGAACCCGAGTGAAGCCTGCGCTTCGTCGTCCCCCGCTTCCGCGGCGACTTCAAGCCACTTCGCCTTTAATTCTATGCAAGTTTTTTTGTCGGGAGAGGTAAAATTATCGTATTTTATGCCGATTGACAGAGTATCGTAAAATCTGACAAGCGCCAAACTTGCTTTTATAACTCCCGCTTCCGCCGCCTTTTCGAGATAGGGAACGGCTAACGCGCCGTTTAAATAGAGTTTTGATAAGCCGTATTCGTACTGCGCCTGCGGATAGCCGCGCTTTGCCGCACGCTCTAAATGCGTCCAGTATTCTTTATACTTGTCTTTAAAACCCTTAACCGTTAGGTTTTCTTTACCCATAAGATACAGGTTGAACGCGGCTTCTCCGTCGCCTTTTTTGGCGAGCCCGTGAAGCTTTGCCGCCTTTTTGTTCAGCGTTTTTGCTTCAGGCGAAAGTTTTTCCTTTTTGCCCGCCGTTACGCGCGCCTGTATCACGAAGAACAAAACGATACCGACCGCCACAACGGAAACGATAATTATCGTAGGAATCATATCATTCTTCCTCTTCTTCCTCGACGGTTTCGCCAAAGTAGATTTTAAGACACTCTATCGCGTCCTGATTGCCGCAACCCGCAGACATATACCAATACTTTTTCGCAAGCTCGTCGTCCTTTTTTACAAGCTTACCTTCGTAATAAAGTTCGCCGAGTTTATAATTTGCGGCGGCGTTGTTGTGATAACGTCCGTTCCCCGATTTTTCAAGGTATTTTACGGCTTTGCCTATATCTTTTTTAACTCCGTTGCCTTCCAGACAGCGCATACCCATTTCATACTGCGCTTCGGCGTCGTAGTCGGCGGCGTCGGTTATAAGCTCTATTGCTTTCGAAATGTTCGGCTCGACGCCTAACCCCTCCGCATAACACTTACCCAGCATATAAATAGAGCGAACCGAATGGTCTGCTGCGGCTTTTTCGAACCACTCCACTGCGGCGGAACAGTCCTTTAAAACCCCCTTGCCCTCTAAATACATTTCCCCGACCCGACACATCGCGATAGTATCGCCGTGCTCAGCCGCTTTTAAGTACCAGCCGAACGCTTCTTTATAGTCGGGCTCGTCGAGGTCGCTGTAATATTCGCCAAGCGAATGTTCCGCGTCGGAAGAACCTAGCTTGGCTGCTTTTAAGTAATTTTCCAAAGCTTTTTCGGGTTCTTCGTTGTAATAGTAATTGTCGGCAATTTCGTTGACGGCTTCCGCAAAACCTTGCTCGGCAGACTTTTCGTACCACTCGAGCGCGGCTTTATCGTCCTTTTTCTCGCACATCAGATAATCGCCGTACTCTTTCTGCGCCGCCGCGTCACCCGCTTCGGCAAACTGCTTAAACCATTTTGCGGCAAGCTCCCTGTTCTTTTCAATTATGGGGTTACCGTAATTCGCGCCGTAATAATAAATTTTACCGAGCTCTATGCCCGCCTGCGCGTCGCCTGCGTTCGCGGCGCGTTCAAGCCAAAAAACGGCTTCGTTATTATTGCTGAATTTGCAGTACTTGCCCCATTCGCGCATAGCGGGAACACAGCTTTTTTTCGCCGCCGCGCTCATAAAGCTCTTCCACAAACCGACGTCCTTTTTTCCGCCGTCTTCGTCCACAAGCCCGTTTGCGAGATTGAAAAGCTCTTCCCCGCCCAAGGTTTCGCAAAGGCGGCTTGTTTCTTTGTCGCCGTCGGAATTCGTATTTACCGTTCCCAAGCGCGTACCTTTAACTACTTTCATTAACGTTATAATAACGGCTATTGCCATAATAACGCCGACCGCAATGAATGCGTATTCCATAATTGACCCCCACATATACCTTAATAACACGGGTTTAATCTTTATGACTTAACCTTGGAGATGCGGACAATGCACAGTGCGTGAGTACCGCCAAGGGTGTGTACGCAGACGCACGCGACCGAGGCGGCACGGAACACGAAAAGCAGTGCTCCGTAAATATATGAAGTTACAAAACGTACTTCTTTAAATCGCGGTTCTTTATAATATTTTCAAGGTGCTCTTCAACATATTTTTCGTTGACTTCAACGGGGATAACGGGGTAATCGTTCCCGCCGGCGTTGAACGAGATATCCTCTAAAAGGTACTCCATAACCGTGTGAAGTCGCCTTGCGCCGATATCTTCGGAAGTGTTGTTTATATCCTCGGAAACTTCGGCGATTTTTTCGATTGCGTCCTTGGTGAAGTGCAGGTCGATATTGTCCACCGCAAGCAGTGCCGAGTACTGTGTGGTTATTGCGTTCTGCGGCTGGGTCAAGATGTTTACGAAGTCGCCTTTAGTCAGGCTTTTAAGCTCGACCTGAATGGGGAACCTGCCTTGAAGCTCGGGAATTAAGTCCTCAACTTTCGAAACGTGGAACGCGCCTGCCGCAATAAAAAGAATATAGTCGGTTTTGATGGGTCCGTACTTAGTCATTACAGTACAACCCTCGACGATAGGAAGAATGTCGCGCTGAACGCCCTCGCGCGAGACGTCCGCGCCCTGATTACCCTTGCCTGCGATTTTGTCGATTTCGTCGATAAAGATAATTCCGTCGTTCTCGGCGCGGCGCAAGGCTTCGGCGTTAACAGCGTCGTTATCGATAAGCTTGTCGGCTTCTTCGGCGAGGATAAGGTTTTTGGCTTCTTTGACGGAAATTTTGCGCTTCTTTTTCTTGTGCATACCCATTCCGCTGAAAATCGAACCCAAATCTATCGCCGCGCCGCTTCCGGGAGAAAGCTCTAACGGCTTCGGGACGTCCTCCACTTCGATTTCTATTTGGGTATTGTCGTACTTGCCCGCGTGAATATCTTCGACAAGTTTATCCTCGAAAACAGCTTTTGCCGTTTCGCCGCGCTCGTCCTTTTTCATTTCGGCAAGCACTTTTGCAATGCGGCGCTCTGCAACCGCCGTTGCTTTAAAGCTGACTTCCTGCGTCTTTTCCTCTTTTACAAGGCGGATTGCGCACTCCGCTAAGTCACGCACCATCGACTCGACGTCGCGGCCGACGTAGCCGACCTCGGTGTACTTAGTCGCTTCAACCTTGATGAAAGGCGCTTTTACAAGCTTTGCAAGCCGTCTTGCTATTTCGGTTTTGCCGACGCCGGTAGGACCCCTCATAATAATGTTTTTGGGGGTGATTTCGTCCTGCAACGCAGGGGAAAGCTGACTGCGGCGGTAACGGTTTCTTAAAGCTATAGCGACAGCCTTTTTCGCGTCGTCCTGACCTATGATGTATTTATTAAGTTCGTGTACTATCTGTTTGGGAGTTAAATCCATAAAATCTCCTTAAATTTAAGATTGTTTAAGTTTTAAAAACACAGGGAAACAAGCAAGACACGCCGCGCGTGCATTTACGAGGGGGGTTTACTAAAAGTAAATAACCGGCAGTAAAGCGGTGTGCAACAAACATCGCGCCGTTTATTATGAGTTTTAAATTGTTTCGCACTTGATGTTATCGTTGGTATAAACGCAGATTTCGCTTGCGATTTTAAGCGATTTTTTTGCGATTTCCGCGGCGGTATAGTTTGTGTTCTGATAGAGTGCGCGGGCAGCCGCCAAAGCGTAGTTGCCGCCGCTGCCTATCGCCGCGATGCCGTCGTCCGGCTCGATTACCTCGCCCGTACCGGAAACGATTAAAAGCGTGTCTTTATCGGCGACAATCATTAAAGCTTCCAACTTTCTTACGGCTTTATCCGAGCGCCAAAGTTCGGCAAGCTCGACGGCAGAACGCATAAGGTTGCCCGAAAACTTGTTTAACATACCCTCGAACTTCTCGCTCAATGAAAACGCGTCCGAAACAGAGCCCGCAAAGCCCAAAATGACTTTGCCACCGTAAATTCTTCTTACTTTTTGCGCGGTGTTTTTGAATATAACGCTTTCGCCCATAGTGACCTGTCCGTCACCCGCGATAGCCGTTTCGCCGTCCTTTTTTACGGCGCAGATTGTCGTTGCGTGAAATTCTACTGACATAATTTCTCCTTATATTCAGTTATGCTTTTTATCGCCCTTTCGGCGAGGTACGCATATCTTTGTTTTTTGTCTTTAATTAATTTTTCTGCGGGTTTCAATATGCCGAAATTGGCGTTCATAGGCTGAAAATTTTCGGTTGCCCCCGATATATGTGCCGACAACGCGCCCGAAACGGTTGTCTTATCGGGGATTTGCGGGGTGCGGCCCCGTAACTTTTCGTACATATGTATTGCGGCTAAAAGCCCGCTCGCGGCGCTTTCAACGTAGCCCTCTACGCCCGTTATCTGACCTGCGAAGAAGACTTCGGGGTTACTTTTTAACGAAAAGTCGGGGTTAAGACAGGTCGGCGAATTTACGAACGTGTTTCTGTGCATTACTCCGTAACGGAGATACTCCGCGTTTTTCAAAGCGGGGATAAGCGAGAAAACCCGCTTCTGCTCGCCCCATTTCAAATTGGTCTGACAACCGACGAGGTTGTAAGCCGTGCCGTCCGCGTTCTCTTTTCTGAGCTGTAACACCGCGTAAAAGCGGTTACCGTCCTTATCTTTAAGCCCAACGGGCTTGAAATTCGCAAATCTCAGACTTTCTAACCCGCGCGAAGCCATTACCTCGACGGGCATACAGCCCTCGAAAATTTCCCGCTTTTCGAAGTCGTGCAAAATTACTCTTTCGGCGGCCAAAAGCTCGGTTACGAAAGTTCCGTACTCCTCTTTTGTGAGCGGGCAATTGACGTAATCGTCGCCGCCCTTGCCGTATCTGTCGCCGAAAAAGGCGCGGTCGAAATCTATGCTTTCCCTCGAAATGATGGGGGCGGAAGCGTCGTAAAAGTGCAATTGCCCCCCGCATATACTTGAAATACTGCAAGAAAGCTTGTCCGTGGTCAACGGCCCGGTGGCAACAATGCACCACGACTTAGGCACGGTTTCGACCTCTTTACAAACTACCGTCACATTCCTATGCGCTTTGATTTTTTCGGTTACTGCCGCCGCAAATTTTTCTCTGTCCACGGCTAGCGCGCCGCCCGCTGGAACCCGAGCTTCTTCCGCCGCCGCCATAGTGACGGAGCCTAAAACACGCATTTCTTCTTTTAAAAGTCCGCAAGCGTTGGAATACGGGTCGCTGCCTTTTAAGGAGTTGGAGCAGACGAGTTCGCAGAAATTCCCGTCCTTGTGCGCGGGGGTAAACGAACGGGGTTTTATGTCGTACAAAGTAACTTCGACGCCGTGTTCAGCCAGATAATACGCAGCTTCACAGCCCGCAAGCCCTGCGCCTATTACTTCAACTTTCATTTTCGGGCAGGTCCTCGAAGTAGTCGCACCCCTTGTCGGAGCACTTGATTTTACCGCCTTTCTTTATAAGATATTTGCCGCACTTGGGGCACTTGCCGCCGGTGGGAACGTCCCAGCTTAAAAATTTGCAGTCGGGGTAGCCCGTACAGCCGAAGTAGATTTTGCCCGATTTTGAGCTCATTCGGCGCATAGGCTTGCCACAGTCGGGGCATACGCCCTCCTGTTTTTCGCCCTCTTTTGCAGGTTCTTTGACGTACGGGCGCTTTGACGAGCACTTGGGGCACTCTAAATACTTGCCGTACTTTCCGTGCTTCAACAGCATATCAGAGCCGCATTCCGTACATTTTTCTTCGGTCGGCTTTGCGTCTATGGGCAATATCGACGAGCATTCGGGGTAATTCGGGCAAGCGAGGAACTTTCCGTACTTGCCGCTTTTTACAACCATATTCGCGCCGCATTTAGGGCAACGCATAGGTGAAATTTCCACGTCGCTTTCGGAAATTATATTCGAGCAGTTGGGGTAGTTCGAGCAGGCGAGATACTTGCCGTATTTGCCTATTCTTCTTATCATTGCCCCGCCGCACTTGTTGCAGATAACG
This sequence comes from uncultured Christensenella sp., assembly GCA_910579585.1. Taxonomy (GTDB): domain Bacteria; phylum Bacillota; class Clostridia; order Christensenellales; family Borkfalkiaceae; genus Coproplasma. Next base: position 11,464 of record CAJTVA010000007.1, read on the forward strand.
TCGGTAACTTCGTCGCCGTCGGTAGAAGCGGTTTTAAGCTGTTCGGCAAAACCGGGGTAGAAGTCCGCTATAATCTTGTGCCAATCGCAACCGCCGTCCTCGATTTTATCGAGTTCGTCCTCCATATGCGCGGTGAAGCCGACGTCCATAATATCGGTGAAGTACTTTAAAAGCATATCGGTAATCGAATACGCAACTTCGGTGGGAACCATATACTTTCCGTCTTTTTCGACGTACTTTCTTTTATTCAGCACAGAAATTATCGAAGCGTAAGTCGACGGTCTGCCTATGCCCTTTTCTTCCATCGCCTTTACAAGCGACGCGTCCGTATAGCGGTAGGGCGGTTTAGTGAACTTCTGCTCTTTCATAAAATCGATAAGGTTTAAAGAGTCGCCTTCATTCAAAGGCGGAAGAAGCTTTGCGGTTTCCTCCTCATCGTCCTTTTCCTTGGCGGCATCCTGATAAGCCGCAGTGTATCCCGCAAAAAGCAGAGCCTTACCGTTCGCCTTGAACGTATAGCCCGCGCTTTCGGCTTCAATCTGCATAGAATTATACTGCGCTTCCGTCATCTGCGAGGCGATAAACCTGTCGTAAACAAGCTTGTAGATATTGTAGTGCTTCCTGTCAAGACTGCTCTTCACGCTTGCGGGGGTGACGTTCAAATTGATGGGGCGGATAGCCTCGTGAGCGTCCTGCGCACCCTTTTTCGTAGCGTAGAAATTGGGCTTAGTCGGCACATATTCGGCACCGTAAGTGGTTTTTATGAAGTCGAGCGCGCCGTCCTGCGCTTCCTTGGAAACGCGCACGGAGTCCGTCCTTATATAAGTAATAAGCGCGATATGGTCGCCGCCGACATCCATACCCTCGTAGAGGTGCTGAGCGACGAGCATCGTTTCGGGCGAGGTCATTCCGAACTTATTCGAAGCGTCCTGTTGGAGCGACGAGGTGGTAAAAGGCGCAGGCGCGTGCTGTTTTGTTACGCCCTTTTTGACTTTTGCAACCCTGAAGTTTCCTTCCCTTACTTTTCGTTCAATGTCCTCGGCAACTTCAGCGGGAATGGTTTCACCGTTCTTTTTACACTGGAATACCGCCTTAAAAGGAGCGTAGCTTGCTTTTTCGTCCTGCAAGTGAGCGTTCATAACCCAATATCCGTCGGGCTTGAAAGCCTGAATTTCCCTCTCTCTGTCAACGATAAGGCGGAGCGCGACTGACTGAACTCTGCCCGCCGACAGTCCGTTTTGTATGCGTTTATTGAGAAGCGGTGAAAGCTTGTAACCGACTAACCTGTCAAGCACGCGCCTCGCCTGCTGTGCGTCTACAAGGTTAATATTTATTTTGCGCGGGTTTTTCAAAGCGTTCTGCACTGCCGCGGGAGAAATTTCGTTGAACTCGATACGGTTTGCCGCATTCTCATCCAGCCCCAAAACGGTCTGCAAGTGCCAGCTTATCGCCTCGCCCTCTCTGTCGGGGTCGGTCGCAAGATAGACTTTGCCGCACTTTTTAGCTTCCTGTTCAAGGCGCTTGATTACGTCCTTTTTGTTCGGCGTGATTTCATACTTGGGCTCGAAATTCTCGCTTATCCTGACACCCAAAGTTCTTTCGGGCAGGTCGCGGACGTGTCCGCCCGACGCGTCCACCTTGAACTTGCCTTTTAAATATTTTGAAATGGTTTTCGCCTTGGACGGCGACTCAACGATAATTAAATCCATATTCTTCTCCTTATATAGCGTTGTACCTGTTGCCGCCCAGGCGCGCAACCAAACCCTTGATTTCCAGTTTCGAAATTGCGGGGATAAGTTTATACGGCTGGGTTTTCAGCTTGTCGGCAAGCTCGGCTACAGAACCCGTGCCCAAGCCGCGAATTGCGGCAAGCACCTCTTCTTCCTCCGGGGAAAGTTCGATTTTCTCCTGCGGGCTCGACTGCAAACCGAATTGTTCTAATATATCGTCGGTATTCCTTACGAGGGTGCCGTAGTTTCTTATAAGCCAATTGCACCCCTCGCCTGTGCCGACGCCTATTCCGTACGGAAACGCGAAAACTTCCCTGCCGTATTCCGCGGCATAGCCTGCGGTAATCAGTGCGCCGCTCTTTGCGCCTGCGGAAACTATCAAAGCGCCGTCGGACAGCGCGGCGATAATTCTGTTACGAATGGGAAACAAATGCTTTTGCGGTTTAGTCGTCGGGGTATATTCAGTAACGAGCAAGCCATTTTGCGCAACCTTTTCAATAAGTTGCTTGTTCATTGCAGGGTAAGCGTAGTCGAAGCCGTAAGCTAAAACCGAAATTATCTTGCCGCTTGAAAGCGCGCCCTCGATTGCCGCCGTATCCGCACCGTCCGCCATACCCGTGACCACCGTAAAGTATTGCGTGAGCTCCGCCGAAGTCTTTTTACATTCTTTCAGCATATTCGGCTGGGTGCGTCTGGAACCCACGACGGCTAAACAGTCGTCGTTCAGAAGCTCCGCATTACCCTTTAAATATAAAACCATTGGCGGCGTCGGCATCGTTTTGAGCTTTTCGGGGTATTTGTCCGAAAAGTAAGTCAGGCACGAAATACCGCGCTTTTCAAGCTCCGACAAAACGTACTTGCGATAGTCTGGGGCGGAAAATTCCGCCCTCACTTTATTATATACGCCGTAAGAAAGGCTTTTAATCAGACTTTTTTCATATTTCACAAAATCGGGCGTTGCCGACGAAAGGTCGGAAAGCAGCGCAAACCTGTGACTGTATAAAAGCTTGTCAAACGAGCAAAGCGTTATTAAATTTATTTCTTCCTGTGTGTATGTCAACTGTCGGCCCCGCAGCTTCTGTATGAAGCCGCTTCTAAAATATGCTCGGGGAGAATATCCGCCGAAAAGTCAAGGTCGGCAATGGTCCTTGCGACCTTGATTATCCTCGAACGCGCACGTGCGGACAGACGAAGCGTTTCGAACGCGGCTCGCAAAATGTCCTCGCACTCGGGCGAAAGCTTGCAATATTTTTTTATCTGCTTCTCGCCCATACCCGAATTCAACGAATTGGGCTCGTCCTCAAACCTTATTCTTTGCACGGCGCGCGCCTTCTCTATACGTTTTTTGACCTCTGCGCTCGTTTCTTCGTTGCCGTCGCCCGTCAAATCGTCGTATTTAATTCCGTCGACCTCGACCTGTAAATCTATTCTGTCGAGAAGTGGCCCGGAAATTTTGCTTTTATACCTTTGAATTTGCGCGGGCGTGCACGTACACGAAAGATACGCCGAGCCGTAATTGCCACAGGGGCAGGGATTCATACTTGCGCAAAGCATAAAATCGGCGGGAAAGGTCACTGCTCCGCCTGCGCGGGCTACGGTGATAACCCTGTCTTCGAGCGGTTGACGTAGAGATTCCAAAGTTCGGCGCGTGTATTCGGGCAGCTCGTCCAAAAAAAGCACGCCCTTGTGAGCCATAGATATTTCGCCCGGGTGGGCTTTTGAGTTTCCACCCCCGCATAGCGCGACGACCGTCGAAGTGTGGTGCGGAGTTCTGAACGGGCGCAAAGACACGATACCCTCTTCGGTCAGCGTTCCCGCCACCGAGTGAATTTTGGTGACTTCGAGCGCTTCCTCGAACGTCATATCGGGCATAATAGTCGGGATACAGCGCGCAAGCATAGTCTTGCCCGTGCCCGGGGGACCTGCAAGCAAGATGTTGTGCCCGCCCGCGACGGCGACTTCCAGCGCCCTTTTCGCCACTTTCTGCCCGCGGACTAGGGATAAATCGCTGTTATATTTCTGCGAGCTTACGGCCGCCTTGAAACTGCGCTGGGAAACGGGCGAAAACTCTTGCGCGCCCGTAAGACAGTCGACAACCTCTTTAAGGTTTTTCAGCGCGAAGACCTCCAACCCCTCGATATAGCTCGCTTCGTTCGCGTTTGCCGCTGGAACGATGAAGCGGGTAAAGCCTTTCGCTTTTGCCGAAATCAAAATCGGCAAAAGCCCCGCCACGGGGCGCAAAGCTCCGTCAAGGGCCAGCTCGCCCAGAAAAACGGTATTCCCCGTCGCCGCCGTTAGCTGGTCGCTTGCAATAAGTATGCTTACCGCAATAGGCAAGTCGAACTGCGAACCCTCTTTTTTGACGTCGGCGGGCGCCAGATTTATCGTTATTTTATTGACGGGGAAGCGCAAAGCGCTATTCTTGACGGCGGAACGCACGCGTTCTTTACTCTCTTTTACAGCCGCGTCGGGAAGCCCTACAAGGTCGAAAGAAACCATTCCTTTGCATATATCGGTTTCGACCTCGACGGGAACGCCCTCGAGCCCGCAGAGCGCAAAGCTGGTTATTTTGGATAACATTTAAACCTCTTTCCTAAATCAAAAGCCCCCGCACGCAGCGAGAGCTTTTTTTAATTATTTGATTTCGGTAATCTTTGCGGCTTTGCCTGTCAACCCGCGCAAGTAGTAAAGCTTTGCGCGCCTTACCTTGCCGCGCTTAACTACGCTTATCGACGCAATCTTAGGCGAGTGCAAGGGGAAAGTTCTTTCAACGCCAACGCCGAAAGACAATCTGCGAACCGTAAAACTTTCTCTTATGCCGCCGTGCTTTTTAGCGATAACGACGCCCTCGAAGTTCTGGATTCTTTCTTTCGTACCTTCTATGACCTTGAAACCTACTTTAACCGTGTCGCCGACGTTGAATACGGGCACTTCCTTTTTCATACCCTCTTTCTCGATGGCTTCAACCAAACCTTTCATAATAAACCTCCAAGTATTTAAAGACATTCTTGCGTAAAAAGCAGAGGACTGTCCGAAGTCGAAACTAATATTATCAAATAAATTTGCAAATTGCAACTCATTTCAGGGGGTGTGTCGCAATTTTCACAAAACTATTTCAGCCCTATACATATATAATGTATATGCAGGCGGTTTCGGCACGCCGAAAACCCGAACACGTTACAAACGGATAAAAGCGAACAATACCATACGCACGCAGGCTTTTACCGCAGGGCGCACACAAGACCTTGAACGACCAAGGCAAAACGCAAGCGCAACAAAATATTGCAAAATTATATGCGTTTTCAGATTATTTTGGAGTAGCCGTAGGAGTTGACGACCGCGTCAACCTTTACTCCGTCTCTGCAAAGCGGGCAGTCAACTGCGGAATAAGACGCGTAATCGGGAACGTCGTCGATACCGAACAGCTTTACAAAAGGCACGTCGCAAGTGAACTCGCCGCCGAACACGGAAGCCGCGGCAACGGGCTCGCCGCCGTAATAACGGATGCCCTCGACGACGCTTTTCACGTCCTTACCCGTCGTAGCCGAAGCCGTCAACAGCATAACGCGCTTGCCCTTGATATAGGGCAGGAAGTTGTCGCGCAATAAAAGCTTATCGCCTGCAATCTCGGGCGAGATTACGGAAATATTCTGCCCCTTGTTGATATGCGTGTGGGAAAGATAGTGCGCAAGGAACGCGCCGACCATTTTCATTCTGTCAAGCGTGATAATCGTATCGACGGGCGTAGAACCGAGTGCGTCGCAGAAAAGATTAGCCGCCGCTTTTGAAGAACCAAGTTCGGATTTTACGCGCGTCATATCCACGCAGTAGTTGACGTGCGAGTGCCGCGTCGAAAAGTGTCCGGGGATAATTCTGATACACACGTCCCGCGTTGCTTTCGAAAAAACGTCGTAAGCCCTTTTTTCCATAAATTTTAACCTCCTGCTTTAAACCTGGAAATTAGTCGCGTGAAGGACAAGGCGTTGCGGTTGAACGCGCGGAAAGCGTACCTTGCTTACGTGACGCAAACGTACAATCGCGACAACGCAGTATTTCACGATGAATAATTTTCAAGAACTAAATGCGTTTTCAATATGATTAATCTCACCGCGGTAAATCTCGATTATGTCGAACCTCACCGTGCAATCGGGGTCGTTACCGTAAAAATAACAGTTTGCCCCCCGAATATATTTTAGTTTCCGCGAATTCGTCACCGCTTCAGACGGTGCGCCGTATGTGTCGGACAGGCGCGTTTTTACCTCAATAAAGGCGCAGACGCCGTCCTTTTCAGCTATAATATCAACCTCGCCGTAAGGGTTCTTCCAATTTCTTTCCAAAATTTTCCATCCCAGACGCTTCAAATACCTGCACGCCTGCTTCTCGCCCTTTCTGCCGAGATTTTTGTTGTGTTTACAGTCTTTTATTTCGTCCATCTTTTTGTAAAACTTTTGCGGTGGACGGGGCATATCCCCGCACCCATTATGCCCTCGATGTGTTTTTTCGTGCCGTAGCCCTTATTCTCCGCAAAAGCGTATTCGGGGTAAACGCGGTCGTATTCTTCCATAATTTTATCTCTGTAAACCTTAGCTATTATCGAAGCCGCGCCTATCGAATAGCTGTAAAAGTCGCCCTTTACGATACTCTTTTGCGGAATATCGATATTCAAAGTCATATTTCCGTCCACAAGCACGAAATCAGCTTTTGCTTCAAGACTTTCTATTGCGTTTTTCATACAAAGCTTAGTGGCTTCTAGAATGTTTATTTCGTCGATAACCTGCGGTTCGACGCGGCATATTGCGTGGGCAATCGCTTTTTCGGCGATTTTTTCGGCAAGATATTCCCGCTTTTTCGGCGACAGTTTTTTGCTGTCGTCAACCCCCTCGATAACATCGTCCAAAGGCATAATTACAGCCGCGCAGACGACGGGGCCCGCAAGAGGTCCGCGCCCTACTTCGTCCACTCCGCAGACCAATTTAAAGCCCTTTTCGTTAAGCTCTCTTTCGTATTTCAATTTATCCATTAAAAGCCTAACCCCCTCACGTCCTCGGGGGTATCGAGTGTAATTCTGCCCAGCTTACCCTTTCTGAAATCGTCTATAACGGCGCGTTCTCCGCGCTCGTAATCAAACTCGCCCCCGCGCAGAAGAAATCCGCGTTTTTTGCACACTGTTTCAAGCATATCAAGGGGCATACCGCCCTCTACGCCGTACCTTTCCAAAAGTCTTTTTGGATATTTTTCGCCCAATTCTTTGAGTAGCGCAAGGGCGATATCGTCCATATCTAGAATATCGTCGTTGACGCTTCCGACGTATGCGAGATGCGTTGCAAGATATTGGTTTTCGAACGCGGGCGGCATTGTGCCGGGGGTATCCAAAAGCTCGAATCCGCCGCACCTTATCCACTGCTTGCCGCGGGTAACGCCAGCTTTATCTCCCGTTTCCGCGCGCTTCGAGCCCGCAAGCAGGTTTATAAGCGTAGACTTGCCGGTATTCGGCACACCAGCAACCATAAAACGGAAAACTTTGTTATAACCTTTTTCAAGCGCGCGGGCACGCTTTTCCGCAACCAGTTTTTCGATTGCCCCCGTAATATCCCTCTTTGAACCCGCATTTACCGCGTTTATCTTAACCGCGTTAGCGCCAGATTCTGTTACAATCTTCATAAGATTGTCGGCGCGTTCGTCAGCTAAGTCACCCTTGTTCATAACATAAAGAACGGGCTTGTTATTCGCCATTTTTTTCAGCTTTGCATTGAAAGACGCGGCGGGGCACCTTGCGTCAAGCACGAAAACGATGCCGTCAACCAGCGAAAGGTGCTCTTCCATCATTCTCATCGCTTTCGTCATATGCCCGGGGAACCACTGGATAGTTTTCATTCGTCTTCTCCGTTCAAAAGGTCTGGGCGGCGGGCGGCGGTAAGCTTCTTCGCCTCCGCTTTCCTCCACTCGTCGATTTTTTTGTGGTCGCCAGAAAGCAACACCTCGGGCACTTTAAGCCCTTTAAATTCGGCAGGGCGGGTGTATTGCGGATATTCCAGCCCTCCGCCCGAAAAGCTTTCGTCAACAAGCGAAGCGTCCGAAAGCACTCCGTCGACGTAACGCGCAACACAGTCGCAGACGACCATTGCGGGCAGTTCGCCGCCCGTTAACACATAGTCGCCGATTGAAATTTCTTCGTCGATATACAAGTCGATTACGCGCTGGTCAAGCCCTTCGTAATGACCGCACAAAAGTACAATGTGCCCGTAGTTTAAAAGCGAAAAAACCTTGTCCTGCCTAAACCTTTCGCCCTTGGGCGAAAGGTATATGCGCCTAGCCGTGTGGTCGGGGTCGACGTTTTCTATCGCCGCCGCGACGGGTTGCGGCATCATAACCATACCCGCGCCGCCGCCGAAAGGATAGTCGTCGCACTTTGAATGCTTGTCCGCGGAAAAATCACGGATATTTACTATTTCGATATTAAGTTTTCCGTTTTTGACAGCCCGACCGATTATGCTTTCCTTTAAAGGCGCGAACATATCGGGGAAGAGCGTTAAGACGGTGATTTTCAAACCGAAACTTCCTTAAATCTTTTTTTGTCTACCGTAATTTTCTTTGTTCCGACGTCCACTTCTTTGATAACCCCCTCCGCCGCGGCAAAGCTTACCTGACCTTTCGGGGTTTCCAGCGTGTAAATATCCGTCCTTGCGGGGGTGACTGAAACGACTTTGCCGATATACTCCCCGCCTGTAGTGATAACCTCACAATCGGTGAGGTCTGCGATATAGTAAGTGCCTTCGGGAAGCGCGGGCATATCACTGCGCAAAGCTTCTATATCTTTGCCGCGTAGAAGCTCGGCAGCGTTTCTGTCGAAAACTCCTTTTAGAGCAATATAGCCCACCTCGCCTTGCGCGCGCACGCTTAAAACGGCGTATTCTACGCCGCTGAGATAAACGCGCTTTAAGCCCTTCAAATCTTCCGCGCTGTCGCACAGCGCCTTAACTTTCAGTTCACCGCGTATGCCTTGCGGCTTCAATACGGTTGCAACGGTAAGTTTTTCCATAGAAATCCTCTCACAAATATTTCACGCTATTCCGCGCGTAAAATATTTCGTGAATTTAGGGCTTCTCGCCCTCTTTGCACAATTTTAAGCGCACACCATTGTTTAATCTGCACAATATTATCTGAAACATTTTACAATAAGGTGTGCAGAGCGTCGCTTCGCTCGCGTGCGCAAATTCACCTCGGTCAGCTCGCTTCGCGACAAATTGGGTGCGCTAAGCAAAAAATGTGATTTTTGCTTGCGCCGTTAATTATTTTTAAAAGCAAGTCTAAAACGCAGAGAAGCGAGTCAGGCAAGGAGTGCGGGAAAAACCCGAAGGAGTTTACTTAGCGTAAATAACTGAGGGTAGCCGCAACACGACGTAGCATTACAAAGCTATATGCGTTTTATACGGTAAAAATCGCGCAACGAAAATTGCGCGATTTTTTAAACCCGATTTCTTACGATTTTTCTTTGATTTCAACCGTATAGCGCTTGCCGCTGCGGGGCGCGCACGACGAAACAAGGGTCCTCAATGCCTTAGCGATTTTACCCTGTTTGCCTATAACCTTGCCCATATCGCTCGCGTCGAGAAGAACGGTTACTTCAACCGCGTAATCGGTTTCGGCAACTTCGTACTCTACCGCGTCTTTTTTATCGGCAAACGTTTCAACAACGTACTTGATTAAATCAAGAATTTTTTCGTTCATAAATATCTCCCCGGGCGCGTTATTTAAGGGATATGTGCGCCCCTATCTCAAATTAGTCCTTTTTCTTCTTGTCGTTCGTTTTAGGCGCGGACAGCTTCTTGCTCTGTTCCATAGCGCCGACTTTAACAAGATAGCTTTTTACCGTTTCGGTAGGCTGAACGCCCTTTGCAAGCCAAGCTTTAGCCTTTTCAACGTCGATGTTGATTTCTGCGGGCGTTTTGAGGGGGTCAACGTAACCGATTTTGTCGATATACTCGCCCGAACGCGCCTTTCTCGAATCGATAACCACTACACGGTAGAAAGGGCTTTTCTTGTCGCCCATTCTCGTAAGTCTCATTTTAACTGCCATTTTTTTATTCTCCTGTTTATATATATAAATTTTAAATTTTTAACGTTATTTGTGCCATATGTCGGGGGGCAATCGCGCCTTCAACGCGCGTCCGACGTCAGAACGGAAGCCGTTTTTTGCCCGAACGCAACTGCTTCATAAGCTGCTTGGTCTGCTCGAACTGCTTTAAAAGCTGGTTAATCTCCTGCACGCTCGTGCCGCTGCCTGCGGCAATTCTTTTTTTGCGCGATGAGTTGATTATAGAGGGCTCTATACGCTCCCTTTGGGTCATAGACTGGATAATCGCTTTTGTGCGCTCTATCTTCTTTTCGTCGACGTCCTCCGCCTTGACCTTGCCGCCCATACCCGGCATCATCTGAAGAAGCGCCTGCGCGCCGCCCATCTTTTTCATACTCTCGAACTGGACGAGGTAGTCCTCTAAGGTGAAAGCGTTTTCAAGCATTTTCTTCTGCATTGCCTTCGCCTGTTCTTCGGTAACGACCTCCTGCGCCTTTTCGATAAGGGTTAAAACGTCGCCCATACCGAGTATTCTGGACGCCATCCTGTCGGGATAGAAAGGCTCTAAATCGGTCAGCTTTTCGCCGACGCCGATAAACTTAATAGGTTTGCCCGTGACCGCCTTTATGGAAAGACACGCGCCGCCGCGGGTGTCGCCGTCGAGCTTGGTCAGGATAATTCCCGTTATCTCCAACCTTTCATTGAAAGTTTTCGCGACGTTTACGGCAACCTGCCCCATCATACTGTCAACGGTGAGAAGAATTTCCGAAACGTCGACGGTCTTTTTGATATTTTCAAGCTCCTGCATAAGCGGCTCGTCGATTTCAAGCCGACCCGCAGTATCGATAATAACCGTGTCGAAGCCCAGTGATTTAGCGTACTCTACGGCTTCTTTTGCCGTTTTTACTGGGTTTTGAGTGCCTTTTTCGAACACTTCCGCGCCCGCCTTGCCGCCGACGACTTTAAGCTGATTAATCGCCGCGGGGCGATAAACGTCGCACCCGACCAAAAGGGGCTTTTTACCGCTCTTTTTCAGGTTCACGGCGAGCTTGCCGCACATCGTCGTCTTGCCCGCGCCCTGCAAGCCGCACATCATTATTACTGTAGGCGGTTTGGGTGAAACGTTGAGCTTCTGGTTGGTTGCGCCCATAAGCGCGATAAGCTCTTCATTGACGATTTTTATTACCTGCTGTGCGGGGTTAAGACTTTTTAAAATCTCTTGTCCGACGGCTTTTTCGGAAACCTCGCGGCAGAATTCTTTCGCGACCTGAATATTTACGTCAGCCTCTAAAAGCGCCACGCGCACTTCGCGCATTGCGGTTTTAATTTCAAGCTCGGTAAGCCGTCCGCGCTTCGTAAGCTTGGAAAATATGTGGTTTAATCTTTCTGAAAGTGAAGAAAACGCGCCCACGGCTACCTCCTTAACATATTTTTAAGTTCGTCTACTTCGCCCGAAAATTCGGGGTGAGCGGCTTTGAAACGCTCCGCCCAGTCTTCCGCCTTTTTTTCGGTTTCATTCAGCTTTTGGGCGATATGAAGCCTTTCTTCATACTCTTCAAGCTGTTTTTTGCAGGTTCTTAAACACTCCGACGCGCCCTGTCGGGTTATACCTTTTTCATCGGCAATTTCAGAAAGGGTTAAATCGAGGTTAAAATACAGGTCTGTTATTTCCTGCTGGGTAGGCGTAAGCAACCCGCGGTAAATGTCCCAAAGCCGTATAAAAGAAATTTTATCCATATAAGATACTTTTAAAGTTTACAACCTTTTATTCTTTCTGTCAAGTATTTTTACTTTACAAAATAGCGTTTTTTAGCGTTGAACTTAACATAAAAATTTATTTTCTAACAAACCGCGACAAAAACCTGCGGAAAAATATTTTATTTGACTTAGCCTTACCGATATGATAAAATATTATCAATTTGGAGAATGATGATTATGTGTAAGGAAATCGATAAAATTCTTTACGACACCGCGTCCTCTACCGTAGATAAAAAGTTTACATACGGACGCCCCGGCGACCCTGACGGCTATGAAGAGACTTTGTATATAACCAATGGCGGAAGATACTTTATTTATACCTATGGCGGACCCTTGTCGAAGTACCCCTCGGAGAATATAACTCCGATTGCGCGTGACGACGTTAAAAACTGGATAATGTCACACTGATAATCAAAAGAAAGCCCCCCGCTTTGCGAAACTACGCAAAGCGGGGGCTTATTATTTTCTTTACTCACGCGTCAAAACAAACGAATCGTTGTATTTATCTTTTAAGACGAAGTTGCCGCCCGCATTAACTTCGAATCCAACGCCGAGGTTCGTGCCCGAAACCGCGGTAAGATTTATAGTCAAGCTATCAAAATCAACGCTGTACGAAAGCGTCTGACTCTGCGCGCTGCCCGTTACGGGGGTGTCGTCTTCTTCGGTAGGCGTCATAGTGACCTTGACGGTGCCGCTGACGTTGTCGTCCGTTGCCGACGCGGGCGTAAACTCTACTTCGTAGATATTGCCCTCATAATCGGTTGCAGTGTACTTGCCGTCTAAAATCGAGGCGTAATCGGGCGCTTCGCTGACCTTGAACGTGAACTTGCAACTTACCGAACCCACGTCCGAAGTTACGGTTACGGTATACGTTCCCGCCGCCGTCGCGCTGAATTTGAAACAGTCAACCCCGTTTTTAGTTACCTTTTCAACCGTAGCGTTCGGGGACGAAACACTCGCCGATTGCGCGGAGTTTGCATATTTGTTCACCAAACCGTAGAAATATACCGAGCCGTTTATAGAAACGTTTTTGGTATTACCCGAATAGAACGCGCCCGAAGCTTCGTTCAGAAGCTGTGAAGTCATACTTGTGGGCGCCTTGCCCGTTACGTCAAACGTAATCGATTTATTCAGGTTTGCCGTTTTAAGATATAGCGTCCATTTGCCGCCGTTCAAAATCGTAACGTTGAGATAATCGTTAATTACATTATTACTGCGAAAAACAATAAAACCTTCGCAATTAAGAATAGTTTTACTGTCTACGAAGCCGCCGTAGTTCCCTTCGTAATTTATAAGTAAGGGGTCCTGGTCGAAAGTTGCAAGTGCAGGCTGATAATTTTTAAGAATTACATTTATCTTGTCGCCCGCATTGCATTTGATTACCGCATTATCTTCCAGAGTTTGATTGTTATAGACCATATCAATAGAAGAAAACCTGAACATATCGGCGGTGTAAGGATTGACAGCCGTCCTTTCGCCGGCAGTTTGCTCTACAACGACATTGGTTGTATACGTCAGTTTGTTGGGAACGGTTTTCCCGTTTTCATCCGTAATGAAAGTCGGGGTATAACCCGCCTCGCCTTTCATTGCTTCGTTATTCTCGTAAAATTTCTGGGTATATTCGACGGATTTGATATTGTACTCTTCTCCGAGCGTAAATCTTACGGTAGTTTCAAAGAAATGATAGGTGTCAGAAATAATTTCCAAACCCGAAAAAGTGAAAGAATATTCCCGTTTAGCTTCGTCAACGGTTTCGACAAGGTCTTCGTTGGTGCATACCTTAGCCCTTTGATGAAGAAGCGTTATCGCGCTTTCAACTCCGTAATAGGTAGACATATAATACCAAAGCATATTGGGGGGGCCCTGCATCATCGAAGACTGAATAGAACCGTTAGTCACTATATTCCCGCCCTGCAAACGGACGCAGAAAATCTCGTCGTCAACCATCGAAAGGTGATACTCCGTATCGGGATTTTCGCGCCTTTCGTGAAAGTAAGTGTAATTATCGCCGAAAGTATACTCGTAATCGAAGCTGACTGTAAGCGGTTTTGTACTTATAGCCCCGCTTGACACCTGCGTACCCGAAACGACTTTATACTTGAACGCATTGCCCGCGTAAAGCGCGCCCTGAACGGTAGATATGTCCACGTCGTTGACTTCGACGGTGAAAGAAGTATTTACGCTCCCCTGCGAGATTGTAACGGTATATTCGCCGAAATCGTCGAACACGCCCTCTACCTTTGCGCCCGCAGAGTTTCTTACGTCTACGCCAAACCCTTTAAGACTGGTTGTTTCGGAAGTTATCTGCACCCCCTGCGCGTTCTCGTAGGTAAGGTTTAGTTTTAGCCCGTCGAAAGCCACGTCGTCGCCCAGAGTAAAGGTCTTTTTCATTTCCGACGTATCCAGCTCTAACTTGCGGAGAATGGGGTCGAATTCGTCGACGTAAATTGTGTAGACGTCTTTCTTTCCGTTGTAGCTTACGGTGATATCGTAATCGCCCGCCACGTTCATATCGAAGCCGTTCGACTTTTTAAGCTCCGCCAGTTCGGTTACGTCCTCTTTCGTACCGTTAGCGTAAAGCGCGTAAACGGTAAAGTCCTCGCCGCGTTCGAACTCGTCGCCGACCCTGAACATAATCTTAGCGTTTTCTACTTTTATACCCGTCAGTCCGCCCGTAGCGTCGCAGGCGGCGAGCGCCGCGCCCGCGAACACGGTCGCGACGACTGCAAGAAGCGCCGACAATAAATATCTTAAAGATTTTTTCATAAATTCACCTATAAATTTTTACTGCTGACCCGCATAATAGCCGCAAGCAAACAGATAATATCCGTCCTTATCGGTAGTGTAACCGTTAGTTTCGGGGGTGCCCGCCGCCATATATTCGGCGTCGTTGTCGGTCCAGAGCGACCAACTCGCCGCGAACCTTTGCAGGAAGTCGTGTAACTCAGGCGTAACGTAGCAGTAACCCGCGGAATTACACTTCGTAGCATAATAATCTTTTATAAACGAAGTATAATCCAATACCGCGAACTTCTGTTCTTCCTCTATCCAGCTGTTGTACAGTTTAAGATAGTTTGTCGCGCGGTATGCGCCGGGCGGGAAAACATAGTCTGCCGCATACAGTGTAGAAAAGCCCACAATGTTGTAACAGGGTATCGCCGTCCTTATAGCGCAACACAGCATAGGTCCGTATCCCCTGCCGAATCCGTAAGGGTTGGTGGCGTAAAGCTTTTCGTCGTAACGATGGTAAACGCCCGTGTTGGGGTTGAGCTTATAATTTTCGCTGTCGAACTTTCTTGTGCCCAAATCCGCCCACACAAACGGTCCGTCCGCAACGGGCGGAGTAAGGAAGTTGAATGCATCGCCTACGGGCACTTCTCTTATATCGCTGTTCGGGTCAACGTATTCGCCCTTGTAAGTTATCTTGAAATCGACGTAAGCGGGATAAGAATCACTGCTTTTACAGGACGCGCCCACCGCAAAGGTAAGGCAGTTACCGACAAACTGTTTGTCAACGTTGAAAACTATTTTAAAGTTTTTTGTAAAGCCGCCTTTTAACGAATTCCATTGAACGTCCTGCGTGGTGTCTATCTTCTTCCAACCCACCGTTCCGATGTATAAAACTACGGACGGGCACACCTCGTCGGCGTATAAATTTACGAAAGACTCAATCTCGTACGCGCCCTCTTCGGTCGGAGAATACTCGTAATAAACCATCTGTCCCTCGCGCTTGACGTTCGCGCGGTAGAAACCGTCGTATCTGACGAGATAACAACCCTGACTGCGATATAAGCCGCTTCCGTCACCCTCTTCGGGCGTCCTTACGTCGGTTAAAAGAATGGTCAGTTTCCGTTCTTCCACGGAAGCCACGTTGACGTTGGGGTCGTAAACGTATTTTTCGGGCAGCCCCTCTAAATAGACGTTATAAGTGCCGTCAAGCTCGCCCGCGTTGGCTTTTCCGTTCTCGCCGAGCAAAACCCTTTTCACTTCGTAGCTGTTCCGCCAGACAACGTAAATTTCCTGATTGTCGGGCGAGAAAATCTTGTTGTTATAGTATACCGTCACCGCGTAATCGTCTTCGGAAATACCGGGCTCTTCCGGATTGTCAGGGTTATCGGGATTATCGGGGTCCACAACGGGGTCGTCGGGGTCGACGGGTTTGGTCGGAGACGAGCCGTTGTTCCCGACGTCGATGAAACTGCCTAGCCCGCAACCCGAAAAACACACTACGGCGCACAGAAATATCAAAACGAAAGTTAATAATTTCTTTTTCATTTACGCCTCCTGAAAAGGCCGGAGAAGAACGAAGTCACGTCTTTCCACCTCAGATGTCTGACGATTATATCCGCAACGAACAGCGCCGCGCAAGCCACCATCAGCGGTAACGCCAAGCTCAATACGTACGAAGTATATACCGATTCGGAATTCTCTATCCTGTCAATCTCGTCAAGTTCGAGAATGGCTCCGTTCTCCGAAAGTAAGGAATAAAGGCCGGATTGGTTGTACGTAACGAAGCTGTCGTACTCCGCGTAATAAGATATGCAGAATTCTGTGTCCTGCTCGTAGTGCAAGTTGTTATAGGTATAATCTACGTGTACTTTATAAGTGCCGGGCGCGTCGGTGCCGAACGCCGCGATATACGAACCCGACGCAAACGTGAGCGTCTTGGTCGTAGTAAAGCCGTCGGGGGAGGTTACGGTCACGTTGAACGACGAACTGTTCTGTAAAGACGAAGAAGCGTCTATCCTGACCGAGGTCGAGTTGCCCGAGCCCTCTAAATTTACTATAAACGGCGTAATAATACGCTCGTCAGGGAGGGTCGCGTCGGCTATGTTTGAAAGGAATTCACCCCCGCCCGTTCCATCTGTCCAAGCCGAAAGCCAATCGCCCGTGATGTCGGAGAGGAATGAAACGACTTTACCGTTGCCGCCCGCGCTCCAATAAGCGTACAGGGGCACGTATGTATAGTCTACGTTGTTGCGGTAGTATTTTGCCGCAAGCACTACCTGCGAGTTCTTGTCGTCATTCGAGCTGTACCAAAAGCCGTTTACGGGGCTTATACCATCTATACCCGAAACTATTTCCTCGCCGGGGCGCATTATTTCGACCGCGCAGTTTTCTTCTATGCGCACCTCGGATATCTGCGCTTCGATTTCGCCGAGTTTTGCGTCCACTTCGTCGGCGCTAGATATGCTTTGATGGTACACACCTTTCACTGCGTCCTCGTGGTTGACAAGGCTGTTTAAGAATTCACCGTCGTCCGCTTCCAGAATACCTACCGCGGAAACGGCTATACCCTCTTTCGACATAGCCACCGCCGCGCTTATTGCCGCAGGGTTGTCTTTTGCGGGGTTGTTGCCGTCCGAAATTATTATAACCTGCTTATCGCGGAAACGCTTATTATATTTGTCGATTTCTTCTTTGGTGTTTATAAGAGCGTTGGAAAGGTTCGTGCCGTTTTCGGCGGTTATCTTATCTATCTGCTCGATAATTGCGCTGGGCGTTGTAAGGGGCGTAGGATACAAAAGCGGTTTTGCGCCGTCCGAAAACCCTATTATCATTACGCTATCGGTCGCGTTAAGTTTGTTAAGGTAGCTTTTTGCAACGCTTTTCGCTATCTCAAGTCTGCCCTGTTTATCCATACTCAGGGATATATCCATTACTAATGCGACCAGCCTTTTGTCCTGCTCGTTGTTGCCTATGGTTACGGGCAACAGCCCGGACAGCTTCTTTAACGCCGCGTCGTTGGCGTCCTCCTGAATGAAGGTATTGCCGAAAGTCGTCAGCGTTTTGCCGTAGTCGTTGACCAACGTATCGAGGCTGGTTAAAAACATATCGCGTGCGTTTATTTCGCGGACGTCGAAGTTGCACAGCACGATTTCGTCGTATATGCAAAGCTCCTCGACCGTGTACGGGATACGCGATTTTTCGGCGACCGTCAAATAGGTTACGCCCGTATTGCCGTAAATTCTTTTGCCTGCGTTGATATCTTCCGCGCCCGCACCTAGGAAAAGCACGTTGCGCTCGTCGGTGACTCTCTGCGTGAAAAGATACCTGTTGTTGTAAGTGGAATAATCTGCGGAAGAGTCCAAAGGCTCGACGCGGACTTCGTAGTTGAAAGTACCCACTTCCTCCGTCGAAAGCGAAACGCGCGCTACGTTCATACCGTTGTAGAAGGTTTCGGGCTGTCTTTTTATAAGTTCGTCGTCCTTGTACAGGGAAATATAGCCCTGAGTTTTGGAATCTGCGTCAGTGCCGCAATTCGCGGTGACTAAAACCTGAACTTCTTCGGTTTTATTCTGATAGGTATACGAAGTCGCGGCGACGGAGTCTATCTGCAACTCCCTGACGTCATCTGGCAGGTTGTTGTCAAGATACACTGCGTCAACGTACACTCCCACGTCCTGTAACGAGCTTACGACCTTTACGATGTTGTTCGAAGATACCGTTTCCGCGCCGTCGGTTATTACGATTATGCGCTTTATAACTCCGTCGTCGAAAAGGTTGCCCGCATAGCGGAGCGCCGAGGCGATGTCGGTTGCGCTTCTGTCGACAGAAGAAGTCCTGACATCGGGCACCCTTCCGCCAAGGTCGGAAACAAGCTGATAGTCCCTGCCGAAGCAGATTACTCCCATTTTCGAGTTTGAGGGAAGCTTGCGTGATATTTTTTCTATATTCTCCTGCACGTCGTCCAGGCTGTGCTCGGACGAATACGATACGTCGGCAAGAACGTAGACGTTGGTTTCGGTAATTACCGCTTCGTAGGTCATTCCCGCAAACGCAAGGGTCACGCATACGCACATAACTATATGCAGTCCGAGCGACGCAACGTTGTGAACGTTGAGGTTATCTCTTTTAACCGCGACAGCGAACGGGATAATTACGACGAGAATCAAAGGCAAGGCTACAAGAAGAAGCCAAGGGTTATCAAAGCTGATGTTGTTCATAGCAATATAACCCCCAATCCACCAGCAAAAATACCGAAATCAGTATAAATAGAGCCAGCAGGTCATCATAAAATCCGTCCTTGTGCCCGTCCGAACTTTCGCCGGTCAAAGCAAGACTTCCGCCCGCCTCCGAACCGCTTTCGGATGCGGGAACTCCCGCAAAAGCGTACAGTTCGTCTGTGCCGCCCGCTTTGTTGACGGTGACAAGGTACATACCCGTAACGTTCAGTTTTACTTCGCACATATCCTTACCCGCGGTGTCGAGCGTGGTGCTTTTGCCGAGCGGGTTAGTCACGACTATGCTCTGACAGCCGGGAACGACGTTCACAACCATCGAATCGCCGCAAACGTACGAAGTTTCTTCCAAAATTTCGGGAAAAGAATAGTTCATTAAATTATTAACCAGCAAGACGAATTCCGCCATACCCGCGAAGTTGGACTTGCCGAGACGGAAAGAGAAAACCACTTCCCTGTCGCCGTTGCCGTTTACCCCGACGGAAATAAGCGAATCGCCGTCCGCCGTAGATAAAATCGTGGTAAAGTTGCGCGGAACGGTATACTGCGCGTATTGCCTTACTACCGTTCTGTTTTCTTCGCCTTTCCCGTCCTTGATTACGCTGACGGGGATATTCTGCAACAAAAGCCTTTCCTGTGCGGAAGTTCCCTCGGAATATTTCGTTTTATAGTAGCTGTTCGGGCCCGTCAAATCCCTGGGTTCTTCGTACTGCCTGAAAGTGGGGCCCGCGCCCGACAGAGTGCCGTCAATTGCGTCGACAAGCCATACCGCCGCGTTCACCGGCAGGGTTTCGGGCACGTAGCCGTTGAAGATATAAAGTCCGTAACCCTCGGCTTGCGCGGTGGAATAATCGTAGAAGTCGGCTTGAACATATTCCAAGGTTGCGTTGCCTACCTGATTTATAGCCCTCTGAATGTAAGAGCCGTCGCCCGCGCCGTCCACAAGCAGGACCTTGCGCGACTGCGCCAGCGCCGCGTCGTATAAAGTAACCGCGTTGTCCTCCGCCATTCCGTCGATTTCGGCTATTTTCAGCTGAACGCAGCCGTAACTTTCAACCGCCGCTTCGACAACGAACTCAGCCGCCTCGCCTGCGGTAACGGTAACGCTGGTTTCGCCGACCTTTTTCAGTTCGGAAACGGCGCTTTGCGCGACCCACATTTCAACCGTCAGGGTTTCGTCGGTACGGTAGGATACGACTTTACCCGTAGCGCGCAGTCCGCCCGATACTTCTTCGGGCTTGGAGTATTCGCAAATAGCGAAGTTGTTTTCGCCTGCGGAAACGTCTATAAGCTGCATATTCTCGGTTGAAATTTCTTTATCCGATAAAATGTAAATCTTCGCCGACGGATTTGAGTTGAAGTATTCCTGCGCGAATTCCAGCGCGGAAGCGCAGTCCGCCTCGCACCAGCTTGCACTTAGCGCGTTGACGTTCTTTTCCGCCTGTTCCTTTTTAATAACGCCCTCGAACATAACGTCGGTGTTTTCGCCGACGAATACGAGTGAATACGTACTGCCGTTGTACGACGAGTCTATTATCGACGTAATTTCGCGTTGCGCGCGCTCGAAGCGGGTTTCCCCACCGTCCGTCATATTCATACTTGCCGAGCCGTCGAGTATAAAGTAATAGTCGTCCGCCGCATTCGGAATAGTGAACACGGGGTGCGCAATCAGCAAAGAAGCCGCCGCCACCACGAGAATTTGCAGTATCAGCGAAATTATACCCGTAAGCTTGGATACGCGCTTTCTCTTTTTAAGGAACCGTTCGCTCAGCTCCCAGAGATATGTCGAAGAAACCGTCTGCTCCGTGTACTTCGACTTGATTATGTAGATTACGATTAGTACTGGTATACCGATAAGACCGAGCAGTCCGAAAGGATAATATAAACTCATTTCAGTACCCCCATCTCGGTAAATTTTTCGAAGAATATCTCGTCCAAAGGCTTATCGTCCTTAATAAGCACGTACTCCGCCCCGCGCGCGTTGCAATAACCGCGCAGTCTGTCCTGCACGTAAGCAACGGCTTCGCGGTAAGCCCGCATAACTTCCCTGTTGATGTTTTTGCGGTAGGTCTTGCCCGCCGTTTCGCTGTCGAAAAATACGTTCTTGCCGCGCACTTTGGGGTTGAGTTCTTCACCCGTCAGAACCTGCACGCACATAATGTCGCGCCGCTTTTCGGCAAGATAGTCAATCGCGCTTTCGTAATCGTCGTCGGTAAGGAAGTCAGAAATTATAACGGAAAGACCGTCGCCGTACCCGACCTGCGTGGGAAGCATAGCGTCGCTTATACAGCACTTACCGCCGAATTCCACGTCGTTGAGTTTTGTTATCTCGGCGAAATACCTCTCCCTGCCCGAAAGCGAAGAAATAATTTCTGTCACTTCGCTGTCGCGAATTACGAATATCGAAACCCTGTCAAGCTCCGTAACCGAAAGATACGTAAGCGTCGCCGCGACTTTCAACGCCATTTCCGCCTTTTTGCCGTCGCCGAAAGCCATAGACTGGCTTGCGTCGATATAAATTTTGGTATGAAGCTGCCTTTCGTCAAGGTACAGTTTCAGATACAGCGTTTCGAAGCGGGCGTATGCGTTCCAATCAATCTTCGTAATATCGTCGCCGGGCACGTAATTTCTGTAATCGACAAATTCGCAGGACGAACCGTACGTCTTGCTCTTGTGATTACCTCCGAATAAACCGGCTATATTGTTTTTAAGAACGGTTTGCAACGTTTCCACGCGTTGCAAAAACGTCTCGTCTATAGCGATATTTTTCATTGTACGCTTTCTGCGTCCTTTATCTGATTACTTATTGCCCGTAAGCGAGTTAGAGTCTATTTTAACGGGCTGTTCCCCGTCTTTTCCGTCCTTGCCCTTTTTGTCCTTTTTAACCTTTTCAGGTTTCTCCTTTTTAACCTTTTCGGGTTTTACCTTTTTCGCCTTTTTGTCCTTGCCGTTCGCAAGCGAAGCGTCGGGCGCGGGTTGTGAAGCGGAATCCGCAGCAGTCGCGTCGGGCGCAACATCGGTTGCGGGCGCCACTTTGTCCGCCGCGGGCTTATCGGTTTTATCTAGCTTGCCCGTGCCCTTGTCGTGGTTGTTTTCCGCGATAAGTTTTGTTATTACGTCGTCAACGGTAAGTTTTTCGTTTATAGCGGCGTAATTTATCTTCATTCTGTGGCGCAATACGGGGTATGCAAGCGCGTTTATATCGTCGTAAGAAACGTTAAACCTGCCCTCTATCAGCGCGCGCACCTTTGCGGCGGTGATAATCGCCTGACCCGCACGGGGCGAGCAACCGTATTTTATGTACTTTTTAGCCGTTTCGCCGCTGTCGGGAAGTTCGGGGTGCGTCCTTGCGACAAGGCGCATTGCGTAGTACAGTACGTCGGGAACTACGGGCACGGACTTCGAAAGCTCGCGCATACCCAGAATGGTTTCGCCGTCCACAACCGACGTAGCCGTTTCGTCCATAGTTATCTGCGTCATATTAACGATGTCGGCAAGCTCTTTGACCGACGGGAAGCCGACTAAAAGCTTGAACATAAAACGGTCCATCTGCGCTTCGGGCAGAGGATAGGTACCGTCCTGCTCTATGGGGTTCTGCGTCGCGAGGACGAAGAACGGTTCGGCTATGCCGTAGGTCTTGTTCGCGACGGTGACCCTGTGCTCCTGCATTACTTCGAGCATCGCCGACTGGGTTTTGGGTGTCGCACGGTTAATTTCGTCCGCAAGCACGAGGTTTGCGAAGATGGGCCCGCGCTGGAACACGGTGTTCATCTTACCAGACGCGTCCTTTTCGATAATGTTCGTACCCGTTACGTCCGAAGGCATTAAGTCGGGGGTGAACTGAATTCTCGAAAAGGGAAGCTTCAACGCTTTGCCCAGCGTTCTTACAAGCCTTGTTTTACCGACTCCGGGAACGCCCTCCAAAAGCACGTTGCCGCCCGCGATAATGGCGATTATTACGTTGTCGACGATGTCGTCCTGACCTACTAAGTCCTTTCTGATTTCCTGTTTGATTTTAGCAACCGAACGGCTGAAATTTTCAACTTGCGCTTTGTTATCCATTATTAACCTCTCAATTATTGTCGTTTCCGTTGAAACTGTTAAAATATTTGACCATTATCGCTTCCCACTCCTCGCGGGAGATTTTGCCCTCGTTAAAGGCTTGAAGCGCTTTTCTGTAATAATCGTCCATCACTTCGCCGAAGCTCGTTTCGCCCGTATCGGGGTCGAAAAACGGAGTCTTGTCTACGATTAGGTCGCCAGGTCCCGTGGGTCCCTCGGGCTCGTCGGGTTTGTCGGGCTCGTCGGGGTTATCGGGTTCATCGGGGTCGGGCTCTTCCGAACTCCCCGGCTGTTGCAAAGAGAAAATTTCGTAAAGCTTGTTTATGACGTAATTCTGTTCTTCCGTATTCGCCTTTTTCTGTTCTTCGCTGTCAACCGCGTCGTTTGCGTCCTTGACCTCGTTACGGATATTGGTAACTGTATTCTCGACGAACATCGGCAGGCTTGACTGCGAAACCCCGTCCAAAAGCACGTTTTTCAAGCCTTCCAGCTCGGAAACCATAGCCGTACGGGTACGCGCGTCCGCCTTTTTCGAACTTCTGACATAGTTAATCAGTTCGTCCAACGCGCCCCACTCCCAATCGGTGACTATGCGGGGCGGGTCTTCCTTGTCGTCGCCGTCGGGGAGTTCGGTGCCTATCGGAACTACGGGCAAGCACACCGCAATTACGGGAATCACCACCGTACTGGTGCCCGCCACCGCCGCGCAAAGCACCGTCGCGACTATGTTCTTGAACGGTAAAGCCTTTAAAGGAACTTTCCCGAGCGCAAAGTTTGCGTTCGCCCGCTGTAAATCGAGCATAGCGTTTTCTTGACCCGCGAACACGAAAGCCGTCTGCATTCTCTCCTCTAAGCAGAGGTCTGCGTCGAGAATTTTCGCAATCTTTCGGTCGTCCGTTTTAAGGATAAGGAAAGCCACCCCGCCGCCGAGCACGAAGCCCAGCACGGCTATTCCCAAGTAGACGTACCAGAAAAGCCCTATTTTGCATAAATGACAAGGAAGCATTACCGCAACGGTTGCAAAAAGCCCCGCCGCCAAGCCCGCAAGCACGCACTTGACGATTATTTGCGTCCATATCCTTTTTTTGAATTTTAAAAAATTTTGGTCCATTTTTCAATACCTTTAAATACTGCTTACGGCTATCCCGGTTTACGGAATAGCCGAAGCCGTATTTATCTGTTTTTTATGGTTAAAGGTTATACTTTTTCGACGGTTATATCCAAATCGCCCGAACCGTTAGTAGACATTTGGTCAAGCACCAAACAAACTTTTTCGCCCGCTTTAAGGGTCACGGTTGCATAGGGTATCTCGCCGCAGTATTTATCGCCAATCTGCTCGCCGTTCCTGTAATAGTAACCGTAATAGAAACCATCGGGAACGTATCCGCTTACGACGCCGTCAACCGTAAAATGAATGTTATAATCAGGCCGACCCCATACGCGTCCTTGGCAGGTTATCCGATACTCGCCGTCCTCCTTAGCTTCGAATTCGGCGTAATAATAAGTAGAATTGTTGGTATTGGAGATTGTAGACGTTTCGCCCGCCGTAAGCTGTATAGCATTATCAGGCGTAGTGCCGGGGTCGGGTTCGACCACCGTCGCCGTAAACGAGATAGTCGCAGGTATATTCCTACCGTAGTTACCGACGTTAACCGCAATCACCGAGTCCGCTTCGAGCACATATTTGTCGGAAGTCGACTTCGCCGAGAAATCGAAGCCTGCCGAACCTTTATTTGTATCCATATCGTAATTAACGTATATGTACAGATACTTATCGGTTGAAGAGAATTGATATACGCCCGATTCGGGTACGGTCAGATACACAAACATATTTGTAAAGTCGTCAGGGGTAAAAACGTTTGCCGTTTCGCTGGTTTTGAGAACGCCTATTTCCGAAGTCTTTACGGTGAGCGTATCTATTACCCCTCCGCCGATTGAGCTGTAAACGGTTACGACTGTGTTTTCATCTTCGCCGCTTATACTGAGGTATACGGGCTTGGAATTATTAGTAACAGTATATACTAAAAGGTCGTTAATGTAGGTAACGTCCTTTACCATAACCTGATAGCTACCGCCGTCCCATTTCTGCGCCCCGTTGTTGCATACAATCGACATCGTCTCGCCTTTTAGCTCGATGTTATTCGGAAGCGGAAGTTTTTCAGGCACTTCTAATCCCGCGTCGCCTGTACGTTTGTATTCGTTGACCCTTGCAGCCGCGCCGGTTCCGCCGCCTGAAGCTTTTACCCATAACGACGTAACGTTACCATCCTCGTCAACATCCTTGACGGTGATAGTATATCCGCCGTAAGTAAGCGTGCAGGTGTTCGCGCTGAACGAAGCGGTAGTACCTATTTTACATGTAATATTAGAAGACGAACCGCTACTTTTATAATAACCGTTACCGCTTTCATAAATGCAAAGCTCCGCAAGCGCGGCATCGGAAGAGGTTGACGAATAAACGCCAGTCAACTTATCCAACGAAACGACAACGCGCTTTACAAAGTCGCTTGAAACCCCGTCCAAAGTCAACGTCAACGCGCCGTTATTCAGCGAAAGCCAATAAATTTCGCCCGAACAGGTAAATTTAACCGCGTTTTTGCCCGCAGCGTAATACTTATAGTTACAAGTCGTACTGTTATACGCCAAAGTTCCGTTTTGGTTGAACGTAAGGGTAGCTCCCGACGTGACGTCGTAATACTGCCCCTCGACGGTACTCCACTCTTCGGGCAGTTCCTCGCCGTCGTATTCCGAAACAGTTACGCTGACCGAAGCTTCGGCGGGCAAATTCTCGGCGCCCAAAAGTACGATATTAACAGTCGCACCGGCTTTGAGCTCGACATACTTCTTCGCATTCTCACAGCCGTAGCCGTAATTTACGTCGTAGTCAAGGTCGGTGGTAAAAGTGCACATCTGACTGGTAAGACCCATAAACAAAGCTATGGTGTAAATACCGTCGGCAGACGGTGTGAAGCTGTAATACAGTTTCTGTCCCGCTTCGCAAGCGATAAGGTTTGGAGCGTTTAGGTTCAACGCACAAGGGTTACTGCGCGAACCAACGGAACCGTCGTCGTACGGGTCGTCGGGATTGTCAGGGTTCGGATTGTCAGGGTCCGGGTTGTCGGGATCCGGATTGTCGGGATCCGGGTTGTCGGGATCCGGATTGTCGGGATCCGGGTTGTCGGGATCCGGGTTGTCGGGGTCTGGGTTGTCGGGATCCGGGTTGTCAGGATCCGGGTTGTCGGGGTCCGGATTGTCGGGGTCCGGATTGTCAGGGTCGGGCTCGTCGGGGTTCGGGTCCGCGACCTCATAACCGCAGACGTCGCACTTGCCGTCAGCGCCCGACTCTTTCGTTTCGTTGTTCAAGGCGTCAACGTGGTCCGCATAATTTATTTTAGCGTGGCACAGCCCGCACTCTTCCCAGTGTTGCGCGCTGTCGGAGTTATAAGCGTAAGAATGGGTACAAGTATCGTTGCCCGCATCCTCGCCGTTACCCGGGGTTGAACAGCCTACGCCCGTAAACGCTGCCGCTGCAACCGCTGCTAGTGTAAAAATGACCAGTGTTTTCTTTTTCATATAGCGCCTCTCGCAAATTTATTCATTTCTTATTCACTTTTTGCATAAAATTTGAAAACGATTTTATTCAAATTTTATTCATACATATTCAGTTTTATGCATATTTATGAATAAGTTAAGGTTTTAAAAAGAATATTTGAATAATTTATACCATAATTCATTATATTCTGTCAATTGATTTTTCGACATAAATTATTAATAATATGAATAAATTTTTGTTTAATGGTAATATTTGGCAATAGTGGTACAAATTGCCTAAGAATTTAAAAAGCGGCTGTTTTAAGCCGCTTTTTCTTCAACGGAAGTTCCGCCGTCGTCCGCGGGGGGCGTGCCCTTCTTCGCTCCGTAAAGAACCTTTAAAAGAATGGGCGTCAATATCGACGAAACGAGTATTAATAACACCGTCATAAGCATAAATTCTCTGGGCAGACCTGCTTCAATCGCCTTTTGCGTTACGATAAGCGCAACTTCGCCGCGCGCCATCATTCCGACGCCCGCCGTCGCACTTTCGCGCCAACTGTACTTAAAGCACTTCGCTAGGGCGCCGCAACCTACGATTTTGCCGATAAGCCCCAAAAGAACGGCGCAAACCGCAAACAGGAACAGCCAGCCCGACATACCCTCCGCAAACGAAATGGAAGAAATACCTATATTCGCGAAAAATACGGGCGCAAACATCGTGTAGGTATTGACCTCGATTTTTTTATCGGTATATTCGCTTGCGCGGTGCGCGGTTGATAAAATTATGCCCGCAAGGAACGCGCCCGTTATGTCCGCAACGCCGAAGATTTCTTCTGCCGCCCACGCATAGATGAAGCAAACGACTATCGAGAAAACGGGTAAACGGTGAGTGTTCGGCCACTTCTTTTCGAGCCAGCGGAAAAGCTTTGATATTCCGAATCCTAACCCGATTGCCACGATAAAGAACGCGACAATCATTATAATGGTGCCCCACCACTGCGCTTTGAACCACGCAAAGCCCGTAAGCCCCTCCGAACTGCCTGCGTTTGCAACGCCCGTAACTATGGACAAAACTACGATGCCGATAACGTCGTCGATAATCGCGGCGGAAACAATCGTAGTGCCGAGCTTTGTGTTTATTTTTCCCAGCTCTTTTAAAACCGACACGGTAATCGCCACCGACGTCGCAGTAAGAATCGCGCCGATAAACACGCAATTATAAATGTTGGTCACGCCGAGACCGATTTCGCTGAAAGGCAGAGCAATCAGAATGCCGAGCACCATAGGAACGGCAACGCCCGCGCACGCAATAAGCGTCGAAGCGAGTCCCGCCGATTTCAACTCTTTAATATTCGTTTCCAAGCCCGTTGAAAACATTAAGAAAAGCACGCCGATTTTTGCGAAAATCAAAAGCGCGTTGCTTTCTTTGGGCAGGCACAAAAAGCATAAATATTCACTACCCTCGAAGCCGATAAGCGAGAACCCGCAAAAATCGCCGAATATGGCGGGGCCGATAATTATACCCGCTATTATGTAACCGAGAACCTGCGGAAGCCCGATTTTCCTGAACAACAACCCGAAAAGTTTCGTCGTTACAAGAACAATCGCCAGCACCATACAAAAGCCGAGCGCCGAATTTCCTTCAAACATTTTTTTAACCTTCTTTTTTAATTCAATACATTATAGCACCGAGCCGACTAAAAAGTTAAGCGATTTATGCCGTATTATGTCACTGGAAATTTTTATTTAACAAAAAATTTTCAGAAAAACTCTTGACAAACTTTTTTTTTATGCTACAATGTAATTGAAAAAGAAAATAACTTACAAAAAATGTTAGGTACCAACATTAATACGAGGTAAGCTATATGAAGGGAACGTAGCCGCGAAAGCGGGTCAAGGTTGAATTTTTAAAAAAGTATCACCGCCACTATACGATAAGGGAAAACGTTTTAGGAGGTAAGGATATGTTGACTTACGCTAAAACAAAGACTGAAAAAGGAAGGTAAACTCCGATGTACAAGTTTACGGGTGAAATCTGATTCCGAATACGGGTGGATTGATGCGGGGAGTATAGCGCGTACGAACCGCGTGGCTTGAAGCCGATTTGACGAAATGTCCCCGTTTGCGAGGCGATTTCAAAAATCAAAATTTAATACGAAACACCCCGTGCCGACGCATTGGCACGGGGTTTATAATTGCTTTGCGGTTTATTTGCGGCAAGTATACGCTTATATCCCCTCCAACTCGTCGAGGGTAAGCGAAAAACCGTCAATAAAATTTTTAAAGAAGTACTCCACTTCGGGCATATTCCGCGAGCGCAGGTCCTCTTCTATGCTCTTTTTCGCCTTTGCGAACTCCGCGTTGCCGCACCGAAGCTCTTCAAGGCACTTGACGTACGCGGCGAGCCTGTCCGCCGCTTTCATTATCTTATATTCAAGACTGTGCGTGTCGGGCTTGACGGAAAGCGCGAACTCGCCTTTCAGCTCATCGGGCAAGGTATTCAAAAGCTTATCGCATGCTCTGTCCTCCAATTCCTTGTACGCGCCGTGAATCGAATTGTTGAAATATTTAATCGGCGTAGGCAAATCGCCCGTCATTACCTCGCTACACTCGTGATAGACTGCGTAAAGGACGGCTTTCGCCGCGTCCGCACTGCCGCCGAATACCTTATTATTAATAACAGCAAGCGCGTGCGCGAACATTGCGACCTGTTGAGAATGCTCCATTATGTTCTCTTCCCGCACGCTGCGCATAAGTTGCCAGCGCTTAATGTACTTCATTCTGTCCATAAAAGCGTAAAAATTGTAACCCATAAGTCTATTATAACGCAAATTATTTGACTTTGCACTATATTTATACTATAATTCGAATATAAATAACTTGCGGCGCAAGCAAAACCGCGTTTTGCGCCAGCGCACCCAATTTGTGGCTGCGCCACCTTAGCGAAGTGAAGTGCCGCAATTATATGCTTGTGTGCCCTTAAAAATTGCGGCACGAGAGGCAGAGCCTTTCAAAATCACGAAATATTTTGTGCGCAAAACAGCGCAAAATATTTGTGAAATATATTTTTTAATACCGTCGGGGGTGCCCGCCTAAACTTATGCAAATTAAACGGCGACAGCTCGTTCAGATACGAGCAGGTCGCGGAGCGCGCGGCTTTCGTGAGGGAGCTTACAATGATGTAAGTGACAGAAACGAAAACGTAAGCGCGACAAAGAGATGCGAAGTATATGAGCGAGCTGAGATTATACCCTTTGAATCGGCAACGTAATGGTTGAGCGATAAGGCAAAGAGATTTTTTCTGCGTCCCCATATTTTTTATGGGGGCGTTTTAATTTTCGGCGGTAGAAGGAGTTTTTTATGTTTCCCTCTTCACTTTTGGCGAGCTACGCTTTTGACGCCGCCGAACCCGTCGCGATATGGCTTACCGTCGCGATAGTTGCCGCACTGATTGTTGCGGGAATCGTACTGTTCTTCGCAAAGCGCGACGTGTTTGCTAAATACGTCAAGTACGGCGTGCTTGCATTCGTCGCTTACGCGCTTGTAATGGGTATTCTTATGCTTGCTTTACAGCTTGCCAAGCGCACAGACCCCGCTTATCTGGAAGATAAATGGTTGAACGCCGACGTTGTAAATTACGTCCTCGTTCCACTTATCGTCGTTTTCGCGTTTATACTTGTCGGTGGCGCGGGGCTGTTTGCCGTTTCGAAAAAGAAAAACGAAATTTTCAAACCGCTTGCAATAGCTTTCGCAGTATTAACCTTAGCCGGCATTATCGCCGCAGGCGTAACTATCGGTATTTATTACTCTGAAATCATCGTTGACGCAGGTTATTACGGCGAATACACTGACCAGATTGCGCTTTACGTTTCCGCAGCGGCACTTGCAGTTGCGGCAGTCGCGGCGGCGTTGATTATTGGCAGAAAGGATAAAACCGCTTTGGACAGCCGCAGTATTGCGCTTGCGGGTATCTGTATTGCAATGAGCTTCGTACTCTCCTACGTAAAGCTTTGGGAAATGCCGTTCGGCGGAAGCATTACGCTTGTATCGCTTTTCCCCGTTATGCTTTACGCTTATATTTACGGAGTCAAAAAAGGCTTGCTTATAGGTTTTATCTACGGGCTTATGCAAGCTATGCAAGACCCCTACATAATTCACCCCGCGCAGTTCCTTTTGGACTATCCTATCGCCTTCTCGTTCGTAGCGTTTGCAGGAGCGTTCAAAAACCTGAAAGCGCTCAAATTCCCGCAAGTAAAATTTATGCTCGGCGCGTGCGTTACGGGTTCGTTAAGGTTTATAGCTCACGTATTTTCGGGCGTGTTCGCATTCGGCGCCGATGCGGCAAGCAAAGGCTTTGATAACTTCTGGCTTTACAGTGCAACTTATAACTCTTACGTTTTCGTAGACATTGCGCTTGTAATTGTTGCGGGAGTACTTGTCCTCTCCTCAAAAGCGTTTGTTAAACAAATCGAAGGTTATGCGGCAACCAAGAAAAAACTTGAAGAGCCTGCAACCGAAGAAATTCCGTCCACGGAAGTTTAAACAGCGTATCATACCCTACCCCCGACGGTAACCGCCGTCGGGGGCTTATTATTTCAGCATAGTTTCAACGGCTAGCATTAAGCCGAGTTTAAACCCATCTTTATAGTACTGCCTTATCATTTCAGCGTGTTGTCCGCACTCACAGTCGAGAATTTCGATAAACTGCCGTTCTTGCTTGTCGTTCAAGCTCGGGCGAAACTCATCAAGAATTTCTATTGCTTTGTCCGCCGGCTTCTTCCACTCTTCCGTTACGGGAATATTATCGCTTTCGTTTTCCCATTTATATAATTGTTCAATTGCAGATTTCATATTTTACACTCCTTTTAAATCAGTTCAAATTATATCGCTAAAATAAAAGAAAAAATGCAATAATCACTAAAGAGGTCAATTATTTTAACTCCCCGACGGCTAAGCCGTCGGGGAGTGTTTAACGGCGGGGGTAAAAATCACACTTTTTACCCCCGCACCCAATTTGCGAACCCTTTCGGCTCACCGAGAGTGAAGTGCCGCAATTGTACGCTTGTGTGCCCTTAAAAATTGCGGCACGAGGGGCGAGTAGCCCCTAAAAATCACAAAAAATTGTCGGCGCAGAATAGCCGACAATTTTTTGTGAACTTAACATCGTGCGAACTGTAAAATATCTACCACCACCGCAAAAACCAAAATCAGGATAAAGCCCACGGTGTGGATTATCGCTTCTATCTTGCGCGGCACGGGTTTTCGGAAGACCCATTCTATAAGGCAGAAAACTACTTTACTGCCGTCCAGCGCGGGTATCGGCAATAGGTTGAAAACCGCAAGGTTAACGCCTATATACGCCGCGATTTCCAAAAAACTTTGCAGACTTTGGGTTGCTATTTGCGAAGTAAGCTTTATCGTAGTGACGGGTCCGCCCATTGCGCTTAAACCCAAACTTCCCGTCAGAAGTTCGCCTAGCACTTTGAAGATAGTACCCGCTATTTTGAACGAATACACGAAAGACGAGCCTATCGTCTGAAAAAAGCCCAAGCGGTAATTGTCCGCCGCAACGTCCCAATACTTGCCGCCGTCTTTTATTACCGTACCGACGCCGAGCGCGCGCCAAAGCTTGCTTGTATCCGACGAGCTTTCGAAGTTGCAGTCCGAACGCAGCATAACGTCCTCTGTCACCTCTTCACCGCCGCGGAATACGAGTATCGGCACCACTTCGCCCTCGGTCTTGCCCTTTAAAGCCGACATCATATCGGTTATAAGGTATACGCGCTTGCCGTTCACTTCCAGAATAAGGTCGTTCGCTTCGAGGCTGTGTCCCTCGTAAACGGCGGCGTTTTCGGCGCCCGTATCTACGCTTCCTACCTTGAAAACCTGCTGTCCGAACGCAAACATCGACGCAATTATCAGAAGAAGCGCCAAAACGTAGTTCATTAACGGACCGGCAAGCAAAACTATAATTCTCTTCCAGGGCGCTTTCGCGGTGAAGCTGTCCTTGTTCTCTTCCTCGCCGTTTGCGCCGTCCTCTCCGTCGAAAGCGCAGAATCCGCCCAGCGGCAGAAGCCTGACCGAAAACAGCTCGCCCGTCTTTTTCGATTTGCGCTTGAAAAGCTTCGGTCCGAAGCCGATTGCAAACTCGTTTATCTTAAATTTTAACGCTTTGCCCGCGAGGTAGTGCCCGAACTCGTGAACGGTTATCATTATAAGCAATATAAGTATTGCAAGCACAACCGAACCGACTACGGACAATACCGAAGAAACTGAAAGTAAACCCATTAATTCCTTTACCCGCAGACAGCATAAAAGCGGGTGCGGATGTTACACAGATAGTTTATAAATTAATTTTTGCGCTTTCCAACGCGCGTTGCGGTCGACCTCGTCAAGCTGTTTGAAGCTGACTACTTCGTCGCGCTCGGTCGTGGAAATAACGCGCTCCACCGTCGTGAATATGTCGGTGAACTTAATTTTACCGTCTAAAAACGCTTTTACGGCAACCTCGTCCGCGGCGTTCAAAGCGCAGGGCAGGGTGCCGCCCTCTTTTCCGCAATTCAGCCCCAAATCGTACAGAGGATACTGTTTGCGGTTCAAGGGTAAAAACTCTACCGTCATAGCCTTTTTAAACGACAGCGTCTGCGCCGTCGTGGACATATGGCGGGGATAAGTGAGCGCCAGCTGAACGGGCACCTGCATATCGGGCGCGCCCATCTGCGCCATCACCGCGCCGTCGGCGAACTCGACAAGCGAATGTACAACGCTGGTCGGCTGAATAACGGTTTCGATTTTAGAATAGGGCGCGTTGTACAGCTCGTGCGCTTCGATAACCTCGTAAGCCTTGTTTAGAAGCGTGGCGCTGTCCACGGTTATTTTCCTGCCCATCGCCCAGTTGGGGTGAGCAAGCGCCTGCGTCGGCGTAACTTTTTCAAGTTGTTCGGGAGAGTAGCTTCTGAACGGGCCGCCGCTTGCCGTCAGAATAAGTTTTTTGAAAGACGCTTCCCTTTTGTAGTTCAGACACTGCCATATCGCAGAGTGTTCGCTGTCAACGGGCAGAAGCTCGGTCGTGCTGTTTTTTAAAAGCCTGTTCACAAGCTCCCCGCCGCAAACCAGAGTTTCTTTGTTGGCAAGCGCCAGCTCTTTGCCCGCCTTTATCGCGCGCAGGCTGTATTCAAGCCCAGCGAACCCTGTTACCGCGTTAAAAATAACGTCCGCTTCTTCCAGCCCTGCGATTTCGAGCGCCTGCTCTTTATTCTTGGAAGCCGCCGCATAGTATTTTGGCGCGTATATCTTGACCTGACGGTTGAACTCTTTAGAGTCGTCGTTGGCGACAAGCCCCACGATTGTGAAGCTGTTCGGATGAAGACGGACTGCGTTTAAAACCTGCAAGCCTATCGAACCTGTTGAACCGAGTAAAGCTATCTTTTTCATAATTATTATACCCGCTAAAAATTTTTTAATGACAAAAAGCCGCATCACTCTGCGACAATTTTATCAAAATATTTATAAAATAATAAATAGCGCGACCAAAAACCACGTTTTTGGGTCAGCGCACCCAATTTGTGGCTTTGCCACCTCCGCGGTGGAAATTTGCGCAGATTATATGCTTGTGTGCCTATAAAAATTGCGCAAAGGGCTGCAGAGCTGCCCAAAATCACGAAAATATGCGGCGCAGAATAGCCGCTTATTTTCGTGAACTGTTTAAATTATTGTGCCGAAGCTTATCAATATTACTACGCTGCAATACAGCATACTGTCGAACCTGTCGAGAACGCCGCCGTGCCCGGGCAGAATTTTACCCATATCCTTTACGCCGCACTCGCGCTTAATGGCGCTTTCGAAAAGGTCGCCAACCTGTGCCATCAGCGACGTTACAAGCCCGACGAGCACGAAAGATACTAGCGGCGGGAAGGTTTCGCTTCTTACCGTAAGGAAGATGTCGTTAAACCTCGTATAGAATACGTCGCCGTTGATGCCGCCCAAAAAGTACATTAAATAGTAAACGACGATTGCCGCAAGCACGCCGCCAATAAGCCCGCCGACCGCGCCTATAACCGTCTTGTTGGGGGAAAGCTGGGGCGCAAGCTTCAAAGGCGCGACCTTTTTTAACGAACTGCCTATTATATATGCGCCCGAATCGGTCAGAACGGGAACCATAAACACAAGGAGAATCGCCGCCATAGAGTTCTCCCCCAGGTGGTTGATTGCCGATAAAAGTGCGGAAAGCACGCCACAATAGAGCATACAGAACACGCAGTAGATTGTGCCTTTAACCGAGCTTTTTTTGTGGTCGAAAACCGACGTTGCCGCAAGGAACATCACATACGCCGTGAACGCGCAGGAGATTGCCAGAAGCCCCCCCTCCATAGCCATTTCGACTAACGCGTAAAGGGGTACGGCCATTGCGCAGAACGCCATTGTTATCGCGTGCTGCGGATAAGAAATTTTGCAGTTTACGCCGCTTTCGGAACGGCTTATTGCGCGCATAAACTCATACGCGCCGAGCACCGAAACGGCGGTAAAGCACACGTCGAAACCGATTGAGCCCCAGCCGCCCGCGACGTTGCCTGCGGGCACGCACCATTTCAGGGCGCACATCGCCACCCAAACCACGATATAGCAAACCGAGGTAATTATGCGCTTTTGCAGCGACGTAAGCTTTTTCTTGTTATTTCCGTTATCCGCGGGCACGGTGCCCGCCACTTGCTGTTCTTCCAAAATTGATACCTTTATTATTTTATTTTTCCATACCGTCTTTCACGCTTTGCGTAATCTTCAAGCGCCTTGTCGAATTCCTTTTCGTCAAAGTCGGGGAATAAAACGTCAGTGAAATACAGCTCGGAATAAGCTGCCTGAAAACATAAAAAGTTGGAAAGCCGCATCTCCCCGCCCGTCCTTATAATAAGGTCGGGGTCGGGCATGCCGTCCGTGTACAATAGCGCGGAAAGCCCTTTTTCATCCAACTTTTCACCGCGTTCGACGGCGAGGTTGACCGCGCGTAAAAGCTCGCTTCTCGAACCGTAATTAATCGCAAAAATAAGCGTAAAGCCACAGTTTTCGGGCGAGTTTTTTTCGCCGTTTTCCAAAAGCGTTCTAACGTCGTCCGGCAATACCGAGATATCGCCTATGATTTTTAAACCCGCGCCCTGTGAATACAGTTTTTGCACGTTTTTAGTAAAATATTTTCTGAAAAGCGAGTACAGCCCGTCAAGCTCTTCCTTAGGGCGCATAAGGTTTTCGGTAGAAAGTGTGTAAACGGTCAGGTATTTCACCCCGCGCGCTTTGGCGTATTCGGCGATTTTAATCATTGCGCCCATACCCGCGCTATGCCCGTAAGAACGCGGCATAAGCCGTTTTTTCGCCCACCTGCCGTTGCCGTCCATTATCAGCCCGACGTGCAGTGGAATTTTATTTACGTCCATTATTAAACGGTCATTATCTCCTTTTCCTTAGCCGCAACCGCGCCGTCGATTTCGGCTATTGCATCGGATACCGCCTTTTCAACGTCCTTTTCGCAAGCGGCGTACTCGTCCTCGGAAAGAACTTTATCCGTCTTTAATTTTTTAAGCTGTTCGAGCGCGTCGCGGCGGATATTCCTTTCCGCAACCTTCGCGTCCTCGCCCATTTTTTTGACCTGTTTGGAAAGCTCCTTTCTCCTCTCCTCCGTAAGCTGGGGGAAAGCAAGGCGGATAACTTTGCCGTCGTTGGTCGGGGTTATGCCGATATTCGACTGCTGAATAGCTTTTTCAATGCCTTTCAACAAGGATACGTCCCAGGGTGAAATTACAAGGCACCTGCCCTCCTGCACGGAGATGTTGGAAGTCTGAGTTACGGGCGTAGGCGCGCCGTAATAATCGACCGTAACTTTGTCGAGGATATGGGGGTTAGCCCTGCCCGCGCGCACCGACGCGTACTCTTCCTTTAAAACGCTTACGGTTTTTGTAAGCTTGTCGTCAAGAATTAAAAGTATTTCTTCAACCTGTTCGTTGTCAATCATAATTATCTCCCATTTGATTTTTTTAATAATATGCGGTGCAATCTTAATTATTGTCGATAATCGTGCCCATACGCTCGCCGCAGACGGCGCGGATAATCGAATTGTTTTCGTCAAGCCCGAACGCAAGCACGGGTATGCCGTTTTCCATACACATTGTCGCCGCGGTCGTGTCCATCGCCTTTATGCCGTTGTTGATTATATCTATATACTTTATGTGGTCGTATTTCTTCGCCTTGGGGTTGAACTTGGGGTCGCAGTCGTAAATGCCGTCGATGTTCTTCGCCATTAAAAGTAAGTCTGCTTGAATTTCGCACGCCCTCTGCGCCGCGGCAGTATCCGTGGAACAGTACGGGTTGCCCGTACCGCAAGCCATAATTACTACGCGCCCCTTTTCGAAATGATGTAAAGCTTTTCTTAAAATGTAGGGCTCGGCAACCGAGGTCATAATAAGCGCCGTCTGAACGCGTGTGGGTATCCCCCTCTGTTCGAGGGCGTCCATCATCGCAAGCGAGTTCATAACCGTCGCAAGCATACCCATATGGTCGGCAGTGGTTCTGTCCATCTTCTTGCCCTGCCTGCCGCGCCAGAAGTTGCCGCCTCCGATAACCAGCGCGATTTCAACGCCCATATCGTGAATGGTTTTAATCTGTTCGACCACGCCCGATATGACGTTTTCGTCCAAACCGTGCCCCTGCGCACCCGCCAAGGCTTCGCCCGAAAGTTTGATAAGTACACGCTTATACTTCGGCGTCATTTTATCCCCCTTGAACATTAATTATATTTTCTCCGAACAATTATAACAGATAGCCGCCGAAAAATCAACCCCAATTTACAAATATTGGGAAATTAAACGTATAAGAAATAAAGTAACGCAAGTAAAAATTTACTTGCGTTACTTTCGTTAATTATTTATGATTTACCGCTAAAATAAAATTACTGCCTTACAATTCTTAGTATTAAAGAAGAAACCGAAACCTGAATACTGCTTTTTATTCCGAATACAAACTCAGCTTCAATCTTTTTTACCCGATAAATAGATATAACCGTTCCCAATACCTCCCGATACCGTTCGGAAGCCGATTTTAGCCGTTTGGTTGGTCCATTCGGTATAAGTTAAGGCTCTCGCCTTTTTTAACGAATAATCGCAACCGCCGACAATCAGACAACTGAATACTGTAACGATAGCAATAATTATATATAAAATTCCATTTGCTTTTTTCATCTATAAAATATTATAAAAACACGCCGAAAAATACCGAAATTGCGGACATAATCGCACCATTCTAAATAACTTTGTTGATATGCTTATCTCTGAGACCGCTTGATTTTTGATTATGCGGCGCGGTTCGTAAAAACCGCGCCCTAATGTTTTGCAAAGTAATAAATATTATAATCGGTTTACGAGTATTTCTCCGGAAGTTAAAGTTATATCGCAAAATTCTCCGTTTTCGTTTACAAGCTCCAAATAAAGCATAGCAAAATATTTGCTATATTTTATAGATGTTTCACCCTCAACGTCGTCATAAAATTCAAACGTATTTATTTTATACTTTTGTCCGCTAACGAAATGGCAACTTTTCTGATTGATAATACTTATCAAGCCGTCACGGTAAACATGTTTACCGCCCAATTCTTGAGTATTAAATTCAATGCTGTAATTATCTTGTTGGGCAATAAATACGATTTTAAAAAGCTTTGAAGTAATAGTTAAAACGTTTTCCTCAACAGATATAATTGCTTTTATCCCTATTGCTTCTTTACCTGTAAAATTTTTTATACTGTACATAATACTATACCGCTATTCAAAGCTATCCTAATACAAGCACGCCATCAATATAAGGTGACGTATAAATAACGATTCTCCTAACGCAATTTATTTCCAACATAACAGAAATACGGTCCGCATAAACTTTCGTGGGTTCTTACGTAGCACCATTTATAGTCCTTACCAATAATATAAATTTCGACCTCGTCAGATTCATCTATTTGTTTTGCGGTCATAAATTCGTCGGCAATGGGCTCCTCATTACTTATCGAGAATTTTTTATAAATCGGGTCGATTGTATAAAAAGATTGCTTTGCACCGCTTTTATCTATATCGTCGTAAGCTTTCCGCGCGTCGTCGCCTTTCAGACACGACACGAAATTATAGGAAAACGCGTGCCACAAAAAACCGCCGTCCTGACCAATGCCCGCTTTCATCATTTGTTCCGCCGAAAGTCCGCCGCAAAAAGCTTTAATCCATTTTTTGTTGTAGTTGATATTTTGCACAAAACTCCTTTGATTTACAAGCCAAATCCGTTTTTACAAGCGATTAATCAACTGTGCTTATAAAAGTACCACATCTCATAGTCTATATCCGATATATTGTTCCTTGGGTTGCTTGCGTCTGAATTTAAATAATAATTATTACATAGGCACATAGAATTAATGATATTTTCTTTAAAAAAGCCAATGACGATAATAGGGTTACAATGCATTTCCCTGTCGCATTGATTAATCAGCGAAAGCTCTTTCTCCAAGTTTCCTATATCCGGATATTTCTTCCGTAAATTTTTATTGTAAACGGTATCTACCACAAGGGTTATATTTTGCTCCCCCGACGTTTTTGAATAATCGAACGGATTCATAGAATCAGGACTGCGCTCCCCGCTTGCATCATACAAAACGTCAAACGACGCATCCTCGTACCAAAACGCATATTCCCACGGCACACGATACGCCTGATATTTTTTCTGAAAATAAAATACGGCATCTTTAACCGAATACTTTTCTTTTTCGCCTAATACTTTTTTAATTTCGCGACTGACTTTTTTATACAAACTGTCACAAAATTTGATATCATAACCGTTATATAAAAGGTCGTCTGAAGCCGTATAATTTTTGTGTTTTATAAACTCGCCGCTAAACGGTCTTAACTCTTTATTCATTTTCTATACCGCTAATAATTCTGAAAAGAATGAATGCACAATATATGCTCCGTTTGCTCCTTTTACCTCAGTTTGAGAACCAGGATACAACATATGATAATGTTTCATTCCTTTTATATGTAAAGGTGATAATTGATATCCGGGAAATGCTAATTGTAATACACTAATTGCTTTCGTACCGCTAAATGTCAATGAGCTCCAACTAAATGATGCCATATTTACCGCCATCTCAGTAGCCGTATAACCTATGAGTTCCACTTTTGTCGGTCCAGTTACTTGGTTATACTTAGTTACTCGAAAATAAATCTTAGGACTTGTCTTTTTTCTTTCTGATATTATAATATCTTTAATTGCGGTTTGTGTTTCCGTCTTACTCCAATCGGCGACAAATGTTTTTGCCCCGCTAATTGATGTATTAATAGAAACATTAATTCCTGGATAATACTGTTCCCATAATTCTGACGTTAAAGCAACCCCCGCAGAAATTGCAGCAGTTATCGCAGCATAAGTAGCAATTGTTGCCGCAGCGGCAGCAGTACCCGCTGATACAGCTGTCGCAATCCCAACACCTGTAGCAACTAACGCAGGAGCAGCTGCGCCCGCTGTTGCAACAACCACAGCAGCAACTGCTACTACCGTTGCAACTACGGCAACCGCAATAGCAACTTTCTTTATTAAACTCGCAAACCAACCGCAATTCTGAATCATTCCAGCATCGCGCATTTCGCTCAATAAAATGCCTTCGCCATCGATATTCATTACTGCGTCAATCTCATCTTTATCGTTTATAAATCCAACGCCGGTGATTTCATCTACCTCAACGGTACCGTCCGCTAATGTAGCAGTCGCAGCTATCGTTACGATATTAGTTTCAGAATTGTACGAGAAATTATATTTGGTAGTGCAATTTTCTAATTCTTCAAAATCGGTCTCGCTAATATAGTCTATCTCGGTAAGCACGTTTTTGTCAATAGGTTTATACCCTTCGAAATAAACG
>CAJTVA010000008.1 GCA_910579585.1 uncultured Christensenella sp.
AAGCGGCGGACAACTTGTCCGCCGCGCGTTTTTTATGTTTACAATTATTTATTGTAATTAACGATTATTGCGAAGTCCGTTTTTAAGGACGCGCCGCCGATAAGACCGCCGTCGATGTCGGGCTGAGCCATAAGTCCTTTGCAGTTTTTAGCGTTCATACTGCCGCCGTACTGAATGACAACCCTGTTCGCGTTTTTCACCCCGAAAAGTTTACCGAGCTTCTTTCTTATGAACTTAATGGTTTCCTGCGCCTGTTCGTCGGTAGCGGTTTTGCCGGTGCCGATTGCCCATACGGGCTCGTACGCGATAACGACCTTGGTTATATCTTCAACGCTTTTCAAGCCGTTTTCAAGCTGGCGGGAGAGGACGTTTTCGGTTTCCCCGTTTTCACGCTCTGAAAGGGTTTCGCCGACGCATACTATGGGGGTAATGTCGTTTTCAAGCGCCGCCAAAGTACGCTTGTTTACGCCCTCGTCGGTTTCGCCGAAGTACTGCCGTCTTTCGCTGTGACCGATAATTGCGTATTTAACGCCGTATTCTTTGAGCTGTTCGCAAGAAATTTCGCCCGTATACGCGCCCGAAGCCGCCCAGTGCACGTTCTGAGCACCGATTTTTATTTTTGAACCCTTAGCCGCTTTGACCATAGCGGGTATCAAAATAGCGGGTACGCACAGCGCGATATTGCATTTAGCTTCCTTTACAAGAGGCTTTAATTCCGCAATAAGCGCCTTGCCGCTTTCCGCGGTCATATTCATTTTCCAGTTGCCTGCAATAAAAGGTTTTCTTGCCATAAAATTTTCTCCTTTTTTTCTATAAACCCCAATATATCCCCCGAATAACGGGGGATATACGGTAATTTCGGTATTTTATTATTTGTCGTTTAAGCAAGCGATGCCGGGGAGAACCTTGCCTTCGAAAAGTTCCAACGAAGCGCCGCCGCCCGTGGAGATGTGCGTCACTTTATCCGCGAAGCCGAGCTGCTGAACTGCCGCCGCGCTGTCGCCGCCGCCTATAATGGTGGTGCACTTGCCGTAAACGTCAGCGAGTGCCTGCGCAACCGCGATAGTGCCCTTTGCAAGGGTGGGGTTCTCGAACACGCCCATAGGGCCGTTCCAGATAACCGATTTAGCGGACGCGATTTTCTCTGCGTAGAGCTTTCTAGTCTTTTCGCCGATGTCCATACCCATTTTGTCGGCAGGTATTGCGTTTGCGGGCACGGTTTCGGTTTCTATCTCCGCATCGATGGGGTCGGGGAAGTGGGTGGTAACTACCGTATCGACGGGCAGAAGAAGCTCTTTGCCGGCTTTTTCGGCTTTTGCCATCATCTCTTTGCAGTAGTCGATTTTCTCTTCGTCCAAAAGGGAAGTGCCTACTTCATAGCCCTTAGCTTTAAGGAAAGTATAAGCCATACCGCCGCCGATAATCAGTGTGTCGCATTTCTCTAAGAGGTTGGAAATAACGTTCAGTTTATCCGCAACTTTCGCGCCGCCGAGAATTGCCACGAACGGGCGCTCGGGGTTTTCAAGGGTGTCCGCCATAACTTCAAGCTCTTTTTCGATAAGGAAGCCGCAAACAGCGTTCTTTACAATTCCGTACTCAACGATAGCGGCGGTAGAAGCGTGCGAACGGTGCGCTGTGCCGAACGCGTCGTTAACGTAAATTTCCGCATTGTAAGCAAGTTCTTT
Source organism: uncultured Christensenella sp. (assembly GCA_910579585.1). Classification (GTDB taxonomy): domain Bacteria; phylum Bacillota; class Clostridia; order Christensenellales; family Borkfalkiaceae; genus Coproplasma. The sequence continues at coordinate 1,686 of CAJTVA010000008.1, forward strand.
GCAGAAATTTTCGTCCTTTTTCTCTTCTTCCCAGTGGAAACGGAGATTTTCCAAAAGAACGGCCTCGCCGTTTTTGAGATTGTCGCGCTTAGCCTTAGCGTCGGGGCCGATAACGTCGGTTGCGAATACAACCTTTCCGCCGAGAAGCTCGTTAAGGCGCTTGGCAACGGGGGCAAGGGTCAGCTTTTTAGGCTCGTCCTTTTTAGCTTTTTCGATTAAAGCTTCCTTGGTTGTTTCGCCTGCGTCAACTTTCTTTAAGTCCTTTTTGTTCAGCTTGACTTCCGAAGAGAAGATGGAGTGGGGCTTGCCCATATGCGAACAGAGCGTTACGCGCGCGCCCTTGTCAAGCAGGTACTTGATGGTGGGCAGGGCGCCCTGAATTCTGTTTTCGTCGGTAATAACGCCGTCTTTCATAGGTACGTTGAAGTCGCAACGAACCAAAACGTTCTTGCCTTTCAGGCATCTCAAATCCTTAACGGACTTTTTGTTCATAAAAGAAAATCTCCTTATAAAATACTTTCCGTATTATTATAGTTATAAATTTATCGATTGTCAATAAAAATAACGTACAAAACCACCCGCCGCAAAACTCTTGTATAAATCGGCAAAATGTGTTATAATCTTTTCCGGACGGTGATAAAATGAAAATTTGCGTGGCAGGGCTCGGCATAATGGGCGGGTCTTTATGTATGGCGTTAAAACGTGCCGGTTACGCTGTGGACGGCTGGGATACTTCCCCGTTGCCCCCCGAATATGCTTTAAATAACGGTATTATCGACGGTATTGTAAACGGTTTTGGAAGCTACGATTTCGTATTCGTAGCTGCGCCTTTTGAGGCAACGGTTGAGTTTATAGATAAGACAGCGTTCAAAACGGGCGCGGTCGTTGCCGATATATGCGGAGTAAAAAAGCCGATTGAGGCGGTAATATACCGCAAATACCGCAATTTTTCATACGTCGGGTGTCACCCGATGGCGGGGAAAGAAGTCAGCGGTATCCAAAGCGCCTGCGCCGACCTCTTCGACGGAAGAAGTATGGTTATAACGAAAAGCGCCGAAACCGACCCCGCCGCATTAGATACGGTAAGAAAGCTTACCGAAGATTTGGGCTTCGGGTATATCGTTGAGTGTACCGCCGAAATTCACGATAAAAAAATCGCTTACACGTCTCAGCTTGCGCACGTCGTTTCAAACGCGTACGTAAAAGACGGCGAAATGGATAATTGCTTGGGCTTTACGGGCGGAAGTTTTCAGGACATGACTAGAATAGCAGGGGTAGACGAAAATATGTGGGCGTCGCTATACCTTGCAAACGGCGAAAATTTATGCGAAAAAATCTCGTCGCTTATAGCTTCGTTGGCTGATATTAAGGGGGCAATCGAGCAAAATGACGAAGAGGCACTCAAAAAAATTCTTGCACGCGGCAGGCTTCTTTTCGAGGACGGTAAAAAAAGAAAGACAAATTCTGATATTTTTGTACGAAAATTGAGGTAATTTTTACTTAATTATGTTATAATTACAGACAGGTGAACTGAAATGAAATGTAAAATTGCTTTAAACAACGGCAAAGCCGGCGGGCTTTTTACCACCAAAGGCGACCTGAACTTCGGCGCGGACGGGTTTTCGCTTATGTATACCCTTGACGGCGACAGATGCGTTTTAAGATACTCGAACGGTGAGATTGTGCAGGAAAGGCGCGGCTCGGCACCTATGATTATGCGTTTTAAAGAGGGCGAAGAAACCTTGTGCAAGCTCGGATTGGGCGCGTCGTCGGGCAGTTTCCCTCTGTATACCGATAAAATCGAAGTCGTTACGGGCGAAACGGCGGTGGAAGTACAACTCAATTACACTTGCTGCGGCGAAAACGTCACGCTCAGTATAAAGGCTAAATGTTAAGGAGATAAAATGACGATAGAATATCTTGGACATTCTTGTTTCAAATTGACGGAAAGTACGGGCACCTCGATAGTTTGCGACCCTTATTCCGAAGAAATGGTGGGCTATTCTATGCCTGAGGTGCAGGCGGACGCAATAACTGTTTCGCATCATCACGGCGACCACGACTGCGTGGGGAACGTCAAAGGTTCGCCCGTGGTTATCGATAAGGAAAGCAGTTTCGACCTGCCCGGCGTGGAAATCAACTCTATAAAATCTTTTCACGATGCAAGCCGCGGCAAGAAACGCGGCGAGAACGTCATTTTCAAGTTCAGAATGGACGGAATCGACGTGTGTCACCTCGGCGATTTGGGAGAAAAGTGCTCTTCAGACCTCATTGAAACGTTGCTTCCCGTAAACGTGCTTTTAATTCCAGTCGGCGGTACGTACACTATAGATGCGGAAATGGCGAAAGAATACGTTGACAGAATAATGCCCGACATAGTTATCCCTATGCACTACCGCACCAAGGACTGCAAGCTTGACATAGACAAAGTTGACGAGTTTTTGAACCTTTTCGAGGAGGATACCGTAGAAGAGGAGGGAAGTTCTATTGAACTTTCGAGAACCGACTTGGGCGAGGAAACCAAGATAATCGTTTTAAGGAGAAGCTGATGCAGGCGGAAGAAATGCTTAAAAGCGTTCAAAGCCGACTTGCCGCAATGACGATTTACGACGTCAGACAGGTCGCGCGCGAGGTCAGAGCCCATGTAACGAGCGGGCAGAAAGGCGCTATAATCGAATCGGTTTTAAATATCGCAACGGGCAAGGAGGAACCCGCACCCGCTTCGAAGCGCGGCGCGCCCCCTAAGTCGGAGCGTTACGATACGAGGCTTGTTGCCGACGTCAGAGCTTTGAGAAATTATTATCTTTCAGTAAACAACATAGAAGAGCCTAACAAAGTTGCGGTAAGAGATTCTGTAAGTTATTATTCGGAAAAGGAATATTCGGGCTACCTCGGCAACGACGGCGCAGCTTATTACCTGCTTGCCGAAGAAAAGCTGTTCGTGTCCGACCACCTTGTTTTAAGGCACGATTTACGGACGGGCGATTATATCAGATGCAAGGGGCGCAAAAAGAACGAAGCCGCCCTTGCGGGTGCCGTCGAAATTTTGAGTATTAACGGCTTTTCCGCCGACGAAAAACTTCAAAGGCGGGACTTTTCTTCGCTTACTCATATTTACCCCGAAAAGCGACTTGTGCTGTCGGGTTCGGGCGATATATCGCAGAGAATGATTGACCTTTTCGCGCCCGTCGCGCTCGGTCAAAGGGGCGTCGTATGCGCCCCTGTAAACTGCGGCAAAACTTACATTTTGAAATCGGTTGCCCTCGGTATATGCGCAAATTACCGCGATTTAGAGGTGATAATTCTCACACTCGGCGCGCGCCCCGAAGAGATAACGGAGTTCAGAAAATCGGGCGGTAATTTCAGGCTTTTTTATACCTCTTTCGATAGACCCGACGAAGAGCACCTTGCCGTTGCAAATGTTGCGTTCGACTACGCAAAGCGCTGCGTTGAGCTTCAAAAGAACGTCGTAATTCTTGCCGACGGACTTTATGAAAGTCTGCCTGCCGAAGCCGTTAGAAATTATCTTTACTGTGCTTTGAACGCCGAGGAGGGCGGTTCTTTAACGGTGATTGCCGCAACGCCGCAGGACGCGGACGTTTCGGGCGCGGCGAATATGGTCTTAAACCTTTCCCCCGCGCTTAAAGCTCAAAGGGTTTTCCCCGCAATAGATATTTTGAATTCGTATTCGTCACGGGAAGAAGCCCTTTTGTCGGAGGAAGAACTCTCGCTTGCGGTTGCGCTAAGAACCAAGCTTTCAAGCGGCGCTTCGGCGGGTGAAATAGTCGAGTATTTCAAGGCGACGGATAATAACCGTTCACTTGCGGAAATGATTAAAAATGGATAGAAATTTATTTACCGACAGGGTAAAAATCACAATAAAATCGGGCGACGGCGGCGACGGAATGAATTCGTTCAAGTCCTATAAGGGCAAGCCTGCGTGCGGACCCGATGGCGGCGACGGCGGAAACGGCGGCAACGTCTATATTCAGGCGGACGGCAATATCGGCGATTTGCTGTCCTTTCGCTATACAAGCAAATACTTTGCGGGCGACGGTGAGCGGGGCGGTTCGAACAAGTGCTTCGGCAAGTTCGGCTCTGACGTTGTAATAAAAGTTCCTCTCGGTACCGTCGTAAAAGACTTCGAAAGCGGCGCCGTCATTGCCGATATGTTCGTGGACGGCGAAAAGAAGCTTATACAGGAGGGCGGAAGAGGCGGCAAAGGCAACGTCCGCTTCACGACTTCCCGCCGACACGCGCCGAACTTTGCGCAAAAAGGCGAAAAAACAGAGCCGCACGTTCTTGCGCTGGAACTTAAAATTATCGCCGACGTGGGAATAATCGGCTTCCCCAACGTGGGTAAATCCACGCTTTTATCGAAGATTTCGGCGGCGAAGCCCAAAATCGCCAATTACCACTTTACAACCCTTTCGCCTAATCTCGGGGTTGTAAAGTATTACGACAACTCTTTCGTTGCGGCGGATATCCCCGGACTTATCGAGGGCGCGGCTGACGGCGCAGGGCTCGGCCACGACTTTTTGCGGCATATAGAAAGAACGCGTATGCTCGTTCACGTCGTCGATATTTCGGGAACCGAGGGGCGCGACCCCGTTGAAGATTTCAAGAAAATAAACGACGAATTAAAGGGTTATTCCGAAAAATTGGCAGCCCTGCCGCAGATAATCGCACTGAACAAATGCGACGTTTACGGCGCGGAAGAAAATATCAAAATTTTCAAAAGAAAGTACGGGAAAAAATACGATATTCACACCATAACCGCAGTTTCGGGCGAGGGTACGGAAGAGCTTATTTCAAGCATATTCGGCACCCTATCGACTCTACCGCCCGTTTCCCGCGTGGAAGTTGACGAAGAGTTCACCTACCGTAAAAGCGGAAATCTTGGCTTTGAAATCTATATGGACGGCGACGTTTTCGTCATTGTCGGCGACCTTGTCGATATGCTTTGCCGCAACGTCGTATTAGACGACCCCGATTCGATGGCGTACTTCCAGAAAATACTTCGCGAAAAGGGAGTTATATCAAAACTCAAAGAAATGGGGATGAAAGAGAACGATACGGTTTCCATTGGCGACGTAGAGTTCGAATATATACCTTAAACGCGTTCAAACAAAACTTAAAGGATAAAATTATGTTAACGTCGAAACAACGCAGTAAATTAAAAAGCCTTGCCGCAAATCTCAGCCCTATCGGGCAGGTCGGCAAGGAGGGGATAGGCGAAAATATGCTTGCAAGCTTTTCGGATTGTCTTGAAAAGCGCGAACTTATAAAAATAAATATACTTGAAAACGCAGACGGCGACCCCAAAGAGCTTGGGCGCGAGCTTGCGGAAAGGCTTAATGCCGAATGCGTAATAGTAATCGGCAGAAAGGCGGTGTTGTACCGCCCTTCAAACCGCAAGGATATCGAGCATATAAATATAAACGCTTAATATTTCAAAGAATTATTGCGTGACCGAAAACCGCGTTTTTCGGTCAACGCACCCAATTTGCGAACCCTTTCGCCTCAGCGGTGTGAATTTGCGCGATTATATATTTGTGTGCCCTTAAAAATCGCGCAAAGAGCGGCAGAGCTGCTAAAAGTCACGAAAAACTTTATTCGCAGAATAGAATAAAGTTTTTGTGAACCTAATTAAATACCAGTGCGACGGCGGAGAGGATAAGCATAATTCCGCCGCTTATAATGTAGTAAATCGGGAAAAACGTAAAATAGCTTAGTGCAAGAAGCGCCGCGCCCGACCAGAAAAGCGGACCGCAAAGCTTTCTTGTGAACCTCAGTTTTATACGCTTGAAAAGGCTTTTCTTTTTCGGTTCTTCGTAAACGTATTTTTCGGGTAACAGGTCGCTTTTTTTCAAAGCTTCGTAAACCTCGTCTATGCACGTAATTCCTATTGCGAAATTGCCGGCAAGAAACGCCGCTTCGGCGGAGGATTTTATGCAGTAAATCTTTTTTTCTCCGTCGCATTTGAACTTAATGATACGCGCCACGTCGTCCTCTGTCAACGGTTGCATTTTGAAGTTGAAAAAATACGATACACCCCCGCATATGACGCGTTTACCGCGTATTTTCGCTTCGTCGCCAAGGCTTTTTTTGATAAGGTTTAACACGTATTCGTCGCGCGATAAAGAAAGGTGCAGGGATAAAAGTTTTTTCTCTTTTTCGTTTTTTGAAAGAAGCAGCGACTTGTTTTGTTTTCCGCTTATGTAAAGAAACGCCAAGGCGCCCAAAAGAAGCGCGGCGCATATTCCGAATATCAGCCCCACGACGGCGCTTTTCGTGTAAAATCTAATAGCGGTAAAAAACAGTAAAAACGCGCAGATTGCGGCGAAAACAGTATCCAGAACCAAAGGTAAATTCAATCTTCTCATACTTGGGTTATTGACGTATTTCTTAAATAATAAACTATGAAAATCGGACTTTACGGAGGGGCGTTTAACCCCGTCCATAACGAACATTTAAATATCGTGCTGGCGGCAAAGGCGCGGCTAGGGCTTGACAAGGTTATAGTCGTTCCGACAAACGTTTCGCCTCATAAAAAGGGAGTAATGACCGCGCGCGGCAAGGACAGGCTTCATATGTGCCGCCTTGCCTTCGGAGAAGTGGACGGCGTTGAGGTTTCCGATGCGGAGTTAAAACGCGGCGGGGTCAGTTATTCATACGTCACCTGCCGTCAGTTCAGAAAACTTTACCCGAACGACGATTTGTTTTTTATAATCGGGGCTGATATGCTTAAAAGCTTCGCCTTTTGGAAAGAGCCCGAGGAGATTTTAAAGTGCGTGACCCTTGCCGTCTGCGCCCGCGAAAACGAAAAAGAACTTGCGGAAGAGATAAAAAGGTTTCAAAAACGTTTTAAAAAGGACGTGGTGAATTTCGGCTACATCGGTAAAAAAGTCAGTTCGACGAGTATAAGAGCGCTTGCCGCGCTCGGCGAAGATACTGCGGGGCTGGTGCCCGAAAAAGTGCGGCTTTTTATCCGTAACCGACGCGTTTACGAGCTTGAAGAACTTTTGCCCGTCAAAAAATACCTCACCGAAGAGAGGTGGCGGCACACCGTTCGGGTTGCCTGCCTTGCCGCCGGATACGCAAGGGCGGCGGGGGTGTTTGAAATAGACGCGGTTACAGCCGCAGCTTTGCACGACTGCGCAAAGTATCTGCCCGCTACCGCCGCAGAATTAAAGGGTTTTATTCCGCCTAAGAACGTTCCCGACGTCGTTCTACACCAATACAGCGGCGCATACGTGGCAGAGCGCGTTTTCGGGGTCAAGGACGAGGGAATACTGAACGCTATCCGCTATCATACGAGCGGCAGAGAGAATATGTCCGCTCTCGAAAAGCTTATTTATCTTGCCGACCTTTTGGAAGAGGGAAGAACGTTCGACGGCGCGGACGGACTTCGCGCTAAGCTCGAAACGGGGCTTGACGCGTGCCTTACAGCCGCACTCGAACACCAGATAAAATATTTGAAATCTACGGGCGCGCCCGTGTATCCCTTGACAGAAAGGGCGTATAACTATATTAAGGAGTTAAACTATGACAAGTAAAGAAAAAGCGTTGCTTATATGCGAATACCTTTCTTCAAAAAAGGCGAAAGGCATCGTTTATATCGCGGTCGAGCACAAAACGAGCCTTTGCGATTATTTCGTGGTTGCGGGCGGTTCGTCAAAGACCCAGGTTAAATCTTTGGGGGAAAATTTAGAAGAACTTCTGGAAAAACAGCACGGACTGACCCCCCGCCGCCGCGAGGGCGTTCGCGAGGGCAGGTGGGCGGTTTTGGACTATGCCGACGTAATCGTGCATATTTTCGGCGACGAAGAGCGCGACTTTTATAATTTAGAGCGCCTTTGGGAAGACGGTGAAAATCTTATAAAATACGAAAGCTGATTGAATTTAAAAATAGCGGGCGGGCGCCTTTTTTGGCGCGCGCCCGCTTTTGAATTACTTTTTAAACTCTATTTCTTTGGGTTCGGAATAATTTGCTTTTCTTGCCCGCTTCTTTTCCACAATATAATATACAGGCTCGGTTTTCGGCGGGGGAGGGGGTTCCTTTTCTTTCGTTTCGGGAGGCTTTTTCATAGACGTTATCCCAAGATACGCAAGTTTTATCACGACGACGAGAATAAAACAAAAAATAAAGGTCAAAAACAAATACAAAATCCCCATAAACATACTTACATTTTAACTTTCGCGCGAGAAAGGAAATTGTAAAATAATATCCGTTTATGTGGAAAAAGGAAAATAAAATGGATACAACCGCAAATACCCCGAACGCTGCGCCCGTTTCTCAGAGCGAAAAACTGCTTTATTCCCAGTTCAGACGCAAAATCAACGCCGAAGCGGCGCGCTCGCAGATTAAAAAGCTGGAATACGACCTGGCAACCGTTAAAGCCGGTCTTAACTACCTTAAAACGGCTTGCGCCGACGCAAATTCATTGGAGCTGGGCGCCGTTTGCGTTTTACCGTGCTTCGTAAAAAATTGCTCGACCTACCTCGGCGCACAGAAAAAGTGCGGGCTGGTCGCGTGCATAAGCTCGCCCCACGGCGGCGACGCAACTACCATTAAAGTCAAAGCCGTAAAACGCGCGTTAAACGACGGCGCGGACGAAGTGGAAGTGACCGCCCCCGTAGCGCACATTCGCGACGGAAATTTTTCCTACGTCAAAAAAGAGTTCAAAAAATTAAGAAAAGCTACCCGCAACAAGTCGTTAAGGATAGATTTGGAGTGCAATTTACTCTCTCACGAGCAAATTGTGCGCGCTTGCGGTATAGCCGCGGATTGCGGAGTAAATTCGGTAAAGACAAGCTCCTCTGCGTATTCGGGCGGTAACGAAATCGAGCGCATATCCGAGATAAAGTCCGCGGTTAAGGACAGATGCACCATAAAAGCGGAGGGCGTGGCGACCGTTTTGGAAATGTCCAGCGCGATAGATATGGGCGCAAGCGTAATAGGCAGTAAAAACGCCGCCGACGTCGCCCGAGCGATTCTCACCGCCGCCGATACCGATTTGTGAAATTTTCCCGTATCATTTTGAAAGTGATACGGGAGATTTATTATTATCGCTTGATATTTTTATAATTGCGTGGTATACTTTTTATGCTCGATATTTTAATAGTGGAAAGTAATAACTTTTTTACGTTCGTCAATAATGGAATGGGTACGGCATAGTTGTATCCTTATTTTCAGCATTCTGTTTGTTGTGAACGTGTTGCCAAAAGTTCCGGAAAGCTGTTAAATTATCGAGCAAACTTTAAAGGGTACTTTATGCGGGCGCCTTTTAAAGGGCGCTCTTATTTTTTGCCCGCAAAAACAAATAGGAGGCAAATATGCAACACAACAAAAAACTTTTGGCAACCCTGTTACTTTCCGTAATTTCGATTGCGCTCTGCGCCGTCGCTTTTGCGGGCTGTCACCGTCACAACAAGCACGGTTACGAACGGGTCGAGGCGACCTGCACCGAGGACGGCTATGTAAAGATTTGGTGCGACGAATGCGATTTCGTGCATGAGGAGGACTGTGAAACCCTTCCCGCGCAGGGGCACCGCTTCTACGGCGAAGACTATTGCACCGTCTGCGGAGAACCCGACCTTTCAAACCCCGCGTTCGGTTCGGAAGAAGACGGTTTGAAGCTTAAACTTTCCGAGGACGGCGTTTTAAGCTGGAACAGATTAGGCTCGGTCAGCAAGTACGAATTGAGTATAACCTACTCTGGTGCAACCGAAGCCACCGTCTATACGCTCGATAAAAGGACGGCTTCCGTTAAGCTTGACGATTTGGTCAAAGAGAATTTTTACGATGAAACGAAGTTCCCTGCGGGCAAGTGCTCGGTTAAGTTCACGCCCTATACTGTACATAAAGAAAATATAGGCGGCGAAACAATCGAACAGGAGTACCCTGTAACCGAGCTTGCGGACGAGTTTAAAATTGTCAAGTTGAATTCAAAATTCTCGGTTGTCCGTATGACGTACTCGGACGACAACCTTACTTTAAAGGGCTTCTATGCGGACGTAAAAGAGGACGACGGCGGCAACCCGTATTATCTTTACGAGCTTCTTTTGAAGAATAATAAGCCCACGCAGTTCTATATCAAGAATTGCGTTCAGCTTAAAAGCGGTTGCGCCGCGCAGTATTACTCCACCGCGCAGGACAGAAGTTCAAATACGAATGCCTTATCGGATATGGATTTGAGGTTCCAATACGTAAGCGCAGGCGGCAATAACGTATTCTACGCACGAGTAACCCTTGCGGAGGGCGGGTATAAGGACTACGATTTGCGTATTTACGGACTTCAAACGCTCAAATTCCAAAGGTTGCTTGTAACCTCGTCAACGGGGGCGGACGGGTACAGAGCCGATACTTACGCGCAGATAGGCGCAGAGCAAAGCTATACGGAGGGTGACATTGTCCCCAACGAAGCGCTGTTTGCGGGAACTTCGTGCTCGGACGCGCGTGACGGAAATTACAACCTTATTGAAAAGGGTGAAGATAAGGGCGACCTTATTTTGACCGCGCCTGCATACGGCGATACCGTTAAAATTTATTTCGGGGATAAGGTAAGAAGCGATTGCCAGGACTATAAAATGTACTATGAATATTACAACTTAACCGAAACAGAGTACGGCTGGCAACTCTATGCAGACGAAACGAAAAAGGAGATGCCGGAAGGTTCGGGGGCGAACATTCTGCCGTATCAGATTTGCGGGAAAAAGATACTAAGCTACACTTTCAATAACGTAAACGCAACCGCACTGTGGGTTCCGCAGGAAGTAAAACAACTTAATATCACTATAACGAACTGCGCTAAACTAACAAGTGTCCGTATTTACAGCCCGCAGACTTATATAGGCGAAGCGGCTTTTGCGGGGGCGCCCGACAATTTGGTTATCGAATGTAAATTTTCTGTTACCGAATCAACGAATTTCGACAGGAACTGGAACGCAAAGCAAAAAAACAACGTCTATGCGGGCAGGTTCACCGTAAAGTATACCGATACTTAATAAAAAAGCCTTCCGCAAGGAAGGCTTTTTATCTTACTATAATCAGATTCTTTTTTGCGCGGGTTATCGCGGTGTACAGCCAGCGGGCTTTGTCCTCTTTAAAGCAATAGCTTTCGTCGAAGACAACCACGTTCTCAAACTCGCTACCCTGCGCTTTGTGGCAGGAAATACAGTACCCGAACTCGAAGCGGTTCAAAGTAAACGCGCCCGTAACTTCGCCGTCCTCGTCGAACTTCTCGAAGTAATCGCCGCGTTTATACCTGTAATTTCCGTCGGTGAAAATTCCCGTGTCAATAGGCAGGGCTTCGGGGCAGTTTTCGTCGAGAAAGTCGGGCTTGAACTGAATAAAACCAATCTGTTTTGTAGCGTCGTAAAAAGGCTCGATAACGGTTCCGATAATGCCGTTTACAAGGTTAAACCTTAGCTCGTTGTCGATAAAAGTTTCCCAGTTGTTCTGGGTGCAGATAAGCTTTTCACCGCTCTGCGGCAAGCCCGAAAACCCTTTAAACGCGCGTATTTCGTCGTTTATCTGCGCCCTCGTTTTGTTCGTTCCGCAGATTATCTGGTCGGAACGGAGCAGTATCTCTTTGCGGCGGTAGCCCGTAAAAATGCGCTTGCCGATTACCGTCACGCTGTTGCCGTATCTGCCGAAAGGAATATACTTACCCTCGCGCGCCATCTCCGACAGCGCAATGACGGGGTTGCCGAGGTTCTGCCGCACTATTGTCCGCAAAGTGTAGTCGGGCGCGGTCAAAAACCCGTTCAGCCCCTCTACGGGCGGAAGCTGCGCGTTGTCGCCGCAGACGAGAATTTTCACGCCGAACTCGATTAAATCGTACAAAACTTCATCGGAAACCATAGACGCTTCATCCAAAACGATAAGCTTAATGCTCTTTCCGATGCTTTCGCGCCGCTTGAAAATCAGCTTTTCGACGGTAATTTTTTTGCCGTTCAGCTCGATTTCCTGCTCCGCGGCAATCGAGGTGTAAATCAGCTTATGAATAGTGGAGGCGCGTATCCCCGACCTAATCAGCACGGTTGCCGCCTTCCCCGTAGGCGTGACGAAAGCAACCTTGTCGTCGGGCTCTAATTGAAGCTCGTCTACGACCGCGTGCCGAAGAAGAGTGGTTTTGCCCGTACCTGCAAATCCCGCCAGAACGAAAATCTGTCGGGTGGAGTGCAGGAACCAGTCCTTTATTAATTTGCAAGCCTCTTTCTGGTCGGCGGTAAGTTCCTCGGGCATATTCCCATTATACAAATAAACAAAAGTTTTGGCAAGCGGGTAAAAGCAGAAATTAAAAATCTTTAAAAAAATCGAAACGGCTATTGACTAAACACGGCGGTTTTGTTATAATTTTAATTGTGAAAATATTTGTAAATGCACATCAGGAGGCAGACAATGGCATATAAAACCAGAGAGTGGCGCAATAATATGCGCGTAACCGTGGACTTTAACTATATGATGGCTAAAAACCTCGGTGAAAAGGGCTTGACCGATTCCGACCTTAAAGCCGTAAAGGGCAAGGCGGAACAGGCTTTCGATTACGTTATGTCGAACCGCGGCAAGGACGAGCTGTATATGGGTTGGACCGAACTTCCCTATAACCAGGACGCAATCGTTGCAGACATTCTTGCAACCGCAAAGCAGGTCAGAAAAAAGTTCAAGTACTTCGTCGTTCTCGGCATAGGCGGTAGCGCGCTAGGCCCCATAATGGTTTTCAACGCATTAAAGCATCTTCATTATAACGAACTCCCCCCCAAGAAGCGCGGTGGACCTAAGTTCTATGTGGAAGATAACGTAGACCCTGTAAGAATGCAGGCTCTTTTAGACGTTATCGTTCCCGAAGAAACTTGCTTCAACGTGGTTTCCAAGTCGGGCGCGACCTCGGAAACTATGACCCAGTTCCTGATTATTGCGGATATCCTCGAAAAGAAAGGTCTTAACCTTGCCGAGCATATGATATTCACGACGGACGCGAACCGCGGCAACCTTATTAAAATCGACAACAAATACGGCGGAAAAATCAAAAAATACGTTCTCCCCGACGGCGTCGGCGGCAGATTTTCCGAGCTTTGCCCCGTCGGGCTTCTTCCCGCGGCGGTGCTCGGCATAGATATAAAGGGTATGCTTGCGGGCGCGGCTTATATGGACGGGCTTTGCACAAAACCCGTTCTTTCGAAAAACCCCGCGCTTGCTTGCGCAGTGTTGCAGTACCTTACTATGTTGCAGGGTAAAAACATCAACGTTTTAATGCCTTATTCTGACAATCTGAAGCTTATGGCTGACTGGTATTGCCAGCTTTGGGCGGAATCGGTCGGCAAGGCGCAGGACCTCAACGGCAAGACCGTGAACGCTGGCACTACCCCCGTAAAATCGCTCGGCGTAACCGACCAACACTCTCAGGTTCAGCTGTATATCGAGGGACCTTACGACAAGGTTATCACCTTTATTTCGGTTAAAAACTACGCTTGCGAATCGCCTATTGCTCACGGTTGCGAAGATATACCCGACGTCGGCTTCCTCGGCGGGCACACTATGCAAGAGCTTATTCAGGCTGAAAACAAAGCTACGGCTTACGCGCTTATGAAAGCGGGCAGAATGAACTATACGATAACCCTTCCCGAAGTCAACGCGTTCACCCTCGGTCAGCTTATGTATATGTTCGAGTTGCAGACGGCTTACGCAGGCGCGCTTCTCAACATCAATACGTTCAATCAGCCGGGCGTTGAAAACGGCAAAATCGCGACTTTCGCGCTCCTCGGCAAGAAAGGCTACGAAGCGCACAAGAAAGAGATGGACTCCGCGCCCGCGTCGGATGACAAATATATAGTTTAGTTCACAAAAATTGTCGGCTATTCTGCGCCGACAATTTTTCGTGATTTTAGAGGGGCGTTGCCCCTCGTGCCGCAATTTTAGCGGCACACACATATATAATTGCGGCACTTCACTCCACTGAGGCGAAAGTGTTCGCAAATTGGGTGCGCTGACCAAAAAGCGTGGTTTTTGGTCGCGCCGTTGGTTATTTGTTGAATGGAAATCTGGAAAATTATAGTTATAGTAATCGCGGTTGCGATTGTGTTGCTTTTATCGCTTGCATACGCGGCGTACAGGACCGCGTTCCGGAAACGTTATGATAAAAACCCGCTTTTAAAGTTCTTTACCGCCGCCGACTTTTCACTTACCGAAAGCTTAGTGAAAATAGGCAGGCTCCGCGGCAAAATCTACTTAAAAGGCGGCGCGGCGGACAGGGAAGAAGTGGTGGTTTTCGTTCACGGAATGGGTCCGGGGCACTGCGCCTATACAACCGAAATCGCATATTTTTGCAACCTCGGTTATACCGTTCTTGCCGTTGACAGCTTGGGCTGCGGCTTATCGGGCGGCAGAAATATAAGGGGTATGTACGAGGGCGTGAAAACCGCCGTTGCGGCTATCGACTTCGCCCGCGCGAACTTCCCCGAAAAAAAGATTTATCTCGTCGGGCATAGCTGGGGCGGGTATTCCGCGTTATGCGCGTCCGCGCGAAGAAAAGTCGAAAAGGTCGTTGCAATAAGCGCGCCGACCTCGCCCGTCAAAACAATATACGAGGGCGCGTCAAAGATAATTTCAAAGCCAGTAGCGGCAATTCTGTGCCCTTGGTGGTGGCTGATAAATTTCCTGTTGTTCGGTGTGAACGGCAATAAAAGCGCGGTAAAATGCGCCCGCAAAAACGGCGCGGAAACGTTACTCGTCCACGGGGACAAGGATAATATCGTAACGCATACGAAAGCTGTCTTTTATAGAAACTACGGCGAAAACGTAAAAAAATACCTTGCGGAAGGCAAGGCGCACAATCCGTACAACACGGTCGAAGCCGAAAAGAAGCTTGCCGAGCTTTCCGTAAAATTATCTGGCGCAAACAAGATGACAGATAAAGAGCGTGAAGAGTACTTTTCGAACTTTGACTTCACCACCGCCACAGCAGAGGATGCGGAAGTTATGCAAGCTATTGCAGAATTTTTGGAATAATTAATTTAAGAGAGCCGCCCGCGCAATTTGCGCGGGCGGTTGTTATTAATCTAAAAAGTTTTGCGCCGCGATAGTAAGCCCAAGCTTAAAGCCCGCTTTAAAATATTCTTTGGAATAAACGCTACCCATACCGAACACGGCAAGTTCTAAGTCCCATAAGATTTTATGCTTTTCGTCCTTTGATATACCCTCGCAAAGCTTATCGCAGATTTCGTCGAATTTGTCATAGTCTTCCTTAAATTCCGCAATTTCAGTTATTTTTACTGTTTCGGCGTAGTTCGTTCCGCTAAACGCCAGTTCTAAAATCATTGATTTATCCATAAATTCACCTCATAGATAAAATTGTAATCGTACAATGTACGATTATCAAGTATTTTATCGCACAATATGCGATTTTATATATGAAGAGGTGAATATGGAACTAAATGAAATTCAACAGAGATTAAGAGAAGTAATAAATAACAGTGGAATACCGCAAAAGGAAATTGCAAAGGGAATAGGGGTTTCAGCGCAAACGGTATCTAAATATATGTGCAAAGATGTTTTTCCTGCTTTGGATACGTTGGCTAAACTGTGCAAACTTTTAGATGTTAAATCAGATTATATCCTCGGTTTGACTACTTTTTAAATAATATATATCCCCCGCGAATTATTCGCGGGGGAATTTTTACGCCTTAACGCGGCAAACGCTTTTATATTATTTAAGTTTGATAAGTGATTAGTCGGGTACGGGTAACGAAATTAATATACCCGCCCGCGGGGCTTCCCGCTTATTCTTTGCCTGCAAGCTTCTTGTAGTTGTCAAGCCTTGCTTTTGCGGACTCTTCGGTTTTCTTGAACAGCTCGTTAGCAACGTCCGCGCCCTGCGTCTTAACGAGGGAAGCATAGCGCGTTTCGCCTGCAAGGAACGCCTGATAATCGCCCGTAGGTTCTTTTGAATCAAGCGTGAACTTCTCGCCGTCGGGGTTGTATCTGTAAAGCTGCCAGTAACCGCAGTCAACAGCCGCTTTCTGTTCGAGCTGGCTCTTGGTCATATTGATACCGTGGTTAATGCAAGGCGCATAGCAGATGATAAGCGAAGGTCCGTGGTAAGCTTCGGCTTCGGTTAAAGCTTTAAGAAGCTGAGCGTTGTTCGCGCCCATTGCGCACTGTGCAACGTAAACGTATCCGTAGGACTTCGCAATCATACCGAGGTCCTTTTTCTTAACTCTCTTGCCTGCCGCCGCGAACTTCGCAACCGCGCCGATGTTGGTCGACTTACTTGCCTGACCGCCGGTGTTGGAGTAAACTTCGGTATCGAGAACGAGCACGTTAACGTCCTCGCCGCTTGCAAGTACGTGGTCTAAACCGCCGTAACCGATGTCGTAAGCCCAGCCGTCGCCGCCGAATATCCAGATGGACTTCTTGGCAAGGCAGTCTTTATCTGCAAGAATTTCTTTTACGAGCGCCGAGCACTCTGCATTACACTTCGTGCAACCTTCAAGGGTTTTAATAAGTTCGGCGGAAGCTTTCTTGGAAGGCTCTCTTTCGTCGAAAGCTTTAAGGTAAGCTTCGCAAGCGGGCTTGCAGGTATCGCTGAGCTCGGCAAGCTTTGCAATCTTGCCTTTAAGTGCGTTTCTTCTTGCCGAGTAAGCAAGGTTCATACCATAGCCGAACTCTGCGTTGTCCTCGAAGAGGGAGTTAGCCCACGCGGGACCGTGACCGTTTTTGTTTGTGGTGTAAGGGCAAGTGGGGGAAGAACCGCCGTAAATGGACGAGCAACCCGTCGCATTTGCAACAATCATATCCTCGCCGAAGAGCTGGGTGATAACTTTGACGTAAGGAGTTTCGCCACAGCCTGCGCACGCACCCGAGAACTCGAAGAGGGGAGTTGCGAACTGGCAGCCTTTAACTGTGTCTTTCTTGAACTTGGAGGTATCAACTTCAGGCAGGTCGACTGTGTATTCCCAGTTCTTGTCCTCGCCCTTTTCCAAGGACTCTGCAAGAGGAATCATCTTTATCGCGCCGCCGTCTTTTACAGGGCAGACGGTTGCGCACACGCCGCAACCCATACAGTCGAGGGGTGAAACCTGCATCTTGTACTCATAACCGGGAAGTCCGATTGCCGCCTTAGCCGTAAGCGTTGCGGGCTTTTCGGAACCGTTTGCGATAAGCGCGGGTCTTAAACAAGCGTGGGGGCAAACGAACGAGCAGGTGCCGCACTGAATGCACTTGTCAACGATAATTTCGGGTACGAGGACGGCAACGCCGCGTTTTTCGTACTTGGTCGTGCCCGTGGGAACGTGTCCGTCAGCGTTGAACTGCGACGATTTCAGTTTGTCGCCTTCAAGGTAGAGGATAGGTTTGATAATTTCCTGATAGTACTTGTTGTCTGCGCCCTTAACCATTTCTGCGCCCGTCGTAGCCTTAGCCCACGAAGCGGGAACGTCGATTTTGATAAGGTTGTCGCCCGCCGCCGCGTCGATGGCGTTGTAGTTCATCTGAACGACAGCGTCGCCCTTTCTTGCGAACGACTTCTTGGCCATATACTTCATAAATTCGATGGCTTTGTCGTAGGGCATAATCTGCGGGTTAACGCGGAAGAAAGCCGACTGCAAGATGGTGTTTGTTCTGCCGCGCAGACCGAGGTCAGCCGCAATTTTGATTGCGTCGATAACGTAAAGGTTGACGTGCTTTTTGGCAATATCCTGCTTAACCTTTGCGGGCAGGAACTCTTCGAGCGCTTCAACCGTAGTCGCGTTGGTGTTGATAAGGAAAGTACCGCCGTCCTTGATGTCGCCCGTCATATCGTAGCGGGTAACGTAGGAGGGGTTGGAGCACTGAACGAAGTCAGCGCTGTCGATTAAGTATTCCGACTGAATGGGCGTGTCGCCGAAACGGAGGTGAGAAACGGTGATGCCGCCCGATTTCTTGGAATCGTAGAAGAAGTACGCCTGCGCGTGCTTTTCGGTGTGGTCGCCGATAATCTTAATAGAGTTTTTGTTTGCGCCGACGGTACCGTCCGAACCCAAGCCGTAGAATTTGCAGCTTGTCGAGCCAGCGGGCGCCGCGTCGAATTTTTCGGAGAAGTCGAGGGAGGTGTTCGTAACGTCCTCGTAAATACCGATAGTGAAGTGGTTTTTCGGCGCCTTGCTTTCAAGGTTCTTGTAAACCGCAAGCACCATCGAGGGGGTGAACTCTTTCGAGCCGAGTCCGTATCTGCCGCCGATAACTTTGAGGTTGGTTACGCCCTTTTCGAGAAGCGCCGAGCAAACGTCGAGGTACAAAGGCTCGCCGAGGGAGCCGGGTTCTTTCGTTCTGTCGAGAACGGCGATTCTCTTCACGCTCTTGGGAAGCGCCTTAATGAACGCGTCCGCAACGAAAGGACGGTACAGGCGGACCTTAACAAGTCCGTACTTATGACCTAAGGTGTTGAGCTTATTGATGCTTTCTTCGATGGTTTCGCACGCGGAGCCCATACAAACGATAACGTCGGTAGCCTTTTCAGAACCTACGTAGTCGAAAAGGTGGTAGTTTCTGCCGCAGTGCTTGGAAACGACGTCCATCATCTTCTGAACGATAGCGGGGGTAGCTTCGTAGTAGCTGTTCGCCGTTTCTCTGTTCTGGAAGTAGGTGTCGCCGTTCTGCGCGGTACCTTTCTGAATGGGGTGCTCGGGGTTGAGCGCGCGGGACTTGAAGTTCGCAACGTCGGCGGCAATGCCTACCTCGTCGCAGATAGCGCGGATTTCGGCGTAGTTGTCAGTTTCGTCCCAAACGTCGATTTTAGCGACTTCATGGCTTGTCCTGAAACCGTCGAAGAAGTTAATAAAAGGAACTTTCGCTTTTAAAGTGGAAAGGTGAGCGACGAGCGCTAAATCCATAACTTCCTGAACCGAGCCGTCGCAAATCATAGCAAAGCCCGTCTGGCGGCAAGCCATAACGTCGGCGTGGTCGCCGAAGATGTTCAGGGAATGAGCTGCCAGCGCGCGCGCCGAAACGTGCATAACCATAGGCATAAGCTCGCCCGAAATCTTGTACATATTGGGAATCATAAGTAAAAGCCCCTGAGATGCGGTGTAGGTCGTCGTAAGCGCGCCTGCACAAAGCGAACCGTGTACCGCGCCGGCGGCGCCGCCCTCTGACTGCATTTCTGCAATTCTAACTTCCTGACCCCACATATTGGTTCTGCCTGCCGTAGCCCATTCGTCCGCGATTTCCGCCATAGGGGAAGAGGGGGTGATGGGATAGATTGCGGCTACTTCAGAAAAGGCATACGCAACGTGGCTTGCGGCGGTATTACCGTCGATAGTCAACTTTTTCATCAAAAAACCTCCGTTTTTATAAATAATTATTTTTAGCCTTTCGTGTGATAACTCACACTTACATTATTATAATACAGCTAAAAATAAAAGTCAATATGAGTTATAAATTTTAATTGCAAAAAAGTTGTACTATTTGGCAAATTTTGCTATAATCTAAACTGAATTTATTTATTTAGCAAGGAAAGTATGGCGGCTGACTTCATTATCGAGTGCGAAAACGTAAAATTTTCTTACCCCGACAGCGAAACTTACGCGGTTGACGGCGTAAGCTTTAAACTGAGAAAGGGTGAGTTTCTTTCGGTTATCGGCCACAACGGAAGCGGCAAGTCTACGCTTGCAAGGCTTTTAAACGGACTGTTAGAGGCGGACTCGGGTAAAATCACCGTCCTCGGTATGGACGTTGCGGAGGGCAAAAACGCAATCGAAATAAGAAAGCACGTCGGGGTGGTCTTTCAGAACCCCGACAACCAGATGGTTGCGTCAATCGTCGAGGACGACGTTGCGTTCGGGCCCGAAAATATCGGGATTGACCGTGAAGAAATCGGCGAGCGCATAGAATGGGCGCTTGAAGCCGTCGGAATGTCGGAATACCGCACCGCCACCCCGTCGAGGCTTTCGGGCGGGCAGAAACAGAGAATAGCCGTTGCGGGGGTGCTTGCCATAAAGCCCGACGTGCTTATTTTAGACGAGTCCACCGCAATGCTCGACCCTAAAGGAAGGCGCGAGGTTATCGATGTCGTAAAAAGGCTGAATAAAGAGGAGGGTATGACGATTATCCTCATCACCCATTTTATGGAAGAAGCCTTGCTTGCCGACCGCACAATCGTTATGAACAAGGGGCAAATCGTTTTGGAGGGTACGCCCGAAGAGATTTTCGAAAGCGGCGATATGCTTGAAACTTTCAACCTGTCGTTGCCGAGAATAAGCGTAATTTCTGAAAATTTAAGAAAAGCGGGAATGGAAGTAAAGGACGTTTTGCGCCCCGAGGAGCTAGCGGAAGAAATTCGCAAAAACCTCGTTAACCGCGGCATATCAGGGGGGCAATCTTCAAAATATGCACCCGCACGTCACGAAACCGCGCACGAATGGGATATAGACGTTAAGGACCTTACTTTCACTTATTCCAAAAAATCGCCGTTTGCGACGAAAGCTTTGAAAGGTATAGACCTGCATATCGACGAGGGCGAATTTTTCGGTATAATCGGTCATACGGGCAGCGGCAAATCGACGCTTGTGCAGCACCTTAACGCGCTTATAAAATTGCCCTCGGCGCAAAAAAGGTACAAAAAACCCAAGGCTAAAAAAGGTAGGCCTGACCCCGTTATTTCAAGCATATCCGTGGGGCAATTCGATTTAGGTAGCAAAAAATGCGACTTTAAAGCCCTTCGTGCGAGTGTGGGAATGGTCTTTCAGTATCCCGAGTACCAGCTGTTTGCAGAAAGCGTCTTTTCCGACGTCGCGTTCGGACTTAAAAATTTCAAAAAGGGAATTTCCAAAGAAGAAATCGAAGAAGCCGTAAAACAAAGCATAGAAATCGTCGGACTAGATTACGAAGAAGTAAAGGACAAGTCCCCGTTCGATTTGTCGGGTGGGCAGAAGCGCCGCGTTGCCATTGCGGGGGTAATCGTCACCAAGCCTCGGATTTTGATTCTCGACGAGCCGGCGGCAGGGCTCGACCCCAAGGGAAAAAACGAGATAATGGAGCTTTTGCACAAACTCCACCGCGAGTGGTGCAAAACGGTAATTATCGTTTCGCACGATATGGACGAGGTTGCCGACAACTGTACCAAAGCCTGCGTAATTTCAGAGGGGCGGGTTTTTGCTTGCGATACTCCAAACGCAATATTCAAGCGCGCCGACGAATTGCGCGCGCTCGGGCTGGACGTGCCTTTAACCGTAAAAATCGAAAAAGCGCTTGAAGATTTTGACGTCTTTATCGACAGCGACTGCACGGTGGGCGACTTTTCCGCAAAGGTTATAGAAGTTTTCGGCGGTAATACGGGCGGAGGTGAAGCCGATGCTTAACGACGTCACTTTCGGGCAGTACTACCCCGCGCAGTCGTTCGTTCACAAGCTCGACCCGCGCATAAAACTTCTTGCGCTTATAGCGTTTATCGTGCTTTTATTCGTCGCGAATAACTTCTATTCGCTGTTTGCAGTCGCAATAATTATCTGCATATCAATCGCCGCGGCGCGCGTTCCGTTCGGTCGGGTTTTGAAATCGGTCAAAGGAATTTTGGTAATTTTGATTTTTACCGCGGTTTTGAACCTGTTTTTCCATGGCGGAGAGCATGTTCTTTGCGAGTGGTGGATAATAAAAATCACCCGAGAGGGAGTAATTTTCACGATATTCTTTGTTTTAAGGCTGTTTTTCCTTGTAATGGCTTCGTCGGTTTTAACACTGACTACTACGCCGGTTTCTTTGACCGACGGCATAGAAAGCCTTTTGAAGCCCTTAAAATATATAAAATTCCCCGTGCACGAGCTTGCACTTATTATGTCGATAGCGCTTCGCTTTATTCCCACGCTGATTGACGAAACAAACCGAATAATCTCCGCCCAGAAAGCAAGGGGTGCGGACTTTGAAAGCGGTAACATTTTTAAAAGAATTAAAGCTATTGTGCCTATTTTGATACCCCTTTTAATAAGCGCGTTCCGCCGTGCGGACGAGCTTGGCGACGCAATGGACGCAAGATGTTATTCGGGCTCGAAGAACAGAACGAAGTTTAAAAAGCTCAAATTCGGCTGGCGCGACCTTATAACGTTTTTAGTCTTTGCGGCGCTTATTGCAGGCGTAGTGCTTTTGAATATCTATTGCGCGGACATCTTCCCGCAGTTTTACGAGTATATAAAACTAAGTTAATGAGATACGCTATCTTGCTTGCCTACGACGGCACCTGTTACGGCGGTTGGCAAATTCAGAAAAATTCAATAACCGTGCAGGAAAAGGTGGAGGAAGCAGCCGAAAAAATCTTCGGCAGGAAAACAACCGTCACGGCAAGCGGAAGAACGGACAGCGGCGTCCACGCCGCAGGTCAGGTCTGCCACTTAGACGCGGAAACGACTATTCCCGCCGAAAAGCTTGCCGACGTTTTCAACCGTTATCTTCCGCCAGATATTTCGGTTTTAAGCTCTGCTGCGGCGCCCGAGAATTTCGACGCAAACCGTAGCGCGAAGAAAAAAACATATACTTTCAGGTTCTATCTTTCGGAGCGGAGAAACCCTTTAAAAGATAGGTTTTCGGTATGGGTAAAAAGCCCCTTGGATATGTCGAAACTAAGGCATATATCGGGGTCTTTCGTCGGAAAACACGATTTTAAAGCTTACTGTAAATCGGGCTCTCAGGTCAAAACCACGGTACGGGAAGTGTATTCGGTGGACGTTTTCGGGCAAGCCGACAAACATTCTTTAGACGTCGAAATTTCAGTCTGCGGCGGCGGCTTTTTGTACAATATGGTCCGCACAATCGCGGGCACTATGATAAACTATGCCGAGGGCAGTTTAACCGAAGAAGAAATCGCCCGTTCCCTTAAAGAGGGCGACAGAGAAGCGGTGGGCAGAACTATGCCCGCAAAGGGACTTACTCTCGAAAGCGTGGACTACGGTTTTCCGCTTTTTAAATGATTTTTTTACAAGTTTTTCACAAACCGATTTTAAATTGCACATTTTACTCATATATAATGTTGTAACCTAAAGGGGAGAAAGAGATGGATTTTTTCGAATACGCAAGCGTCGCGCAGATTTTCGTCAATACGAATACCTGGTACGTTCCGCTAATTGTCGGCGGGCTGTGCTTTTTGGCGGTGTTTGCATTTCAGGCGGTCGGGCTTTTCATAATTTCGGGTCGTGAGGGCTACAAACACAGATGGATGTCGTTCGTGCCGTTCTTCAACACCTACTATATCGGCGTATGCGGACAGAAAAACAGGGCTTTTAAAAGTGTAGATACAAGAATTTTCTCTCTCATCGCCGCGATTTTAGAGGTAATTCTGGTGGTCGGTTTCGTGCTTTTTTACGTTGCCGAAACTGCGCTTATAGACGCGGGCTGTGTTTACGAGGTCGTGCAAGAAAACGCGTACGGCTTTTCACTGCCTGAATACGTCCTTAAAAACGTTCCCCCCAGCCTTGCATGGGCGGGTTGGTGCTTCGAGTACCTTGATAAATATATTTTGAGCTTCGTACAGCTTGCTTTCCTTGTTTTCGAAGTTTTCACTCTCTCGGCGTTCTTCCAGACTTTCGCGGCAAGAAGATATATGCTTTTTACCATAACCAGCGTGCTTTTCCCCGTACAGGGTATAATAATTTTCATTCTCCGCAATAATTCGGGAATGAACTACCGCGAATATATCCGTCGCGAGCAGGAGCGGCAGTACAGAATGTACCAGCAGTACCGCCGTCAACAGAGCTTCGACCAGAACCCCTATAACCAGAACCCTTATTCGCGGAACCCTTACGACGGCGAATACGGCGACGCCCCCCGCAACGACGCGCCCTCGGGAAGCGGAAGTTCGGACGACCCGTTCTCTGAATTCGGCGGTAATTCGGGCAACGACGACCCGTTCGACAATTGAACCCGTTTAAACCTAATTTTTAGAAGAGTACTTTTATAAGTACTCTTTTTCTTTACTTTTTTTTGCGGGAGTGATATAATTTTTTCAAACAGATATAAGCAGAAATTATACTTAGAGGTTTTATGCAGACGATTGCGGCGATAGCCACCGCTTCGGGCACGTGCGGCGTTGCGATTATAAGATTAAGCGGGGATAACTGCCTTGAAATAGCAGAAAAGATATTCACCCCGACGAAAAATTTCAAGCCCAACTATATGTACGCGGGCAACATCTCGGGCGACGGATTTACCGACTTCGGCTTTTTGGTTTACTTCAAAGCCCCCAAATCTTTCACCGGCGAGGACGTCGTCGAACTCCACTGTCACGGCGGAGTGCAGATTGCGCGCGGTATCCTTAAAAAATGCGTTATGTCAGGTGCGCGTCTTGCGGAGAGGGGGGAGTTCACCAAACGCGCTTTTTTAAACGGCAAGCTGACCCTTGCCTCGGCAGAGGGTATGGTCGATATGATAAACGCAGAAAGTCTTGCGCTTCTTCGCGCAGGCAGTATGCTTTACGGCGAAAAGCTTTCCGACGAGGTAAAAACCCTGCAAAACGCTTTAAAGGATATTTTAGCCGAAGTCGCCGTTGAGATAGACTACCCCGAAGAGGACGAAAGCGGGCTCGATTTAAAAAAAATCACCCAAAAACTAAGCGCGTTGAAAACGGAAATCGACGGTCTTGTCAAAAGCTATAAAAGCGGCAAAAAGATTAAGGAGGGCGTAACCGTCGCTCTCTGCGGCAAGCCGAACACGGGCAAAAGCTCGCTTTTAAACGCGCTTTTGGGTTACGAAAAGGCGATTGTTTCCGCCGAAGAGGGCACCACCCGCGACGCGGTCGAGGGAACTTTGGAACTCGACGGAGTAACTTATAACCTTATCGATACGGCGGGAATACGCGAACGCGCGGGCAACGTGGAAAGTATCGGTATCGACCGCGCGCGGAAGATTATCGAAACCGCCGACGTAATTCTTTCGGTCAGCGAGGGAGAGGAAGTCGCTCTTCCTTCAAACACCGGCGGCAAAATTATAAAGGTTTTCAATAAATCGGATATAAAAACCCCCGTACGCGACTGCGATATAGCGGTGTCGGCAAAGACGGGCGCGGGAGTGGAAGAGCTTAAAAAACTGATATCCGAAAAAGGTATGGGCGATACCTCGCTGGATAAAGCCTATATCGTTGAAGAAAGGCACTTCGCCGCGCTTAAAAAAGGCGCCGAAGCGCTTGAAACCGCCCTTGAAAATATAGGCGTAATGACGCTTGACGTAATCTCCGTCGACCTTAAAGAAGCGTGGGACGCACTCGGCGAAATCACGGGCGAAACCGCAAACGAAGAGATAATTTCAACTGTTTTCAGTAAGTTTTGCGTGGGTAAATAAAAAGCCGCCACCCCCGTTATTTCAAGCATATATTGGGGGCTAGTGCAAAAATGCAGGTAAAATTATGGTAAATTTAGAGCTTTACAAAGTTTTTTATACGGTTGCGAAATGCGGGTCTTTGACAAAGGCCGCGCAAGAGCTTTTTATTTCCCAGCCCGCCGTATCCCAAGCCGTAAAACAGCTCGAGGGTCAGCTCGGCGTATCGCTTTTCAACCGTACCCATAAAGGAATGGAACTTTCCGCAGGCGGCGGCAAGCTAATTTTCAATAAAGTCGAAGAGGCGCTCGGGCTTCTGGAAAGCGCGGAAAACGCATTGACGGAGTTGCAGGAAACGGCTACGGGCACTGTTCGTATAGGCGCAACCGATTCTATTTTTTCGCACGTTTTGTCGGACAAACTTGCGCGGTTCAGCGAGAAGTTCCCCGCGGTTAAGCTCGAACTCATTTCCTCAACCTCGCCGTACACCGTAAACCAGTTGAAAGAGGGCAAGTGCGACGTTGCTTTTATAAACCTGCCGATTGACGACGACGTTACGTTTTTCGGCACGGTAGGACACCTTACCGACGTTTTCGTTGCGGGCGAAAAGTACGCAGACCTTACGGGCGGGGAAATCAGCTTGAAGAAGTTGCAGGAATTCCCCCTGTTAATGATAGAAGAAAACACCGTCGCGCGTCGCGCCCTGTCGGCTTTTACGGAAAGTATAGGCGTGCACCTGTCGCCCGACGTCGAGGTCGCGAACTGGGATTTGATGAAAAAGCTGGTCGCAAAGGGAATGGGCGTGGGCTGTATCCCGCGCGAATATTGCACCGCGGAGTTCGAAAGCGGCGAACTCTTCGAGCTGAACACTTCACCCTGCCTGCCGGTGCGCGGCATAGGCTTGGCAATCGGCAAGCACGTCAAACCGTCGTACGCGGTGAAAGAGTTTCTTTCGATGTTCAAAAAGGACTGAGCTTATGAAATACACCGAACTTAAAAGCAGCATAAAAGAGGGCGCAAAGCCCGTCTATCTGTTGGAGGGTGACGACGCCTATTTCAGAATGAAAGGCGAAGAGCAGATAAAAGAAGCCTTTCTGGATATGCCCGAGCTCAATTTTACCGCTTTCGACGGCGAAACCTTGAAAGGCGGAGGTATATCCGCCCTGGTCGCGGCGGTAAAGAATTATCCGTTTATGGCTGAAAGGCGGGTTGTGAAAGTAAGCGAATTTTATCCGACCGAAAGCGAGTACGAAAATCACCTGAAAAATCTTTTCGAAAACTTCCCCCCGTCATCGATACTGATTATCGTCAACGTCGGCGGCAGGAAAGGCGCGGACTTAAAACGCAAGCGCGCCGTGACGTACGTCGATTGCGGTAAAGCCGACGTTGACGCCGTTTCTAAATGGGCTTACATCACTTTGCGCCGCGCGGGTGTTAACGCTTCTACCGCGTGTTGCGAAAGCATTGCCGAATATTGTCTTTGCAATATGGCGCGGGTTTCGGTAGAGGTACAGAAGCTTATCGACTACAAAAAAGAGGGCACGCTGACGCATAGTGAAGTGGACGACCTCGTTTTCAAAGACGCAGATTACAGAATTTACGAGCTGACGAACGCAGCCGCCCGCCGCGACTATACAAAGTTCTGCGAGATTGCCGCGGAGCTCAACAAGAAAACGGGCGATGAAATTTTCCTTTTGAACGGACTTTTCAATTACTACAAAAATCTTCTTACCGTCCTTTCGTCGGGCGAAAGCGACGCGCAGCTTTCCAAGCTGTTGAAAATGAAAGAATTCGGAGTAAAAAAGAGCCGCGAACAGGCTGAAAGGCTAGGCGCCAAGACGCTTGAAAAGAACGTCGACTATATCTATTCGAGGATAGCCGATTTGAAGTGCGGACGGTTGACCCCGCAAAGCGCCTTGCTTTTAGTGCAAAATTTGATTTTTTTCGAGCTTGGATAAAATTAGTTGCCCGTAAACGCTTTATTTTTTAATTAATTAATTATATAATACTGTTAGAATCACATAACTTGGAGTAGGGTATGGGGATTATCGAGAGATTAAGAAATTTCTTCACCGGTTTCGGCGACAATTGGGCTGCATATATCTTGCAGTTTATACTGTTTGTCGCCGTGTTTTACTATGTATTTAAAATTTTAAAGGTGTATAAGGGCGGCAAGTTCATAGCCGTCGTTACCGCGTTCGTCGTTTTAAGCGGCGTTGCGTTTGCGTTTTCGAATAACTTCTCTCAGGAAATTCTGATTGTCATCATTATTATGATAGCCCTGCTCGTGTTCACTATGTTCAACACCGAGATAAAGCGTACGCTTCTTGACTCAAACATCAAAAAGGGAAAGAAAGAGGACAGCCTGACTGTGACGGGCGTAGAGCTTATAATAGAAGAAGCGGTGCGCGCGGTTCAGAATATGTCTAAAAAGGACATCGGCGCGCTGATAGTTTTATCGAACGAGAACCTGCCCGAGGGCATCATAGAAAGCGGCACCGTCGTCAACGCGGACATAACTTCTCAGATGATTGAAGCGGTGTTTTACCCCAAAGCGCCCTTGCACGACGGCGCAATGGTTATAGAGGGCAACAAGATTTACGCCGCCGGTTGCTTCCTGCCTTTGGCGCAGAGCGAAAAGCTCCCCAAAGATATGGGTAGCCGTCACCGCGCGGCGCTCGGCGTAACCTCGGTTGCAAGCGTTACCGCCATAGTCGTTTCCGAAGAAACGGGCATAATTTCAATAGTCAAAAACGGCGCAATAAGGAAGAAGTACGCTGACGCGGCCGACCTTAAAAACGCGCTTTCGGAATATTATTGGTCTGACTTGACCGCAGAGGGTAAACTATGAAAAAGTTCACGAATTTTCTGATAAACTTATTCACAAAGCACATTGCCATCAAAATTCTCGCAGTCGTGCTTGCCCTTTTCACGGTAATTATCGTCAACGTGTGAGGGAGCTATGGGCGCTATACTCATTCCCGAAATTCTTCTCCCCGCGGACGGCGTAGAAATGGAAGCATGGGCGGTGAACGCTTGCGACCAATATACCTCAGACCCCGCTTATTGGCGCGAGGTTGAAGATTTAACCCGCGGCAAACCCTCGGCTTACAACTTAATTTTTCCCGAGATTTATCTCAACGATAAGCCCGAACAGCGTATTGCGCGTATCAACAGTTGTATGCGCGACTACCTTTCGGGCGGCGTTTTTAAAAAGGTTACGGGCGGATTTATCCTAGTCGAACGCACGACTACATCGGGCACGCGCACAGGCGTGGTGCTTGCAATCGATTTGGAAGAGTATTCGTTCGAAGCCCGCGCAAATTCGCTTATCCGCTCTACCGAGGATACCATTCCCGAAAGAATACCTCCCCGCGCGGAGATACGAAAGAACGCGCCCTTGGAGCTCACGCACGCAATGCTGCTGTATAACGACTGCCAAAACGCCGTTTTAAATACGGTCAAGCGCGGAAAAGTCTTGTACGATTTCGACCTTATGTGCGGCGGCGGACATATAAAGGGCACTTATATAGAAAACTCCGAAGAGGTTAAAAACGCTTTCTATTCGCTTTCGGACGACGGCGGGTTTTTATTCTGCGTCGGCGACGGAAACCATTCCCTTGCCACCGCAAAAGCCTGCTGGGAAGCCTTAAAACCCACGCTTACCGACAGCGAACGGGCAACTCACCCCGCACGTTTCGCGCTTGCTGAAGCGGTCAACATCTACGACGGCGCGCTCGCGTTCGAACCCATTCACAGGGTCGTAAAGACGGATAAAGCCGACCTGTTTATAAAAATGATGAAAACTTCGGGGCGCGGGAAAGCGTATATTGTATTGAGGGGCAAAAAATCGCAAATTCCCTTTAACGCGTCCGTTCCCGCAGGCATAAGGTCGTTAGACGAATATATATCGTCGTTTATTGAAGAATACGGCGGAGAAGTGGACTACGTTCACGGCGAAGAGGACCTGATAAAGCTGACCGAAAGCGGCGCGGTCGGGGTACTTGTTCCCCCGATTGAAAAGAGCGCCTTTTTCCGTCTTTTGTCCGGCGGAGTGCTTCCCCGAAAGACTTTTTCGATGGGCGAGGGCTACGAAAAGCGTTATTACATTGAAGCGAAGTCGATAAAATAAGGAAATTATATGTTAAAAGTTTGTAAATTCGGCGGCACATCGATGGCTGACGGAAACGTTATAAACGGCGTAAAAAAAATAATCGAAAGCGACGCTTCCAGAAAATACGTCGTCGTTTCCGCACCGGGCAAACGTTACTCGGGCGACTCAAAAGTCACCGACCTTCTTTATAAATGCCACTCGGAATTAACCGAAAAAGGCAATTGTAAGGAAAGTTTCAAAGCCGTCCGCGCCCGCTTTGTTTCGATTGTAAAGGAATTGAATATTCCGTTTAATATAGAAGCCGTTCTCGACGAAACCGAAAAACTTATCGTTAGCGAAAATAGCGAGGACTTCATCGCTTCCCGCGGCGAATATCTTTGCGCCCGCATAGTCGCTGAAGTTTTGGGCGCAAAATTTGTGGACGCGTACGACGTAGTTTTCTTTAAGGAAGACGGCTCGTTGGACGGCGCAAAATCTTATAAGGCGATTTCCGAGGCGGTTTCGGGTGCAAATTCCGCCGTCATACCCGGTTTTTACGGGAAGGGCACCGACGGCAGGGTTAAAACTTTTTCCCGCGGCGGTTCGGATATTTCTGGCGCGGTCGTTGCGCGCGCGGTGAACGCCACCGTGTACGAGAACTGGACAGACGTTTCGGGCTTTCTTGCCTGCGACCCCAGAATTGTAGATAGCCCAGTTAAGATAAAGTGTATATCGTATAAAGAGCTTCGCGAGCTCAGCTATATGGGCGCGAATGTTTTACATAGCGACAGTATCTTCCCCGTCCGCAAGGCAAATATTCCAATAAAGATAAAAAATACTTTCAACCCCGCCGACGAGGGTACGTCAATCGTTCCCAGCTCCCGCTACGTTCCCAGCGGCAACATAGTAACCGGCGTCGCGGGTAAGAAGAATTTCACGGTTATTTTCATAGAGAAATCGCATATGAACGCCGAAGTCGGTTTCATCTGTAAAGTTCTTACCGTCCTTATGGACGAGGGTATCCCCGTCGAGCATATTCCCACGGGCACGGATACTATGTCCTTGGTCGTCGATAGCGGTTACCTTAAAAAAGAAAAACTTGAAGAAATCGTTTCCAAAATCAAAACCGCAGTTTCGCCCGACACCGTAAGGGTGTTGGAGGACGTTGCGCTGATAGCGACGGTCGGTCACGGAATGTCGTCGTCCGTCGGCACCTCGGCACGGCTTTTTAACGCAATTGCGAACGCGAATATCAATATTAAAATGATTGACCAGGGTTCGAGCGAGCTCAACGTAATAGTTGGCGTCAACAACGACGATTACGAAAATTGTATTCGCGCTATTTACTACGAGTTTTTCAGATAGGATAAAGTAATGCCGCAAAAGAAAAGACGGAAGTCGTATAAAATCCGTATTGTAAGCATAATCACGGTTGCAGTCGTATTCGCCGTTATTCTGTCGCTTGTAATAACAAACCTGTTTATTCCCGTAAAGTATCTTTTTTCGTACTTGATATTTTCCGCAAACTTGAACCCCGCAGGGCAAATGCGCGTAAATTTCGTAGACGTCGGCAATTCAGACTGTACGCTTGTAGAGCTTCCCGACGGCAAAGTCCTTTTAATCGACGGCGGCGACGGCACTTATTCACATAACCTTAAACTCTTTAAAGAGCTCAACTCCCGCGGCGTAGATAAAATCGATTACCTCGTTTTATCGTCGGTTGAAAACGGCGCTGCGGGCGGACTTGCGGAAATTCTGGCTTACAAGACAGTAGACAGAATTTTTGCGCCCTATTGCCCGATAACCTATATTTCGGACGGATATAAAAACTTTTGCGAAAAGCTCGAAAAGGACGGACGCGCAGTCGAAATCTGCGAATACGGCGCAGGCGTTTTCAACGACGAAGCTGGCTATTACTTCTGTTTCCTTTCGCCCGATATTCATACTGCCGAGGGCGGCGAGTACGACGGGTTTTTAAAGAACCCCTCGACGGAAAATATAAAAAACGCTTCCGCCGTAATCTGGCTTGAATACGACGGAGTCGCCTTTATGTTTTTAGGCGGGACAAGCCGCGCCGTTCAGAAAAAGATATTAAAAAACGCCGAACTCGGCGCTATGGAAATAAACGGTCGCACAATCGACCTTACAAGCTGCACCGTATTGAAACTTTCCGACCACGGCTCGGCAGAGGGCGCCTTTGCGCCGCTGTCCGATTTTTTATCCCCGAAAGCGGCAATAATCTCGGTAGGGGAGAACGGAACGGGGTGCCCGTCCTTAGCGGCGCTTTCCAATGCGCAGAACGCCGTCGGCTCGCAAATTTACAGAACCGATGAGTGCGGCACCGTAACTATTACTGTGAACGGCGGCAATTACGAAATTTCAAAGGAGAAACAATGAAGCTTACCACCGCGGGCGAATCACACGGCAAAGCCCTTGTCGGTATAATAGAGGGGTTGCCCTCGAATTTAAAAATCGATATAGCCGAAATCAATAAATATCTCTCCCTCAGACAGTCGGGCTACGGCAGAGGCGCGCGGCAAAAAATCGAAAAGGACGAGGTCGAAATTTTAAGCGGGGTAAGAAATCTTCTCACCCTCGGCAGTCCGTTAGCTTTCGAAGTCAAAAATAAAGACTACGAAAATTGGCGCGAAGTGATGGCACCCGAGGGTGCCGATACGGATAAAAGAAAGCTTACCTGCGTCCGCCCCGGTCACGCTGACTTAACGGGCGCAATCAAGTACGACCAGGCCGACGCGCGCAATATTTTAGAGCGCGCCAGTGCCAGAGAAACCGCGGCGCGCGTTGTCGGCGGTTGTATCGCAAGGCAGTATTTAAAGGCTTTGGGCGTTGAAATTTCAGGTTATGTAAAATCGGTTGGTAATATAATAGACCCCAACATATATGCCTTTGAAAGCGTTTTAAAGGCAAAAGAAAGCCCGCTTTTTATGCTTGATAAAGAACGGGAAGCAGAAGCGAAAAAGCTTTTGGATAAGCTCAGAACCGACGGCGACACCGCAGGCGGAATAATCGAAATCCGCGTAAAGGGTCTTAAAAGCGGCTTCGGAAGCTGTATGCAGTATTCTACAAAGCTCGACGCGATTTTGTGCGCCGCAATTATGAGCGTGCAGGCAATAAAGGGCGTTGAGGTCGGGCTGGGCTTCGGGGCGGCAACTCTCCTCGGCAGTGAAGTTCACGACGAAATTTTCTTCGACGGCGGGTATAAGCGCAAAACCAACAATGCGGGCGGCATAGAGGGCGGAATGTCAAACGGCGAAGAGATTGTTTTACGCGCGGCAATGAAGCCCATACCCACCCTTATGAAAGGGCTTGAAACCGTCGATATTGCCACAAACACTCCCGCCCAATCTGCGGGCGAAAGAAGCGACGTTGCGGCGGTCTGCGCGGCGGAAATTATTTTGGAAAGCGTCGTCGCGTTCGCGCTTGCCGACGTGGTTTCCCGACGGCTCGGCGGCGACAATATGCGCGAGGTTTTGGAAAGATACCGCGCTTTGAGGTGAATATGCAAGAAATAACCCTTCAAACCGCTAAAAAAAGCGTTATCCGTTGCGGCGCGGGCTCGTTCGAAGCCTATGCACCCAAACTGAGCGGCAGGCAGGTTTTTGTAATAACCGATACGAACGTTGACAGATTATACGGCGATTTATGCTCGGTTTTCGGTGAAAATACGCATAAATTTGTAATTCGCGCAGGCGAAAAGAGTAAAACTCCGCGCACACTTCTTGAAATTCTGAATAAAATGTTGAGTTGCGGAATGCGCAGAAACTGTCTTGTCGTCGCCCTCGGCGGCGGTGTGGTGGGGGACGTCGCGGGGCTTGCCGCGGCGCTCTATATGCGCGGGGTTCACCTCGTCCAGATACCCACGACGCTTTTAGCTCAGGTAGACAGCTCTGTCGGCGGTAAAACCGCAGTCGATATGGGTGAAGTCAAAAATGTTATCGGCACTTTCTATCAGCCCGAAGAGGTAATTGTAGACCCGCGCTTCTTAGCTACCCTGCCTAAAAGAGAAATACGTTGCGGCTTAGGCGAAATCATAAAGTACGGCGCACTGAATAAAGAAATTTATAATAAGCTTTTGAAAAATACGAGAAAGCTGAACAGCGGCAAATTCCTCGAAGAAATTATTTACGACTGCATAGCACACAAGGCAAGCGTGGTCGAAAAGGACGAAACCGACATTTCGGGCGCAAGAAAAACCTTGAACTTGGGGCACACCACGGGTCACGCTTTAGAGCTTTTATACGGCAAACTTTCCCACGGCGAATATGTTTTAATCGGCACTTACTACGAACTGCAAATTGCGCGAAAGTTAGGCATATGCGGGGGGCAATACGCAGAAAACATTGAAAAATTAGTTCTTACGGTAATAAAACGCGCGCCTTTTTTCGGCGATATCGAACGCGCTGCGGAACTTGCCGTTCACGATAAAAAGAACGAAACCGAGCTTATCTCACTAATCGTTCCAAAACACGAGGGCGAATGCGCGGAAATTAGTATAAAAAAGGACGAATACGCACGTTATTTAAAAGAGGTGTCTGACAGTCTGAGGGGCGAAAATGGTTAAAAAAAAGCTTGCGGTAATAGGCAAAGACGTTTCTAAGTCTATAAGTCCGCAGATTCACAAATTTATTGCAAGCCGCTTGAATTTAGAGATGGAGTACGATAAAATCTCTATCCCCGAAAGCGAGTTTGAGGGCAGTATAGACGCGTTACTTCAAGCATATTCGGGGGTCAACGTAACAATTCCCTATAAATTGGCGGTAATACCCCGTTTAAAAAAAGTCGAGGGCGACGCAAAGACTTTCGGCGCCGTAAATACGGTGAACTGTAAAAACCTTACGGGCTACAATACCGACGGGCTTGGTTTTATGCTTATGCTTAAAAACAGCGGCGTCGAAGTTTCGAAAAAGGAAGTCCTTGTAATCGGCGCGGGCGGCGCGGGTAGAAGCGTCGCAAAAAAGCTGTTCGACGCAGGCGCAACCGTTTCTGTTTACGACAGAAACGCAGAAAGCGCAAAAACCGTCGCCGAAGAGTTCGGCGTAACCGCGCTTTCGAGCTTGACGGACAAGCCCTATTTTTTAATCGTCAACGCAAGCGGGGTCGGTATGCACAAAACCGAAGGAATTTCCCCCGTGGGAGAATGCCTTTTAAGCCTTTGCGAGGTGGCGGCGGACTTAATATATACCCCGCCCAAAAGCGAATTTTTGCGCCTTGCAGAGCGTGCGGGCAAGAAAATTATCAACGGCAAGGCAATGCTTTTTTATCAGGCTTATTACGCAGATTGCATATTTTTCGGGCTCAAACCCGACGAAAATCAGGCAAAAAAATTATTTACGGAATTTTGCGAGGTGGAAGAATGAAATTTCTGTTTATCAACGGAGTTAACCTGAATATGACGGGCACGCG
This sequence comes from uncultured Christensenella sp., assembly GCA_910579585.1. Classification (GTDB taxonomy): domain Bacteria; phylum Bacillota; class Clostridia; order Christensenellales; family Borkfalkiaceae; genus Coproplasma. Next base: position 36,482 of record CAJTVA010000008.1, read on the forward strand.
TGAAAAGGGAGTGTACGGCACGCAGACGTTAGAGCAAATCAATAAAGAAATCGCCGCTCGCTTCAAGAACGATGAGTGTGAGTTTTATCAAAGCAACATAGAGGGCGAAATCTGCACAAAAATTCAGCAAGCCGACTGCGACGGCGTAATTTTAAATGCAGGTGCGTTTACACATTACAGCTACGCAATCCGCGACGCAATCGCCGCAATAAATATCCCAGTCGTAGAGGTGCATATGTCCAACGTGCACTCAAGGGAAGAGTTTCGGCGCAAATCGGTTTTATCCGAGGTGTGTAAAGGGGTTATCTGCGGATTCGGCAAGAACAGCTATATTCTCGCCGCCGAAAGCTTCAAGTTATGAACAACAGGTTTTTAATTGGAATGCCAGGCTGCGGCAAGTCAACCGTTGCTGCTGTTTTTGATTGGAAATATGACGAACAGGTTTACGACACTGACGATTGTATTGTTTCAAAGCACGGTGAAATTTCGAAAATTTTCGAAGAATACGGCGAGGAGTACTTCCGCGAAATCGAGACCGAAGTTATAAAGCAACTGAACGATATTGAATACGACTGTTTTATATCGGTCGGCGGCGGGGCGGTTTTGAGGGAAGAAAACGTCAGGATAATGAAGTCGGACGGCAACAAAATAATCTATCTCCGCACTAAGCTTTCAACTCTGGAAGAAAGGCTGAAAAATGACACTACAAGACCCCTTTTGAAGGGCGATTTGAAAAAGCGGCTTAATAAGCTTTTTGCCGAAAGGTCGGCTATATATGAGGGTGTAGCAGATATAATCGTCGATACGGACGGACTTACGCCCGAACAGATTTTCGAAAATATTTCAACTGAATTAAGAGGAATCAAATGAGCGTTAAAACCGCATTGATAACTGGCGGAACCAAAGGTATAGGCAAGGCGATTGCGCTTGCCTTTTTGGAACGCGGCTACGAGGTTGTTTTGAATTATTGTCACGACGAACGCTCTGCGCTTGCAACGCAAGAGGAGTTCAATATGCTCGGCTACTGCCCCGTGCTTCTCCGAGCCGACGTTTCGGACGAGGCTCAGGTTCGGGCAATGTTCAAAGAGTTCTTCTCAATCTACGAAAAACTCGACGTTCTAGTCAATAACGCGGGGGTATCTCTTATAAAGGTCATTCAGGAAACAAAGATTGCCGATTGGAACAGGGTGTTCGATATAAACGTTAAGGGCACTTATTTGTGCAGTCGTGAAGTCACGGACAAAATGATTTTCGCGGGCGGCGGTGCAATCGTAAACATCGCCTCGATTTGGGGTGAAGTCGGCGCAAGTTGCGAGGTCGCGTATTCAGCGTCGAAAGGCGCGGTTATCGCCTTTACGAAAGCGCTTGCGAAAGAGCTTGCACCCTCCAACGTGCGCGTAAACTGCGTTTCCCCCGGCGTTATCGACACCGAAATGAACGCCGAACTCAGCGGCGCGGAAATGGAAGAGCTAATCTCGTCGATTCCCGTCGGCAGAATAGGCACACCCGCCGACGTCGCCGAAGCTTGCTTATTCCTTGCCGAAAGCAGCTACGTCACGGGCGAAGTTCTCTCGGTCGGCGGCTTATTCGGCAAATAAATAAAATTATTACTGCAAAAAGAGTAATTTTGAAAATTTTTTCGTATTATTTTAACGGGAGAAAGAATGCAATCGTTAAAAGACAGAACCTACGCAATAGAAGCCGCTTTTTTATCGCCATATGCGTGTAAGTCGAAAAACACTCTCGGTCGCGACAGGGAAGAAGAGCCTTGCGCTATGCGCACGGAGTTTCAGCGCGACAGAGACAGAATAATTTATTGCAAATCGTTCAGGCGCCTTAAAAACAAGACGCAGGTCTTTTTTTCGCCGGAGGGCGACCACTACATAACCCGTTTAACACACACTCTCGACGTTTCCCAGATAGCAAGAAGCATCGCCCGTGCCCTTTCTTTGAACGAGGACTTGGCGGAAGCCATCGCTCTAGGTCACGACTTGGGTCATACACCTTTCGGGCACAGCGGCGAAAGAATTCTGGACAAGCTTGTGCCTACGGGTTTCAAGCATAACGTTCAGTCTGTCAGGGTGGTAGAAGTCCTTGAAAAGGACGGCAACGGCTTGAACCTTACAAAGGAAGTGCGCGACGGAATTTTGCACCACCCCAAAAGCGGCACCCCCGCCACGTTAGAGGGGAAGTGCGTTTCTTACGCAGACAGGGTCGCCTATATAAACCACGATTTGGACGACGCTATTCGCGCGGGCATACTAACTGAAAACGACGTTCCGAAAGACGTCCGCGCTATTCTCGGCAACACCTCCCGTGAACGGATTAATACCGCAATATCCTCGATTTACCGCAATTCCGCAGGCAAAAATTCCGTGAGTATGGAGCGGGAAACAGAACAGGCAAGCGAGCGGCTTCGCGAGTTTATGTTCGAAAGGGTTTACTTTTCCCCGACTGCAAAGGGCGAGGAGGAAAAGGCGGAAAGAATGCTAACGGAAACTTATTCGTATTTCATAAAAAACCCTGATAAATTGCCCGAAAGCTTTTTGAAACTTTTGGATAAATTCAGTAAAGAGCAGGTGGTTTGCGACTATCTGTCGTCAATGACGGACAGATACGCAGTCTACACGTTTAATAAAATTTTCGTCCCCAAGGGCTGGACGTTTATAGACGAAAGCAACTAAAATGCAGTTAAAAGAGTTTTTGACAACTTTAAAAGAAAAACTTAATATAATAGAAGTTGCAGGAAACTATATCAGCTTAGAGCGCCGCGGCGGCAGCTGGTGGGCGTGTTGCCCCTTTCACCACGAAAAAACCCCGTCTTTTGCGATAAACGAAACCGACCAGTATTATCACTGCTTCGGTTGCGGCGAGTCGGGCGACGTAATCAAGTTCGTGCAGAATATGGAGAATATCGAGTTTATGGACGCGGTAAAGCTTCTTGCCGACCGCGCAAACCTCCAAGTTCCGCAAGTCGGCACCGACAGTAAACAGACGGTAGAGCTAAAACGCAAAAAAGACGCAATTTTAAATATTCTGAACGATTGCGCGCACTTTTACTTAAACAACTTGAACTCGGGCAACGCCGACGCGCATATAGAATACATATTGAAGCGCAGAATTCCGTCCAATATCGTCCGCAAATTCGGGCTTGGCGCAAGTCTTAACTTTTACGATTTACCGAAATATCTTTTATCGAAAGGCTACGCCAGACAGGATATGATAGACAGCGGCGCAATAAACGAAGCCGACGGCAGACTTTTAGACGCTCAGGGCGGGCGGCTTATTTACCCGATAATCAACGCAATGGACGAAGTAATCGCGTTCGGCGGCAGGGTGCTTAAAAAGACCGACTTCGGCAAATACAAAAACACGAAAGAAACGCTGGTTTTCAATAAAAGCAAGACCCTTTACAATATAAACCTTTTAAAAAAGCTCAAGAAAGAGCAAACTATAAACGAGGTAATTATCGTCGAGGGCTATATGGATACCATATCGCTCTATCAGGCAGGCTTTAAAAACGTTGTTGCGAGTATGGGAACTTCGCTCACGCAGGACCAGGCAAGGCTTATTAAAAGGTATACCGAAAACGTTCTTATAAGTTACGACGGCGACGCGGCGGGGCAGAAAGCCAATATGCGCGGTCTCGATATTTTGAAGAGCAACGGACTGAACGTAAAGGTGGTGCCCCTTTCCGACGGGCTCGACCCCGACGATATGATAAAACAGCGTGGCGCCGAAGCGTACCGGAATTGTTTAGACAGGGCTATGCCGCTTATCGACTACAAATTAAGCTCGGTGCAAAAGGGCTTCGACGTTTCCAAAACGGACGACAAACGCAAGTTCGTGCAGGAAGCGATAAAGATAATAAAGACCGCGGACAGCGCGGCAGAGCAGGAAGATTTACTTAAATCTTTAAGCGACAAGACGGGCATATCTTACGAAAGCTTAAACCGCGACCTTCGCGCCGAACCCAACGTCGAGCCACCAACGCCCAAACCGGTAGAAAGAAAAGACAATTCTTCTATGCTTGACAGGGCGTCAAGGTTCGTAATCGCCGCATTCCTTTTCGGCTCGAAAATAGCGAACGGAGAGGATATCTCTAAAATCAGTTTCCCGAACGGCGTACACGAAATTATCGCAAAATATATCTTTTCAAAGAAGTTTTTGGACGAAAGAGTCCGCCCGTCCGAACTTTTCGAGTTTTTCGACGAGGGAACGGAAGAATACGAAGAACTTACAAGAATTTTAGACTACTGCGACGGCGACGCTTTAAAGGGCGAAGTTGCGGAAAAGTACTTTAAAGACTGTGTTAAAGCCTTAAAAACTGCCGAGGTCAGTGAAAGTATCGCAAGGGTACAGGCGCAGATTGCCGCCGAAACCGACCCCGACAAACGAAAAGATTTGACCCATACGTTACAGTCGTTTATCAACCGACAGAAAAAAATTAAAAGCGGAGAGAAAGAATGAATTTAACAGACCAGAAACTTGGCGAAATTTTAAAACAGATTATCGATACTTACGGCGCAAAGGGCTCCATTACGACCAACACGCTGTGTGACATAATGGAAAAATACGAAACCACCCCCGCCCAGATGGACTACGTCTATAAATCGATTGCCGAGGCAAGCATTCAGATTATAGACGAGGCTGAGCGCGACAAAGAGCTGTACGAACAGGCGCTTTCGGATATCGGTCTCGACGACCCCGTCAAGATGTACTTAAAGGACATCGGCAGGGTTCCCCTTCTTTCTTCCGACGACGAGATAGAGCTTGCCCGCAGAATGCAGGAAGAGGGCGACGAGGAAGCGAAAAAGAAGCTTTCGGAAGCCAATTTAAGGCTCGTCGTATCCATTGCAAAACGCTACGTGGGGCGCGGAATGTTGTTCCTCGACCTCATACAGGAGGGTAACTTGGGGCTTATGAAAGCCGTCGAAAAGTTCGACTATCAGAAAGGCTTCAAGTTCTCGACTTACGCAACCTGGTGGATACGTCAGGCTATTACAAGGGCAATCGCCGACCAGGCGAGAACAATCCGTATCCCCGTGCATATGGTCGAAACAATCAATAAATTGACCCGTGTTTCGAGAATTTTATTGCAGAAACTCGGCCGTGAACCGACGCCCGCCGAAATCGCCCACGAAATGGGCATAAGCGAAGAGCGCGTGTGCGAAATTCAGAAAATCGCACAGGACCCCGTATCCCTAGAAACCCCTATCGGCGAAGAGGAGGACAGCCACCTCGGCGACTTCATAGAGGACGTAACCACGGCAACCCCTTCGGACAGCGTATCTACGACTATGCTTAAAGAAACGCTTTTGGGGGTTTTGAACAGTCTGACCCCGCGCGAAGAAAAGGTTTTGCGTTTAAGATACGGCGTCGACGACGGCAGGCCCCGCACTCTGGAAGAGGTGGGCAAGGAATTCAACGTAACCCGTGAAAGAATTAGACAGATAGAAGCAAAGGCGCTTAGAAAGTTAAGGCACCCTTCCCGTTCGAAACATCTCAAAGACTTCCTCGATACCTAAATGGACAGAATCGAAAAACTTTGCCGCTATTTAGACTATTGCACGACTTTTGCCGACGTAGGTTGCGACCACGGCTACTGCACCTGGTATATGCTTGAAAACGGTATGTGCGAAAGCGCGGTGATTTCCGACATAAGCGCGCAAAGCCTTAATAAGGCGGAAAATCTTTTAAAAAGTTATATACAAAAAGGCGTCGTTACTTCGGTCTGCGCCGACGGTTTAGAGGGAGTAAATAAAGACGTCAATCAGGTTTTAATCGCGGGAATGGGCGGCGAAGAGATAATAAGTATATTAAAAAAGTCGTTCATCCCCGAAAATTTCGTATTGCAGCCGATGAAGAATGTGCGCGCCGTAAGAGAGTTTCTCCTTGAAAAAGGCGCCGCGATTTCGGTGGACGAGCCTTTCGAATTCGGCGGAAAATTCTACTACGTCATAAAAGGTAAAAACCGCGGAAAATCAAGCATATACGGGGGGCAACAGCTTGATTTCGGACTGAATTTATCGGGCGAAACTACCCGTGCCTATATACTGACGGAGCTCAAAAAAAAGCTTTCCTACCTGGAAAGAAATTTAAATGAAGACGTAAGATGTAGGTTCGAAGCGGAAGTCAGACAAATGAAAGAGGTGCTTAAAAATGAAAGTGGAAGAGGTCTTTAATTTACTCGAACGCGAGGTTGCGCCCGTGAGCCTTTCCGACGAATTTTGCGCAAAGTACAAGCTTTACGACAACAGCGGTATCATAGTTAACTGCGGCGGCGAAGTAAAAGGCGCTCTGTTTTCTCTTGATTTATCCGAAAAAGCCGTAAAAAAAGCCGTAAAACTCGGCTATAACTTGATTGTAACCCATCACCCTGCGATTTACGGCGGTATTTCCCGCCTTGATTTAACGCGCGACCCGCTTGCGAAAGCGCTTGCAATGTGTATGGGGAACGGTATTTCGGTAATCTCTATGCACCTGAATTTCGACGCCGCGCCCGAGGGTATAGACTACTTTTTATCCCGCGGCTTAGGCGGTGAAAAAGCCGAAATCGCCGCACCCGTATCAGGTGGCGGCTACGGCAGGGTTTACCCCGTTGCCCCTAGCATATCAGGCGAATACTTTGAAAAAATCAAAAAAGAATTCAAAACCGAAAGGGCGCTTTTATACGGCGACACCTTGAAAAAGATAAGTAAAGTCGCGTCGTTTTGCGGCGCGGGTTGCGACGATTATAATATGAATTTCGCGGTGACAAACGGTGCGGACGCGTTCGTTTCCGCCGATATGAAGCATCACGAAATTCTCGCCCTTACACAGCAAGGGCTTGCCGTTATTGTCTTAACGCACTATGCTTCCGAAAATTACGGCTTCGAAAAAATATATCTGAAAATAAAAGACGTGCTTAAAGTCGAATCTTCGTATTTTACCGACGAAACGTTGCTTTAAGCGTAAGGAGTTATATATGACACAGGTTGATAAACTTTTAAAGTATCAGGAAACGGACGAAAAGCTTTTAAAGCTTGAACGCGATTTGGGAAATTCCGAAGAGAGGAAGAACTTCGTTCAGGCGAAGAGCTTCTTGACGAAAGCGCCTGAAAAGCTTGACGCGCTTAACGCGAAGGCAATAGAGCTTACCGCAATTGTTACGGAGCTCAACAAAAAATACGAAGAAATCGCGGAAACCCTTTCCGACTTCGACCACCTCGACGAAATGGTTGACGGCGGTGCGGACGTTTCTTTCTATAAAAAGAATGTTACGCAGATAACCGAAAGACTGAAAGCAATCAAGTCGGAAGTCGCAGCCCTCACGAAGTCGATAAAAGACGCCGACGAAGAGTATCAGCAGATGAAGAAAAAGACTATCGATATGCAAAAGCAGTATACCGATTCTTCCGAAGCTTATAAAAAGCTTAAAGAGGGAATGCAATCCGAAGCGCTTGCCGTCAAAAAGGAACTTGACGCGCTCGCAAAGGGAATAGAGCCCGAAGTAATGAAAAAGTATGAGATAAAGCGCAGTGAAAGAATATTCCCCATTCTCTGCGCGGAAACGGGCGGCAGGTGCTCGAAGTGCGGCAGCGAACTTTCGCTTGCAGGCAAGGAGTCAATCTCGTCTGGCAAAGTTGTGGAGTGCGATAACTGCCACAGGATATTATATAAAGGTTAGTTTTTAGTGCAATATGCACAAAAATTCATAAATTATATTGACAAAATTCGACATAAGTGTTATTTTATAATTCCCCTTTAACGAGGGGGGCTATGACAACGGCGGCAAAGCTGTTTTTAATAGGGGAAAAAGTAGACCCGTCGGATATTAAGTCCGACGGGTTTAACTTTAAAAATCAACATAAGCTTTGTTATGCGGCTTAGTGCTTACGCTTTTGTCCGGTCGCTTACGCTCGGTAAGCTTCCTTATAAAAGCCGCGCACTCTTTGCCTAACTCGCTTTTATTAATTTCGACTTGGAGTAATTATGAGTTTCAAAAATAAAACGGTCGCGCTTTTCGGCGACAGCATTATGTACGGCTCGGGCAATAACGGCTTCGGAGTGGGAGAATATCTTGAGAAAGACTTGGGGGTACGCCTTATAAAATATTGCGTCGGTGGCGCGAGAGTTGGTTTCTGTGAGGACAAGAATTGGCTTGTCGAACAGGTGAAACTTGCAATCGAAGAAAGAATTTCGCCTGATTATATTGTTTTCAACGGTTTCACCAACGACTGCTTCAGGACCGACGGCGTAAACTTCGACGTTCCTTTGGGCGAAATCAAGTCCGACGTTCCCGACATTTCCGAAATAAAAAAGACGGACGATTTTTCAACCTGTTTCGAAAGCATAGTCTGCGCTTTTAAAAAGTATTTTCCGACGGCGAAAGTTCTTTTCGTCAGACCACATAAAATGGGCAGAAGAGAGGAAGAAGCACAGCGCGTATACGGTGACCGCGCCGCGGAAATCTGCCGTAAAAATGGAATTGCCGTAGCTGACGTCTATAATAAAAGCTGTTTAGACACATTTTCGGCGGACGACCGAGATAAATACACCGCCGACACTTACGGCTGGGGCAAGGGCGATTGCACCCACCCCAACGCGGCGGGTTACGAAAAGTTTTATATGGGGCTTATAGAAAAAGTCTTAAAGGAGCTTATATGAAAGTATTGCTTTTAAACGGCAGTCCGAATAAAAACGGTTGCACGAATGCGGCGCTCACCATAATTGCGGACGAACTGAAAAAACAGGGCGTGGAAAGCGAAATCGTCTGGCTCGGCAACGGACCCGTGCGCGGTTGCATAGGTTGCGGCGGCTGTAAGGCGGGCAACGGCTGTGTGTTCGGCGACGACCCGATAAATTTCATAGGCGAAAAAGTCAAAACGGCGGACGGCTACGTTTTCGGCGCGCCCGTGCACTACGCTTCCCCCAACGGCGCAATGGTTTCGGCAATGGACAGGCTTTTTTATTCCCACGGCAGGTATATGCAGTTCAAACCCGCCGCAAGCGTGGTTTCGGCAAGGCGCGCGGGCACTACGGCTTCCTACGATGTATTGAATAAATACATAGGTATCAACAATATGCTAACCGTTCCGTCAACCTATTGGAATATGGTGCACGGCAGCAAGGCGGAAGAGGTTTTGAAGGACGAAGAGGGCGTGACGGTTATGCGCGCTATCGGCAGCAATATGGCTTGGCTTTTGAAGCTGCTTGAAAACGCAAAGGGCACCGACCTCGAAAAACCCGTCGTAATACCCAAAGTGAGAACCAACTTTATTAGATAAAATTTGCGCAAATTCAAAGCGGCGCGGCGATTTTGAAATCGCCGCGCCGCATTTAAACTTTAATAAAACTTTAAGGGCTTACTCTGTTTATATCTCTCGGGAACATCGTCGCGTTTCTTACGTTTTTGAACCCTAAAAGGTGCATAGTCAATCTTTCAAGCCCGAGCCCGAGCCCGCCGTGAGGGGGCGCGCCGTATTTGTGCAACATAAGATAGGTTTCGAACTCGTCGGGGTTCATACCCAACTTTTTCATTTTCTCGACCTGCATATTATAGTCGTGAATTCTCTGCCCGCCGCTCGTAATTTCAAGCCCCCTGAACAAAAGGTCGAAAGATAGGGTAACTTCGGGGTCTTCGGGGTCGTCCATCGTGTAGAACGGGCGCTTTTTGGAAAGATAGTGAGTTACGAAGAGGAAGTCTGAATTGAACTGCTGCTTTGCCCACTTGCCAAGGAAAGCTTCTTCTTCGGGCTCGAAGTCCTTCATGTCGGTTATGTTTTTCAGCTTCTTGACGCAAAGCTCTTTCGCGTCTTTGAAACGTACGCAGGGAATGGTCGTAATCTCGGGAATATCGACTTTCAAAAGCTCTACTTCGGGCGCGTACTCGGTCTTTAACAGGTTCATTATATATTTAAGCGCACCGGTTTCCATATTCATTATATCGGTAAAGCTGTCAATAAAGCCCATTTCGAAGTCCATTGAAATGTACTCGTTAAGGTGACGGGAAGTATCGTGGTGCTCCGCGCGGAACACGGGCGCAATCTCGAAAACTCTCTCGAATACGGGAACAAGCGCCTGCTTGTAAAGCTGAGGGCTCTGCGCAAGATAAACGGTTTTTCCGAAGTAGTCGAGTTTGAAAACGTTCGTGCCGCCTTCTGCGCCCGCGAAGTTGATTTTAGGCGAATGAATTTCGGTAAAGTTTTTGCTCTGCAAATATTCGCGGAAGCCCCTTTGTATACCCTCTTGCAGTTTGAAAATCGCGCGTTCCTTGGGGTTGCGCAAAGTTACGGGGCGGTTGTCGAGGTTGACGGAAAGGTCGCAGTTAATCTGCTTTTTGGAAATAACGACGGGCGGAATAGCGGCGGGGGTAGAGATAATTTCTACGCCGTGAATCTGAAGCTCGTATCTCTCGCTTCCGTCGCGGGTTTCGCTTTTAACGACCTTGCCGGTAATCTTCGCCGAAGCCTGCTCTACAATACTCTCGTCCAGCCTGAAAGCCGAAAACTCGGGCGAGTAAACGCATTGAATAAGCTCGCGCGCGGTCCTTACAAGTATAAAGGCGAAGTCGGACATTTCACGGATATTGTGAATGACGCCCTTAATTTTAACTACCTTGTCAACGTTATTTTTAAATTCGGAATAAGGAGTGCAGTCAGAGTGAACGACGCCCGAAATTTCTTCCATAAATTACCTCTAAAAAATAGGTTTTTTATAATTTTACGGCTTTTATTTTCAAAAATCAAGTAAATTGAAATGCGGTAAAAAATTATTTTGACAATGTAAAAAATTTCTTGTTGCATTTATTTGGCGAAAAATATATAATATATATAATGTCTGCGGTGTTCGTGGTATGGGAAATTCGTAATCCACAATGTAAAAAACGGGAGCGGTCCGTTCGCGGAAATAGTCAAGGTCTGAAATCGGAAAGT
>CAJTVA010000009.1 GCA_910579585.1 uncultured Christensenella sp.
ATGCTGAAATACTTTTTATAAGTTCTAATCCGTCTATTGACCCAAATGAAAACTATCCTACCGCAAGTTGGAAGGGCGAGGATATTGTTTCTTTCTTTGAAAATAGATTTGAGAACACACCAAAAAATGAATGGTCAACTTATTGGCGAACCATTCTTAAATGGGCAGGTTGGATAATTCCTAATATCGGGTTTGATAAAATTGCTATTACTGAAATTGTACATTGCAAATCTCAAAAAGAATTTGGTGTTTATGAGTGTATGAATTTCTGTGCTGAAAAATGGCTTAAAGAAGTTTTATCTGTTTACAATGGAAAATACATAGTTCTTGTAGGAAAAGTTGCACAGATTTTTTATGACAAGGTAAAAGAAATTTGCCCTAACAAAATCATAATTAAAACCCCGCACTTTTCAAGACCTGTTAAAGGCTTGACAGACGAAAAGAGAAAGCAAGATTTTTTAGACCAATTACATTAAAAAATTATGCCCGATATGTATATCGGGCATTGTACTTTTAGAAATAAACTTATTATAATTTATTTATAGGGCTTCACAGGTTAACCCAGAAAGCCCGAAAACAGTTTTGTAATATAAATAATTATTATGAAATTGTTAGTCTTAGAATTCAAAAGAGGTACATTATATGTGGTTAAATACTGATATTTTGGATAGAGTTTTAAATCACGAAAATTTAGCTTTATTGATAAATACCTATTTGCTTTTAGATAAAACTTTTGTAAAGAATTTGGACAATACTATTACAGGTGGACAATTACAAAACACATCTGTTGAAACTGTCTGCAAGTTGTTAAGGAATTATGTTTCTGTAATACTGCACGAGAATACATTCTAAAAATGTGGGTATTGGAACATATGCTGAATCTTATGTTGGCTCACAGAAATCTTCCTATTGACCCTTATTGGGAAGATAAAATTAAAAAATCTTCTCTGTTGTGTAATGAGGATAACAGAAACAAACCAAAATGACACGGTAATTAATTTGTAATATAAATTATCATAAAAGATAAAACAAGCCACAGGGTTAAACTGGGAGCTTATTTTTAAAAGTATTTTAAGACTGCTTTATTAAGCGGTCTTTTTTGTTGCTAAAAAACTTTTTAAAAACTTTACCCCCTTAATGCCCCGTGTTGTACATTCCTAAAACCTCGATTTAAAATAAAAATATAAGAAATTTTAAAAAATTTGTAAAATTCTTAAAAATTAGAAAATGGACTGTATCTTCTATTATCAAAACTAAAAAGGAGTTATTTTATGGAAAAAATAATAAGAATGAAAACAGTTGAACAATGCTTTGCGGAAATCAAAAAGTTAGACGAAAACACGGCAATTACAAGTTGGTTTATCCGTTGTCTTTGCAAGGAAAACAAAGTAAAGCACTTTATGACTGGCACTAAAATTTTGGTAAATTACGACGATTTACTGAAATATCTGAATTTTGAAAAGGAGAAAGAAAATGAGCAAGTCTAAATTAAATATGTGTTATCCTCGTTATAAAAAAAACGGAGAGTTAATCTCTTATCGGTTTCATTTCAGTGGTAAAGACCCATTAACAGGTAAATTCAAGCAATACACCGCTACTTGGAAAGTACCGCAGAATTTAAGTAAAAAAGAAATTGAGGTTGAACGCAAAAAGTTTGAACTTGAATTTGTAAACGAATGCGAAAAGAAATCAAAAGGAACTTTCGTTACAGATGAAAATATTCTTTTCGGAGACTTTGCCGACCAATGGCTTGAAGAAATAAAAAACCGTGAAGAATCCTACGGCAGTTATGCAAGTGCTAAAAACCATTTAACGATAATTAAGCAATGCTTTGGCAATTACTTACTGAAAAATATATCGCCTAATGTTATTCAAAACTTTTATAATTTTATATGTTCAAGGACTTATACGAAAACTTATGTGTTTGTAAAAAAATCTATAAACGAACTTGTCAATGAGCAGAAAATACCAAAGTACAAAGTCGCAAGAGAATGTGGAATAGACAGACTTACTTTAAGACTTGCTGGAACTATTGGAAATCAAGTGAGTATGCAGACGGCTAAATGTGTAGCAAATTATTTTAATGTTCCTTTGGATAAGTATTTTTCGATAGAACAGAGAGAAACAAAGTATTCCTGTGCCACCAACAAAGGAATTAAAACTACGCTTGTAATGATTTTAAATGCGGCTAAAAAGCGTATGTTAATTGAACATAATTATGCTACAAAGGACTACACAAACCCTGTAACAGGTACTATTAAAAAGAAAGAAATTTACAACGAAGAACAAGCAAAAGAATTTTTAAAATTTGCTATGCAGGAAAAAGATATACGCAAGAAAACTGTATTTGCTTTGTTCTTATTCTTGGGTTTGAGAAATGCCGAAGTTTGTGGTTTGGAATGGAAAGACATTGACTTACAAAACGGTACTTTGAAGATAGAAAGAAACTCATTGTATTTTAAAGAATTTGGGGTTATAACGAAAGAACCCAAAACAAAGAACTCTAAAAGAACAATGTATATGCCCCAACAGTTAACGAAAATCTTAAACGAATACTATATTTGGTGGTCTGAACAAAAGCAATTACACGGTGATTTATGGTACAATGCTGATAGACTGTTTTTGCAAGATGACGGAAAACCTTTACACCCTTGTACACCGAGAACTTGGCTTGATAAATTTGAAACAGCACACGGTTTAGCGCACGTTCCACCTCACGCTTTAAGACATACGAGTATAACATTACAATTAATGGCAGGTGTTCCAATTAAAGCGGTTTCCCAAAGAGCAGGACACGCAGACGAGCATATAACTTTAAATATCTATACCCATTTTCTTAAAGAAGAAGATATAAAAGCCGCTCAAAAGTTTAATGATTTTTTAAATGTTTAGCTTGTTTAATATGAATAAAAAAGTAGTAGTTAATGTCAATAACTACTACTTTTTTTTATTAATTCTGTCACACATCACGACATTATTAAAATCAAGATAAAATGCGTTCAATAATAATTAAGAAGCTAAAATTTTGAGTAGTTCTTCAATATCTGAACCTCGAATATACAGCTTGTCCATACAGTAGCGTTGCTTACCGTCTTTATCAAGGTAGTTATGTCCGTCTATTCGAGTAAAAATTTGTTTATTTCTCTCTTTTAAATAATCTAAAAAATTTTTAAACTTTTCTTTTGTTGTTACTATTTTTTTTGTTTCTTTATCGATAGTTTCTTTTCCAAAATTATCACTTTTAGCAAAAAGGTTAGCGTTTTTAGGAAAATAGGTCAAGTATTTATCTCGTTTTTGAATGGCACTTTTAAAGGGTTTTAAATATTCATCATCGGAATAATGTATGCTGTTTTCTTTATATTTGGTAATATACTGAATACCACCTCTTAAATCATAAGCCTGTTTAATATCGCATATGCCTAATTTCCATAAAGCCTCGATATTATTTTTATTTAAATCTAACGGAAAATCAATAAACTGTACAATCATATGAATATGGTAAGAATGTTTTTTAGTTAGTTCTATTGCTCTCACATATTCAAATTTTCCGTATCGTCTTTTTAAAGCAGTACGAAATGTTCTTAATCTTTGCTCAATATATCTAAATTGGATTTCGTCATTAAATGTCAAAGTGATAAGATAGTAATTCCCATTATCAAAATGCAAATCCCATAATTTTTTATGAAAAGATTTCAAATTGCGAACATAACTCCTTGTTCTCATATAAATTCCCATAATTTTATCTTTGTTTTTAGTGTAATCAAATTTTTGACGGTCATAAGGTTTAATATCACGCATTGATATTGTACATATGTTTTTTTCTAAAATTTCTACTTTAAGCGTTCTTGTTTGGGTTGAATTAGAATTTGTCATAAATAAGTACTTCCATTGATATTTTTTTCGCTTACATTATATTCAGAACTTCATTTTTTTAAACCTGCTATTTCGACAAAATTCGTCATACTTTGATGTTCCTTAAATGAATAAATAAAGATGTAAAAAAGTCGGTAAAAAATGTTACCGACTTTAAAAATACAAAAGTACCTGCCAAATATACGGAGATTACCAGAGTAACCCCATAATTTGCAGGTACTAAAAAATTTAAATATTCTATTAGACAAATTGGTTCTACAAAGTATAAAAAGTGTTTTAAAATATATTCGTAATCAGCAGGTCGCCGGTTCAAGTCCGGCCAGTAGCTCCAAAAAAGCCGTTGCGAAAGCAACGGCTTTTACTATTCATATTATTCCCCCCGAAAAAATATCATATTGTATGAAACGGTCGGGAATTTCTCATTCCATAATTTCGGTTGTCGTGGCGATTGCCGTCACGGTGATAATTCTTGCAATCAGCTTCTCGTGCGCTGCAAAAAAGCTTACGTTTGAAACCACATTCTACTTTATATGTTACCGAACCGAGGACAACGCGGTTTCCGCTAGCTCCATCTCCGGCGTGGTGTCAAGTTATGGCGGCGCAGGATATATTTTGGAATACGGCGACGCGTACTACGTCACCGTCGCCTGCTATTACGAAGAGAAAGAAGCCGACGCCATTTGCCAGAGTTTGAAGCACCGAGACCTTAATTGTGAGGTTTTGAAGATTTCCACCGATGAATACACGGTTGCAAGCGTAGCCGCCGACATTAAACTGTATTTGGGCAACCTGAATACTTTGCAGGCACTTACAACCCTTGCTTACAGTTGCGCGAACGCGCTTGATACGGGCGAATACGGACAAACGCAGGCAAAAAGCGTGATAAACGATATAAAAAACACCTTGAACGGATTACTAATATCCAACCCCGACAACTGTTTTTCAGAGGAAATACGCCGCCTTATCGCCGAGTGTAGCGACGCGTCCGAGGGCTACGTATACTCCAAAGATTTGCGCCGACTTCAGATTGCGATTGCGGACTCTGTTATTAACGTAAAACTTGTTTAAAATTTGACATTTTGCGCAAATTATGGATATGAACAGAAATTTCACCGCGATTTGCGCAGCGCTTTTGATGTGCGCTTTTCTGATTGTATTTTACGTCAGCCCGAAGTTAGCGAAAAGCACGGTTGCGTTTGCCGAGAATTCAGACGGAAAGGTAATTTACCTCACCTTTGACGACGGCCCCAGCGACAGAGTAACGCCAAAAATTCTGGACGTACTTAAAGAAGAAGCCGTAAAAGCCACTTTCTTTATCGTCGGCAAACACGCCGAAACCCGCAAATACATTTTAAAGCGTGAGTTTGAAGAAGGTCACACGATAGCCATTCACTCATACTCGCATAACTATTCCGAAATTTATTCTTCGCCCGAAAGTCTTTTAGCGGATATCGACAAGTGCAATAAAATTATCGAGGAAATCACAGGCGAGCGCTCTTCCCTATATCGCTTCCCCGGCGGAAGCTACGGACTTTCGTCGTCGCTAATCAACACGATTTCGCAACACGGTTACAGATACGTCGATTGGAACGCTTCGACCCGCGACGCGGAAATTTACGGCGCGACGCCCGACCAACTTTATAAAGCCGCGGTAACTACCCCCGCGAACTCGAACTATATCGTTATGCTCGCCCACGATACGACTACGAAATCGGCAACCGCCGACGCGTTAAAGGACATTATAAGGTATTATAAAAAGCAAGGCTACACTTTCAGAGCATTTTAAAAAACTCCCCGAAACTCGGGGAGTTTTTTAATTGACCCTTATATATGCTTGAATTAACGCGCTTTTAACTTAACCTACGCCGTACGTTTTGCGGTAGTTTTTCATGCCTTCAAGATACTCTTTGCCTCCTATAATTCCCTCTTCGATTGCAGAAATTATGTCCGCCATAGTGACTATAGAATAGACCTTTACTCCGAACTCTTTATACACTTCCTGCACGGCGGAAAGCTCGCTTTCAAGCCCGCGCTCCATTCTGTCGACAGAGATAACCATTCCCGCAATTTCCACATTAGCCGTAGCTTTAAGCTTGGGCAAAAGCTCCCTTAAAGCCTTGCCCGAAGTCATAACGTCCTCGATAATAATAACTTTTTCACCGTTTTCAAGCTGTTTTCCTACGAAAAGCCCGCCCTCGCCGTGGTCCTTTGCTTCCTTCCTGTCGAAGCAATAGTTCATATCGATTGCGTGCTTATCGAAAAGCGAAACCGCAGTAGTCACAGCAAGCGGAATTCCCTTATAAGCAGGACCGACAAGCGTATCGGCTTTAATGCCGTTATCCGCTATGCATTGCGCGTAATATTCCCCAAGCCTGGAAAGCTGCGCGCCCGATTTGTAATTGCCCGTATTGATAAAGTACGGCGCTTTTCTTCCGCTTTTTAAAGTGAACTCGCCGAATTTCAACACGCCGTTTTCAACCATAAATTTAATAAACTGCTGTTTATAAGTCATAAATTTTTACTCCTTTTTATAAATAGACCCCAATATATGCCTTAAATAACGGGGTTTCAACTAATTTAAAGTTACCGTTCCAACTATTTGGCTTACGTTCTTTATCTTGTGATTATCAAGCCATAAATTCATTTCGTTTACTATTCTCGGCATAGCGTACGGGTCGGCAAAGTTAGCCGTTCCGACCTGTACCGCTTTCGCGCCCGCCATCATAAACTCAATCGCGTCTGCGCCCGTCATAATACCGCCCATACCTATTACGGGAATTTTAACCGCCTTCGCAGCTTCGTAAACCATTCTAACGGCAATGGGCTTTATACCCGCGCCCGATACGCCACCCGTGTTATTTGCAATGACGGGCTTACGCTTTTCCAAATCGATTACCATACCCGTAAAAGTATTTACAAGCGACACGCAGTCCGCACCGCCCTCTTCCGCTGAACGCGCGTTTTCGGCTATGCTTTCTACGTTGGGTGAAAGCTTTACGATTAAAGGCGTTTTCTTCAAAGATTTCTTAGAAACCTGCGTTACTTCAAGGATACTACGGGGTCTAATACCGAAAGCCATTCCCCCCGCTTTTACGTTCGGACAGGAAATATTCAGCTCAACCATGTCGACAAGCCCGTCCAATTTCGCGCAGATTGCACCGTAATCTTCCAGTGTTTTGCCCGCAACGTTCGCAATAACCACAACGCCTTTTCCCTTTAAAAAAGGTAGGTCGCACTTAATAAAGTGTTCCACCCCGGGGTTTTGCAAACCAACCGCATTCAAAATAACGCTAGTCCCCTCTGCAATTCTCGGTACGGGGTTGCCGAGGCGGGGCTCCAAAGTCATACCCTTCGTACTTATACCGCCGACCAAAAAAAGGTCGTAAAGCTCGTTAAACTCTCTACCGAACCCGACCGTTCCGCTTGCTCCGATAACGGGGTTTTTGAACTTCACCCCGCAGATTTCAACTTCAAGATTTGCCATAATCAGACCTCTTTGTTTTCGTTTTCGGCTTCCCCTTGTTCGGCAAGCTTCCTTTCGGCAATGTGCTGTTGCATACTTTCAACCGCCATAGTCTGCGCTTTGAGCGCGTTTATAGTCGCTGCTACGTTGTTTGCGCCTTCGACGAACTTGAATTTATACAATACGTTCCCAACCGAAATCATAAGTTTTCCGCAATTGTATAACGCGCCATCCATCAAATCGCAACGCGCACTGCAACTTATAACTTCCGAAGGCGAACATTCCAATCCGTTATAAAAACGCAATTTCCCGTCTTTAACCGATAAATAAACTTTCGGTAAACGCGCCAGATAAATCGTCCAGCTAAGCCCCGCCGCCGTAAGAAAGACTCCTACAACGGCAATTATTACTCCGATTTGCCTCAGGCTTTTCTCCGTGCCGAATATAACGGCAGACCCGCCGAACACGAAAAACAACGCCCCTATCACAAGAATCGTTATATACGACCCCAACATAAAACCCTTTTTGGATTTAGCGATTACTGTTTCCATATTTCCTCTTTATAATTCCACTTTGGTTATATCAAAAACGGGTCCGTCCTTGCAGACGCGCGCGTTCCCGCCGCCGGACGTTTTGCACACGCAAACAAGGCAAGCGCCGATTCCGCACCCCATTCTCTCTTCCAACGAAACGAAACAGGGCGTTTTAATTCCCCGCTCTTCCAGACCGCTCTTCAACGCTTTCAACATCACGGGCGGTCCGCAGGAAATAATCGCATCAACTTCGGGCATATCCTCGAAGAAAGCCTGCACCGCGTTACCCTTTTTACCGTAGCTACCGTCGTCGGTCGTCACAACCAATTTCTTACTTACTCCGAACTCTTCAAGAAGACATACCGCCCCCTTGTTGCGGAAACCTATATACGAATAGAAGTCTTCTCCCGCATTATCGCGCAAAGTCGCAATAAGCGGAAACACGCCCACGCCGCCACCCACAACGGCAACCGAGCGGTATCCCGACAAATCGAAGTAATTACCGAGCGGCAACAAAACTTTAAGCTTGTCACCGCTCTTGGCTTCGGTCAGTTTCTTCGTGCCTTTGCCCTTTACCTGATAGCAAAGCGACAAATCGTTGCCTTCGGTTTTGCACACCCCGAGCGGACGGCGCAACAATAAAGCGTTGTCGCCCGTTGAGATATTAACGAATTGCCCGCCGTGAATTTCCCCGATACTTTCGGACAAATTCAAAGTTATCATAAATATATTTTCCGCAATCCCGCGGTTGTCTTTAACCGTCGCTAAAACGTCTTTCATTTGCCGTAGACCCCCATATATGCCTTAAATAACGCAGTTTTCAGAATTCTGCTCAGCCCATTTATCCTATAACGGAGGACAAATCTTTCTGCATATCCAGACACGCCGCACGCGCCGCTTCCGCGTAATTCAAACCCGCATATTTCGCGTCCTTATATGCGCAGATTATCCCGCGCGACGAGTTAACAACCCCGCCGAGCCCGTTACCGTCGAAGCACACTTTAAGCATATCCGCACTGCCGCCCTGCGCACCGTATCCGGGTATCAGAAAGAAAGTATGTAAAAGCCTGTTTCTCAGCCTTGCCGCCTCCTCGGGGTGGGTCGCGCCGACAACCGCACCGACTTCCGAATAACCGTATTTCCCGACGCTATCCTTGCCCCAGTCGGACACGAGGTCGCCCATCTGCTCGTAAATGTAATTTCCGTTTTCGAGCTTCAAATTCTGCAACTCCCCGCTCGACGGATTGGACGTTTTTACAAGCACGAAAATCGACTTGTCATGCGATTTTATATCCTCTACGAAAGGTTTAATTCCGTCGAAACCGAGATACCCGTTGACGGTCAGCATATCCGCATTGAACGCTCTTACCGCCCTTCCGTTCAAAGAAGTTTCGCCAAGGTACGCTTTAGAGTAGCACCCCGCAGTCGAGCCTATATCGTTTCTCTTGCAATCGGCAATGACGATAAGCCCCTTGCCCTTTGCATAATTAACCGTTTTTTCAAACGCACGCAAACCCGACGAGCCGTACATCTCGTAATAAGCAATCTGCACTTTAACTGACGGAACTACGTCGTAAACTTTATCGATAATATTTTTGTTGAATTCGAAAATCGCGTCCGCCGCCTCGTCGAAGTTCGTCACGCCCCGCTTCATTTCCTCGGGCAGGTAATCGAAACTCGTATCCAGCCCTACGCAAGTGGGGTTCTGAAGTTCGATAATTTTTTCTATAAGCTTGTCAATCATAATTTCACCTCTTGAATTTTATTGTTCCGTCAACGATAGTGTAAAGCACTTCGCCGTAAACTTCAAAACCGTTGAACGGAGTGTTCTTTCCTTTGGAAATAAACTTCTTGCCGTCGATAACGTATTTCTTACTCAAATCGACTACCGCAACGTCGGCAACCGCACCCTCTTCAAGCGCTCCGCCGTCAAGCCCCAGTATCTCTGCGGGCACGGCGCTCATTTTCTTTGAAAGTTCCGAAAGGGTCATAAGCCCCGACTTAACAAGGTACGTGTAACTCAACGCAAAGCTCGTCTCTATTCCGCTTATACCGAAAGCGGCGATGCTGTACTCAACTTCCTTGTCCTTTACGGAATGGGGCGCATGGTCGGTCACTATGCAGTCCAAAGTGCCGTCCTGCAACCCTGCGATAATAGCCAGCCTGTCCTTTTCTTCGCGCACAGGCGGGTTAACCTTTGTCGCGGTATCATACGAAGTTATTATATCGTCTGTCAGAATAAAGTAGTGCGGACAGGTTTCCGCCGTAACCTTTACGCCCCTCGCCTTGGCGCTTCGTATAATGTCCACTCCGCTGTAAGTCGAAACGTGACAGATATGTACGGGAATATCAAGACTCTCTGAAAGCGCAATCTCCCGCGCAATCATAATATCCTCCGCGGCGCGCGGCGAACCTTTCAGCCCCGTCAAAGTCGAGTTGCACCCCTCGTTCACAACCCCGCCGTCAACAAGATTTTTATCCTCGCAGTGGCAAAGGCATTTCAAATTAAAGTCGTTCGCGTACTCCATTGCAAGCCGCATAACCTGCGAGTTGCCGACCGACTTCCCGTCATCGCTCAAAGCGACCGCGCCTGCCGACTTCATCTTGCCTATGTCCGAAAGACTTTCGCCGTTTTCGCCCTTGGTTATGGAGCCTATCGGGTGAATTTTACACAGCCCGACCTCTTCGGCGCGGTGTTTTATATAAGTCGTAACAACGGCGTTGTCGCAGACGGGGTTAGTGTTGGGCATACAGCAAACCTGCGTGACACCGCCCGCAACCGCGGCTTTAGAGCCGCTTTCTATGTCCTCTTTGCCCTCGAAACCGGGCTCGCGCAAATGTACGTGAATATCGATAATACCCGGCAAAACGTGCTTACCGCTCGCGTCGATTACCTTGCAGTTTTCAGATATATCGGGGGCGATTTTCTCTATCGTCTTACCGTTTATAAGCAAGTCAGCCTTGACCTCGCCCGCAGGCGTCACAACCGTGCCGTTTTTAATAAGAAGCTTCATAAATTGTTCTCCCTGTATTCGTTAAACAGTTTCAAAAGCGCCATTCTGACCGCAACCCCGTAAGTTACCTGCTCCAAAATAACGCTCTTTTCTCCGTCTATGACCTGCGGAGTCAGCTCTACGCCCCTGTTTACGGGACCGGGGTGAAGAATTAAAACGTTCTTTTTCGCATATTTCAAAAGCCCGTCGTTCACTCCGTAATAGCGCGAATATTCTGAAAGCGACGGGAAAAGCCCGCCGTTCTGCCGCTCTAACTGAATTCTAAGCCCCATCACGGCGTCCGCGCCCTCGATAGCCTCTTCACGGCTCTTGCAGACGTGCGCGCCCAGCCTTTCTATCTCTTTCGGCATCATTGTCGCGGGCGCGTACATATAGACTTCCGCACCCAGCTTTTTCAGCCCGAAAAGGTTGCTCATAGCAACACGGCTGTGCTTGATGTCGCCCAGAATCGCTACTTTCAAGCCCTCGATTTTACCGAGCTTTTCACGAAGCGTGCACATATCCAGAAGGGCCTGCGTGGGGTGCTCGTGCATACCGTCGCCCCCGTTTAAAACGCTTGCCCCGACGTTTTCGGCAAGAAGCTTAGGCGCGCCCGCCATCTGATGCCGAATGACGATAAAATCGACTTTCATAGCGTCAAGGTTCTTGCCCGTGTCGATAAGCGTTTCGCCTTTTTGTACCGAGCTTGTGGCAACCGAAATATTCACCACGCTCGCACCCAGGTATTTTGCGGCCAGCTCAAACGAAGAGCGCGTCCTCGTACTGTTCTCGTAAAACAAGGTGACAAGCGCCTTGTCGGCAAGAATACGCTCTGTTTTTTTACAGTCGAGCTGCCGTTTCATCTCCCTCGCGACGTCTAAAATTCCGTAAATTTCTTCAGCCGACAAATCCTTTAAACCCAACAGGTCTTTTCTTTGTAACATCTTACTTCCTTCCGACAGAAAAAAAGCGGCAAATAAAGCTATCGGATAATAGCTTCAAAGCCGCCAAAATTCTTCCTTTTTATTAAAGTAAAAATCATTATTTTATTCTGCCTTTCTTATTGTCGGAATTATATCATAAACCGACGGAAAAGTAAAGCGTTTTTTTAAAGTATTCTTTGAAGCGTAAACCCGACTTTATCGCAAGAGGTAAGAATGTATTCTATACCGTTTTTAACGGTGCGGAAGGGGAAAAACGCTTCGCCGTGAATATGCCCGAAAACAACTTTATCGGCGCCGCACTCCTCGAAAAGAGAAGTAAATTCGGTTGCGGGAACTTTCTGCGAAAAGGGCGGATAGTGTATCATAACGATAAGCTTGTCGCCCGCTTCCCTGACCTTTTCAACCTCCTTAAAACAGAGCTTGAACCGCTCGGCTTCCCGTCTGTACAGCCTTTCGTCCGTGTCCGTGTAGTCGCTGCTTCCGGGGCAGGTCCACCCGCGCGAACCGCAGATAATCACGTCGCCGAATTTAACGCAGTCGTTCTGTAAAAAGTAAAATTTTTCGTCGGGCGCGGCGCGTCGCAGCTTTGTTATACCGTTCCACCAGAAGTCGTGGTTGCCGCGGATAAAGACTTTTTTCCCGGGTAAATCTTTCAAAGAATTAAGGTCATAAAGCCCCTCTTCGAGGGTCGTACCCCAGCTTATGTCGCCCGCGATAAGCACTATATCTTCGTCGGATAAAACTTTCTTTTTCCAGTCGGATTTAATTTTTTCAAAGTGATTTTCCCACCCCGCCCCGAACACGTCCATAGGCTTGTCCGACAGTCCCGAAAGGTGTAAATCGCTTATTGAAAATATAGCCATAAAAATATTGTAACATTTATTTTAAAGAATTTCAAGCAGTTTGTTTTATTGTCTGAAAATAGCCGTTTTTACCCCAAAAACCATAGTTTATGCGTGACATAGTACTCTGTAAACCCCGAAAAACACAACTTCCCCCTCGGTTTTGAGGGGGAAGCAAAGGAGAAATCTGTTTTATACTACTGTTTCGAGCAGACCTTGCCCTGAGGGTACAAAGGCAACTCGAAGAACCCTGCGCATACCTCTTGCGAGTAGTCCTGTGCGGGCGGTATAGCGCAATAGCCGTAGCTGGGAACAAGCAGTTCGACGTCTATGGCGATTTTTAAAATTACCGTAAGGCAAGCGTTGACGCTGAACGTGTTCGATTCGGGAACGAACCTGCCCTCGGCGCACACCGCGGAAACTTCGCTAGTTACCCTGTAAGGCATAATCGACGGCGCGGGTACGAAAAGTATTACGTCCTCGGAAACACTTATCGTCGACTGGGCAACGCCCTCCACTCCGTTCGCGTCGGTATACAGCACTTCGACGGGGATAGCCACCGTTACTTGCACTCTCGCGCAGGTGGGCTTATCGGGAATCCTTTCTATATTCAGGCTTGTGATGTTACCCGAAGAAGAAGTCGACCTTGCGCTTATAAAAGTCAAGGGGTATGTAGGGCTTGCGGGTACGTTGTCGGTCAGCGTGAGCGAATAGTTTTCAATCTGAATCTGCTTGATGCAGGCATCAAAAATCTTTTGTGCCTGAATGCACACTTTCTCACACATTCCGTTAAGGGGATTGCCACTTATTGTACCGGGGCACTTATCCGATTGAAAGTTGGAAAAAAATGACATTTTAACCTCCGTTTATTGTCGTTAATTTATTATATGCTCACGCACTATTTTTTGCACGGCACAAACAGCTTGCACGAGGGGTATAAGGGCTTATCGAAATTTATTCTTTTCAGCTCCTCGACGGGCACGCCGAATTTTAAAGACAGGGTTTTATAGCTTTCCAGAGGTTGGCATGTATAAGGCTGCAATTTTTCCCCGAGTTCGATTATCGCTCCGTCGAAAAAGACTTTAAAAGGCGCGCCAAGCACCTCCTCCGTCTCTTTTTGCGTCTGCCCGCGTTTGACCCTGAAATATTTGCTTCTGTCCGTAACGAGCGTAAACATTTGATATATCATACGCGAATAAAAGATATTTTGTTCATAATCTTGCGTGGAATTTTGTAGAATATTGTAAATGAAAAACAATATTTACCGTTCCGCCGCACAAGTAACGGCGTTTTCCACCGTGGAAAAAGGACTCAGCTTTGTTTACAGGATAATCCTCACACGGATAATCGGTGCGGAAGGCATAGGAATTTATCAGATATGCCTTACCGTCTTTTCGGTGTTTTTAACCGTCGCGTCCAGCGGAATTCCCGTAACCGTATCCCGCCTTATGGCGAAGTCGAACGCCGTGCACGACGTTTCGGGCAAGCACGCCGCGGTGACGGCGGGCGTTTTATGTACGCTTGCGGTAACCGTGCCAATCGCCCTTATTTTATTTTTCGGCAGAAACGTTTTCGGATTTTTATTCTCGGACGAGCGCTGTATTCCTATCTTCGTCATATTGTTGCCCGGGCTTATCATCACCTCGGTTTACGCGGTTATCCGCGGCTCGTTCTGGGGCAACAAGCAGTTTCTGCCTTATTCCGTGATAGAACTCGTCGAGGACGCTATAATGGTCGCTTCGGGCGTATTTCTAATTTGGGGCTGCACCGACCCCGTAACGGGCGCAAGGAACGCGGTTTTCGCAGTTTTAATCTCCTATACGTTCTCGTTTATAGCCTCGCTCTTCTGGTACTTCAAAAAAGGCGGCAAGTTCGTAAACCCCAAAAAACAGTTAAAGCCCCTCATCTCTGCGTCAACGCCCATAACGGCAATGCGCACCTCGACCTCTCTTTTAAACTCCGCTGTATCTATTCTTATGCCCGCGCTTTTAATAAGCGCCTGCGGATACAGCAACTCCGAAGCAATAAGTATCTACGGCGTTGCAATGGGTATGGCTGTGCCTCTTCTTTTCACCCCGAACGCGCTAATCGGTTCGATTGCTGTCGTCGTCGCCCCCGAGCTTTCGGAAAATTACTATAAGAAGAAAGACAAAGCCGTCCGCCACGACGTAGAAAAGACGGTCAAAGCTTCGATATTCATTGCAACTATGCTTATTCCCGTCCTCTTCGTGCTAGGCCCCGCAATAAGCGAATTTTTATTCGACAACGAGCTGTGCGGCGAGCTTGTTCGGAACTGCTCGTTCATCGTCCTGCCTCTTTGCATATCGATGATAACTAATACTGTTTTAAACAGTATGAACTGCGAAAAGCGCACCCTTTTGTACTTCTGCATCGGCGCGGCGGCAATGATAATTTCGGTACTGTTCTTAACGCGCTACCTCGGCATCTACTCGTACGGACTCGGGCTCGCACTCAGCCACATTATCTGCGCCACCCTCAATTTACGGCTTTTGAAAAAGAAATGCTCGGGAATCGCGTATATTAAATATACCCTGCACAGCATAATGATAGTAGTCGCGGCGAGCCTGTTCGGCTGGCTCTTGAACGGAATAATTTCCGCCTACCTCGCGCCCGTATGGCAGATTTTCATCTGCGGTCCGCTTATAGTCGCGTTCACGCTCGGCGCGCTATACTGTCTGGAAATGGTCTCTTCCCGCCCGTTCAAAAAGCTGTTTGCAAGAAAACAGAAAAGCCCAAAATCCTAAAAAAACGTCAAAAGCCCGCCTGCGTTCGGGGGAACGCAGGCGGGCTTTAATTATTTTTTCGCCGTCACCTTCACCGCAAACAGCCCCTTTACCGCCAAAACAATCAAAAACGCACCGAAAAGCTTCCTTAACACCACCGCAGGCAATAACACCGCCACAAGCCCGCCCAAAACCGAGGTAAGCACCGCAGGGATAATCACGCTCCACGCCCCGTCGGTCTTTAAAAGCCCGCTTTCTTTGTGCGCGTTCAAAGAAAAAGCCGCCATCGGCAGAAAAGCTATCAGATTCGTCGCCTGTGCAACGTGTTGCCCGACCCCCAAAATCACGGTCAGCGCGGGTATTAAAATTGTACCCCCGCCCATACCCATTCCACCGAGCATACCGGAGAAAAACCCCGCCGCAAGATACAGAAAAAAACTCATATCAACATTCTCACTCCCGCCGCCAACATCACGACTATAAACACCGCGTTTACAATAAATTCGGGCAACTTGTTTAAAAGAAACGCACCTATAAGCCCGCCCGCCACCGAGCCTATCGCCGCAGGTATAACCACCTCGGCTGAAAAATACCCGTTAAGGATATAAGTTATCGCACTTGCCGCACAAATGGGCGCAATTATCAGAATCGCTGTGGCGTGCGCATGCTTTTCCTCGTACCCCAGCATATTTTTTAAAAGCGGCACGACCACCATTCCGCCGCCTCCGCCGAAAAGCCCGTTCACCGCGCCCGTTAAAAGCCCCGTAAATATTCCTTTGAAAGTTTTTTTGTTCAACATCTCCCTTTCAGTTTTTGCAAAATTGCCAAAATAATGAATTTTTTCTTTCAATTCGCGTAATAAACGCTTGATTATAATCTTTGATTATATTAAAATGTAAAGGTACGATAAAATGGGTTTTAATAAAAACCTTGGGAGTATTATGGCTAAAAATTACTTTACTAAAAAAAGAAAATCTTTGATAGCTATGCTGTGCGCACTGTCCGTGACCTGCACAGGGCTCGCCGCTGCGTGCGCCCCTAGCGACAATAACGACGACCCGACAAACGAAGTTACGGCAAAAGAGGACGTGCAGCTTTTAAAGAACGGCAACTTCGAGCATTTCGATATCCCCGACAAAGCTATTCACCTCATAAAGAACGTAAACAGCTGGTCTCTCGGCGGCGACACCTCCGTCAAGTCGGGAATTATCGGCACGTCGAAAACCGATTGGGACAAGCTTACCGCAGACGACCTTGCGGAAAAGCTTGACTTTAACAACGACCTTACGACAGATAACGAGGAATACGTCAACTACAACTCGATGCGCTCGCGCGACCTCCTCTACAAGGATAACGGCGCGGCTATGCTCGCAACCGACGACGTCAAAGATACCTACTGGCTCACTGATATCGGCTACGAAAATTACTTCGGTATTACCGGCAACGATGACGACGGCTACAAAATAGGCGAAACCGTCGTTTATAAGAACGCGGACGACGGCGAGTACTATCTCGACCCCGATTTCGTAAATTCGGTCAGAAAGCAAATGATTTCCAACCCCGGCACTCACTGGGGCGACTTCGAAGAAAAGGACGGCAAGACTTATTACGGCGAAAAGCAGGTCTACGCCGACGAAGCCGGTCGTTACTACTTCGACGAAAGCCTGAAAGAAAACGCCGTCGGCAACGTCTTAATGATACACAACTCGCCCACCGACACGAAGAACAACAACGGGCTTCACCAGTACTACACTTCTACTACGGTAACGTTGGAAGCGCAGACTTCGGCTGAAATTTCCCTTTGGGTAAAGACTTCGGATTTAAGGTTCGACCACGGCACGCTTGCCAACGAAAACGAAATCGACCTCGGCGCGTATATCGAAGTTATCCAGACCGTTGCGGGAACTACGGTCGACGACTTCCAGATAAAAGCGATTAACACCGAAAAGATACTTGCGGGCGCAACCGATACCACGCTTAAAGAAAACAACGGCTGGATACAGTATACGGTCTACGTCAACGCGTGCGACTTCGCAAACACCACCGTTCAGCTCCGTTTGGGCTTAGGCAGTTCCGAAAACAACGAAAAAGTTACGGGCTATGCGTTCTTCGACGACGTGCAGATAACCAAATACCGCGACCTCGAAGCTACGGATACGGACTGCACTTATAACGCAAACAAACAGACTATTATCGACAATAATACGTCGTGCAACCTCACTTCGGAAGAGGATGCGAAGATTTTCTACGCAGATAAAGCGGGTTCCGACAACCGTCACGCATACGACTTCCACTACCTTATCGACCTCGCTTCCGAAAACGGCGTCGAAGGTTCGTACAACAAGTACGATTTCGGTAAAAACGTATCTGCGGGTCTTACGACAGAAACCGACTCCCACGGCGTTGAATACTCGGCAGCCGAAAGCATTGCAAACGGCGTCATCTCTTCAAGTATCGGCACCAAAACTCAGGGCACCCTGAAACTTCCCAAAGACGTTAAGTCCCGCCCCACTTCCAACGACGTTATCGGCGCATACGCTTTGAACTACGCTTTCAAAAGCTCGGACTTCAACGGCACTGATTATTCCAAAGTTCTGAACGAAGGGCTTAAAGGCGTGAATAAACTTCCCGCCGCTGACGGCAATATGCTCGTCACATTCTCCGCTTGGGGCGCGCCCTACACCTCGACCATAAGCGACGCCTCGACGTTCTCGCTCGATAAAGACGGTTACCTCCTCGTATCGTTCTGGGTCAAGACCTCCGATATGGACGGCGGCACCGCCGCGACGGTTAAAATTTACGAACTCGACAAGGAAACCAACCTGCCCGACGAAGACAGCGCGCAGACCCTTACCCTCGACACTACGGATATGACGACCGACTTCGAGGACGAAAAGGATATTTATAACGGCTGGGTACAGTGCTTCTTCTTCGTCAAGAACGAAACGAAAGACGCAAAGCAGTTCCACATAGATTTCTCGTTCGGTAACACGGCTATAACCACCGCAACTTCTTTCGAAGGCGGCTGGGCGGCTCTGGCGAATATGCGCACCCTCGAAATCAACGAGGACGTTTACAACCTCGCTTCGGCAGGCAACAACACCGCGCTGTTCTCGTTCAGCAAGAACGCGGACGACGACGAAGGCACTCCTTTCGATAAAGCAACGGGCACTTCCAATATTAAAGAAGAAGTCGCGGTTCCCGACAGCTACACGGGCAGAAACGGAACGGGCGTTTCGGGCACGCTTGTATCGGGCAACCTGACCGCAGGTCTTATAAACAAAGACTATATCGACGGTTACGCAAACGGCTCTTCCATTCTTACGAGCTTCGCAAACGGCACCGCGAACTGGGAAAACGCTTTCGGCAACAAGTGCTATCAGCCCCTTATAATTATCAATAATTTAAGGGAATACGCCGAAAAAGCAACGGCTAACGAAACGAATTTCAAAAACTATTGGGTTAAGGAAGGCGACAACTATGTCAAAGTCGCTTCGGACGCAACGTTCAGCGAAGACGAAACTTACTACTCTTTATCTAAAGTTTCCAATTACGGCTTTATCGGCGAAAGCAAAACCGTAGCAGCCAACACCCGCGAAGTGATAAGTACCCGCGTTAAGGTTACGGGCAACGCGAAAGCGTATATCTACCTCGTCGACAGCGAAACGAACGAAATTCTTAACTACGCCACCCCCGCTTATACTTTCTGGTATGACGAAGAGGGCAACGTTCTCGACGAAGAATTCGACGAAGACTGGACGACCGCAAAGCACCGCGAACACGTCGTTTACACCTTGCGCGACGACGGGCTTTACGACGGCAAAGACGGCAAAGTCTACGCAAACCTGCACAACCTTGTAAAGACTTATAAGGCAAGTAAGTACGAGCATAACGACTTCTTCGCAAAAGTCGGCGACGAATACGTTGCGGTTTCGTTCGACGATTTGAAAGACGGCGAAACTTATTACAGCGATAAAAACGGCACGGTTGCAGACCATTATCTTTGCAATTCGGACGGCACCGACGTTTACGAATATAAAGACGGCAATTACTTCTATATTGAAAACCACAAAACGACGACCGAAGTCAACAACTTCGAAGAAACTTACGCAAGATACAAAAACCCCGATATCGACGAGAGACTTTACGTCGAAGTCACCAAAGCCGATTGCGACAAGTACGGCGATAGTAACGGCTGGGTAACGGTAAACTTCGTAATTGCAACCGGCAGCGAATCGAAAGGCTACCGTTTAGAGCTTTGGAGCGGCGAACGCAACAAAACGGGAGTCGACGCAAGCGACAATTATCTTACGGGCGCAGTTGCGTTCGATTACAGCTTCGCGACAGTCAGCGATACCCGCCTTGCGGCTTACGAAGCAGAGATAATTCAGGCTTACCACAATTTACTTCTTTCCAAGAACGACGCAAGCCTGTTTGAAGGAATTTCTTCGGGAACCAAGGAAAACGTCGCTTCCTACGAAAAAGCGATTGCAGACCTCGTTGCGGCAGGCAAGCTTACGGAAGCGGAAGTCAAAGCCGTTAAGGACACTTACAACGCAAGCTACTACTCCTACACGCTTTACGACTCCGCGTCGTACGTTCCTTTCAACGTGAACACCGCCGCAGACGGCGAAACGGGTTATAACTACGACCCCTCGCTCTTCAACGAACAGCTCGCTTACCTCACTTACAACGACGAAAGCCGCAATGAAATGAACGTATTCGTAGATTACACCGCAGTTGACCAGGATATCTCTATGAACACCTCCGACGGCGATGACGACGAAGAGGAAGAAAAACCCGCAAACTCCGCAGAGCTTGGGCTGTATATCTCCTCGATAGTACTCGTCGTAGTGCTTCTCATCACTCTCGTTTCGATTCTTGTAACGCAGTACGTTAAGAAGAGAAGAAAAGCAAAGGGCACCAAAAACTCCGAGAAGAACGTCTACCGCAAGCGCGACAGATACGTCAAGAAGCTTCACCTTGTAAAAGACGAACTTGTTGACCCCGAAGCTCCCACAGAGGAGCCCGCAGAGTCCGCTTCCGCGGAAGAACCCGTTGAAGAGTCTACGGATGCTCCCGCACCAGAAGCTCCCGCGGAAGAGTCCGCAGAGCCCGCCACCGAGGCGGCTCCCGAAGTTGAAGACGCTCCCGCAGAGCCCTCTCCTACTGACGACGGCTCCGACGAAAACAAAGAATAATCAAACGAAAAAAGCCGCCGCGAAATTACCGTAGTTTCTTAGTAAATCTTGCGGCGGCTACAAATAAAAGAAATTCAGGCATAGCAGTTAAGCTATGCCTTTTCTCTTATTTTTCTTCGTGAACAAACTCGGCTACTTTTAGCTTAGTGAGATATAGACATGTTTTTTACGCATTAAATTAATCAGTTGTGCTTCTTTCGCTTTTATGATATAATTACCGAATTATTAACAGTAATTTAGCGAGGAAACATAATGAGTATCGTCATCAATATTTACTACACGGGAAAAGACCGTAATGCAAGAAAGTTTGCCGAAGAAATGATTTCAAAAGGAATTGTAGATAAAATACGTGCGGAAAGCGGAAATGAAAGGTATGAGTACTTTTTCCCGATGGACAACCCAGAAACGGTGTTGCTTATAGACTCTTGGAAAAGTCAGGAGGCACTCGATTTTCATCACAAAACAGAAATGATGACCGAAATAGCAGAATTGCGTAAAAAATACCATTTGACAATGAAAGTCGAAAAATTTTCAAAAATATGATTAAGTAAATTTCAATTTTTTTCTAATAACGTGCAGTTAAAAGCTCTCAAACAAAATGTTTGAGAGCTTTCTGTCATCACTTAAAAGTGCAATTCTATAAAATTAATTCCCCATCGGAAGTGCGCTTTTCGCGGCGGCTTTGATTTTGTATTAAATTCTAAGCCCTTTCGGCAAGTGATTTTTTGCAGTGCCGTTCACGACCTTGCACCACCCCAAAGGATAGCCTTTAATCGTAACCACCCTCCAACCGTTCGGCGCGGCGCAGTCGAACGTAAGCCCGCGCAGATACCCCAGCGCGGTTTTATCGTCCACCTTGACGCCCGTCACCTCTTCGGGTCTTAAACACATTGCAAGCGCGTGCGCGGGTTCGAAGCGACCGTTTTTGTATTCACCCAACTTCACGCCCGCCTTCAGTTCGGCAGGGAAATTATCGACAAGCGAATAAAGGCTTTCACCAAGCTTTACTACGTTTTTAAAACCTGTCGGATTTACGCCGAAATCTTGCAAATTCAGCTCGTTTTTACGCTGTTTTTCCGTGAAAATTTGGTGAAAATCTTCGGCGCGCCCGCCCTCGGGCTTATCGAAAACCGCGTAAAAATGCCCTTCGCCCCGTACCCTGTGCGGCAAAAGCTTTTTCGTTTCGGTTAATTTATATTCGGGGTGAAGCTTTAAAAAATTCTCTATCTGCCGCTCGTCCTCTTCGGGTGAAAACGTACAGGTCGAATAAACCATTCTCCCGCCGCCAGCAAGCATTTCGTGTGCGCTTTCAAGTATTTTAGCCTGTCTTGCGGCACAGGACAGCACGTTTTTTAAGCTCCATTCCCGCACCGCCGATTCTTCTTTTTTGAACATTCCCTCGCCAGAGCAAGGCGCGTCAACGAGAATCTTGTCGAAATAGTTTTTATAATACCGCGCCAAATTTTCCGGGCTTTGGCAAGTGACGGCAACGTTTCTTGCGCCCATTCTTTCTACGTTGCTTTTTAAAACCGTGTAGCGCCTGAAATCGATTTCGTTAGCAACTAAAATGCCATTACCCCCCATATATGCCGCAATTTGTGTGGTTTTACCACCCGGTGCAGCGCACAGGTCCAGTACGCGCTCCCCTGCCTTTACTTCAAGCTTGGGCACGGCGGACATAGCCGACGGCTCTTGCACGTAATAAAGCCCCGCCGCGTGGAAAACCGTCTTGCCAATACCCTCGCCGTTTGCGTAAAAGCCGCAACGTTCCCACTCCACCGCGCCGTCCGTCGCGACGGGCGCAAGCTTTAAAAACTCCTCGGGCGCAATTTTAAGGGCGTTTACCCGCACGCCCTTTTCAGCGGGGCGGTCGTAGCTTTTTATGAAAGCTTCATATTCGCCGACGAGCTCGCCCCTCATTCTTTCCAGAAATTCTTCGGGCAGGTTAATCATTCAATAGCTCCCCGAACTGTTCCAAAGTCAGAATAATTTTTCCCGCAGCTTCCGCCTTTTTCGTGCGGTCGGAATCGTCGTCTTGTATCGTTACGTAATGCGTGCATTCCTCCACGCGCTGACAGTAAAAACCGCCCAATTCGTAGATTTTATCGACTAAATCCAAAGAAATAGCAGTATTATCTTCGATTTTTCGTGAAAAATTGAACTTTTTGCCCGTAAGCCTGCCCTTTACTTTTTGGCGCCGCCTAGTAACGTTATTGTTGAATTCTATGCGTTTTTGGGCGCGTTCGAACTTCTCTTTATTCTTTAACTGTTTGTACTTTCTGTACGATGAGCACTGCGGCGGGGTAACGTTGTAGTTAGATATTTTGCCCGCGGTGAATCCGAGAATTGCAGTAAGCCCGAAAAAGTCGCAGTCGTGCTTTTTGCACATTGCTTCGACGACTTTCATAGTCGCATATGCGTCGTCGGCGGCGCGATGCGGAGTGAATTCCACCCCCAACTCTTGCGCTATAAATTCCAGCCCGAACTGTCTTGAAAAGTCGTTTATGCTCGCCATAAAGAACATCTGGCTATCCGCAAACGAGAACTTAAACGACGGTAGCCTGAAACGTTTTGTTTCAAGATTTAAGTACTTGACGTCGTTTAAAACTGCGTGACCTATGACGACGTTATCCTTATTTTCCAAAAGCGCTTTAATTTCGGGATATACCGCGCTGAATTTGGGGTAATTTTTGAATTCGTCGTAATTATAAGGAAGAACTATCCCCTTATCGCCGCGCCTGTCCGTCAGCTCAAATCTGCCTTTGGGGTTGATAAGAATATCCCGCTTTTCAATAATATTGAATTTTTCGTCGCACATGACGTAACCGAACGCGCAGATTTTTGCGTACGTTTTATGCACGCCAGCGCACTCTATATCGAAAAATACTAAATTCATTGCCTTGACATTATATCATATGCAAGGGAAAATATCAATTACGTGTATTGACTTTTGGGCTACTTTATAATATAATTTTGTTACCTATGAAGAAGCTTCTTACGATAGCGGCGCTTTCCGGTTTTCAAGGTGAAATATGTGCGCCGTGTGAAGAAATCGAAATTATACGCGTTGACGAAAAGCCTTTGTACGAGGTTTTAAAACAGGTCAAAAGCAAGTATGTTTGCGTTGCGGACGGCGGGTTTGCGTTTTCCGATTCAAAGGAATATTTAAGCGAGCTTGACGGCGCTACGGCTGACATAGTTGTTTTCGAAGGCGGGTGCCTTATAAAGACGGCAATTTTAAAAGGTCTGCCAGCGAAGCTTTGCGCCGACAGATTCACTGCCGAAGTCTTCGGCGCAATGGACGCGAAAAGCGTTTTGAACGCAGATTTCAAGCCTTTGAACCTTTACCCCGTCGCTCCCGAGTATTCGCCCGAAACCGAAGAAAGGCTTTACGACGCGCTTGCGGAATTCAAAAAGTGCAAAGCGAAGCTATCAAAAGAGGTTTACTCTTTCGTTTTCGACGCGTTTTTGAAAAAGCTTATTATGTTTTATATACGCGCGGCGGTTGCAATACGCGAAAAGCGACTGGAAGCCGAAAAACTTAAAGAATTCGACGCCAAACTGAAAGAAAACATAGTTTTGTATCTCGCGCTCGAAAAAAAGTTCTACCCTGCGGACATAAAAAAACTCAGGGAAAAAGATTTTAAAATCGGATTCATTCAATACAATAAATTCAAAAAATTGATAAAATAAATTAAGCCCGCCGAGCGAAACGCTCGGCGGGCTTTTAAATTTCAGTTATTTAGACTTAGGTACAAGCTTTTCTTTGCCGCCCATATAAGGACGAAGAACGGGCGGAATATTTACGCTTCCGTCGGCTTGAAGGTGGTTTTCAAGGAAAGCTATAAGCATTCTCGGCGGGGCGACGACGGTATTGTTCAGGGTGTGAACAAACTCGTTTTTGCCGTTTGCCGCCTTGTATCTTATACCGAGCCGCCTTGCCTGCGCATCGGTAAGGTTGGAGCAACTGCCCACCTCGAAATACTTCTTCTGGCGGGGACTCCACGCTTCTATGTCGCAGCTCTTATATTTAAGGTCGGCAAGATCGCCCGAGCAGCAAATGAGCTGGCGAACGGGAATTTCCATAGAAACGAAAAGTTCTACGGTGTAATTCCAAAGTTTTTCGTACCAATAATCGCTTTCTTCGGGCTTGCAAAGAACAATCATCTCCTGCTTTTCGAACTGATGGATACGGTATATACCCCTCTCTTCGAGCCCGTGCGCGCCTTTTTCTTTTCTGAAACAGGGCGAATACGAGGTCAACGTCTGCGGCAAAGAGTTTTCGGGCAATATTGCGCCCATAAATCTGCCTATCATAGAGTGCTCGGAAGTGCCGATTAAATACAAATCTTCGCCCTCGATTTTGTACATCATACCGTCCATTTCTTCAAAGGACATAACGCCCGAAACGACGTCGCTTCTTATCATATACGGTGGTATGCAGTAGGTGAAGCCCTTATCTATCATAAAGTCGCGGGCATAGGACAAAACTGCGGAATGCAAACGGGCAATATCGCCAGTAAGGTAGTAAAAGCCGTTGCCGCTGGTGCGTCTTGCGCTGTCTAAGTCTATACCGTTAAGGCTTTCCAGAATTTCAAGGTGATAGGGAACGTCGAAGGGCTTTTCTTCGTGTTTCAAGAATACTTTGCCCTCTACGTTGCAGGAATCGTCCTTGCCGAGGGGAACGTCTGCGGCTATTATGTTTGGAATAGCCATCATATTCTTTTTGAGTTTATCGTCGATTTGCGCAGTTTCCGCTTCTATCGCGGCAATACGGTCGTTATTTTTTTTGGAAGTGGCTTTTACCTCCTCCGCGTCGGCTTTTTTGCCCTCGCGCATAAGCGCGCCGATTTGCTTTGCAAGCGCGTTTCTCTGTGCGCGTAAGGAGTCGCCCTCCTGCTGAAGCTCGCGCTTTTTTCTGTCGAGTTCGATAACTTCGTCAACGAGGGGAAGTTTTTTGTCCTGGAACTTTTTTCTAATATTCTCTTTTACAAGCTCGGGATTGTCCCTAATTAAGTTAATATCTATCATTTTTGAAGTCCTTGTTGTCGATTTCGGTTATATTATACTTAAATCAAAGCCCAAATGCAAATAATTATCTCGGATTTTCTTGAAAATCACTCATTTTAATGATATAATATAATTATTGATGGCGCAAACAAAAACCGCGCTTTTTGGTTAGCGCACCCAATTTGTGGCTTTGCCACCTCGGCGAGGTGAATTTGCGCAATCATATATTGGAGTGCGCTTACAAATTGCGCAAAGAGGGCGAGAAGTCCTGAAATTCACGAAATTTCGCAGGCGCAGTATAGCCGAGAAATTTGTGAGGAGTTTTATGAGTAAAATATTTTTTAAAGTCGGCGGAAAGGAAAGAGATAACGACAAGGATACCGACAAAGAAAAACAGGTATCCGAGGAAAAAACTTTCGCCGAAGCACAAGAAGCTTCCGTTGTGACGAGCGCGGACGAGGCAGTTCAGATTGCGCTTTTCCCGGGCGACGAACAGCCGACGCGGAAAGAGAGCGCAAACACTGAACCGCAGGAGAGCTTCGATAAAGAGAAAATTATCAAATACTTTAAATCGCACCCTAAAAAGGCGGTTTCTTCGAAGGTTGACAGGTTTTCACCGAAGCTCAACAAGGGGCTTACGGCGCAACAGGTCGAAACACGGTTCAAGCAGTTTTTATTCAACGATACAAACAAGAAATACTCCCGCTCATATGCAAGTATTTTTATCGGGAATATCTGCACGTTTTTCAATCTTTTGTGTCTTTTTGCCGCAGTGGCGCTTCTAGTCGCTAATACCACGGGCTTTTCAAACTATCTGGTTATTTTCATTACGACGGCGAACGTTGCGATAGGCATTATTCAGGAAATACGTTCCAAGCTTTCCATTGACAAACTTTCGATACTTGCGAAAAATACGGTCAAGGTCATACGCGACGGCGAAACTATTGAAATACCCGTTCAGGAAATTGTTTTAGATGACGTTATTATCCTCGATTTGGGCAATCAGGTGCCTGCTGATTTGATACTTGCAGAGGGCTCGGTCGAAGTAAATGAAAGTCTTTTAACGGGTGAATCCATTGCAATAAAGAAACAGGTCGGCGATATTCTTTACGCGGGCAGCTATATTGCGAGCGGAAGCGGAAAGTTCAGGGTCGAAAAGGTCGGAAAGGAAACCTATCTTGAAAAGCTGACGTCAAAGGCGAAAAAATACAAGCGGCCCAATTCAGAGCTGATGAACTCCACGAAGCTTATAATAAAGTGTGTTTCGATACTGATTATTCCTATCGCTATCGGAACGTTTATTACGACTTACAAGTTCATTTGCAGTGTTGACCCTGATGTTTACATAACTCAGGACACGATTTACAAAACGGTTGTGGAAGCCGGCGGGGGCATAAACGTAAACGTCAACTATGCGATTCAACGAACGTGCACCGTCGTCATAGGTATGATTCCGTCGGGAATGCTGCTATTAACGAGTATTGCGCTGGCTGTCGGTATTATGCGGCTTGCAAAGTCTAACACGCTTGTTCAGGATATGTATTCGCTTGAAATGCTGGCGAGGGTAAACGTTCTGTGCCTTGACAAAACGGGAACGATTACCGACGGACGAATGCGCGTAAACGACACTATTATTCTGAACACTATCGGCGACATTTCGCTGAGCGATATAATGGGAAGCTTATTGAGGGAGCTTGACGGAAATAATCAGACTTCCATTGCGCTTAACAACCATTTCGGGTACAACGACAGGTTTGCCGCTACGGCTAAGATACCTTTCTCGTCAAAAAGAAAGCTTTCTGCCGTGACGTTCGACGAGATTGGTACTTTTGCAATGGGTGCGCCCGAGTTCGTTTTGAAGCCGTACCCCGCGAAAGTAGAGAAGATTGTAAAACAATACGCCCAGATGGGCTTGCGCGTTATCGTGCTGGCGCACTCCTCCTCCCCTATCGTCGGCGACAAGCTGCCCGCAGTGTTGAAGCCGATTGCGATAATTTCGATTGCGGACAACGTACGCGAGGATGCGGTCGATACCATTAAGTGGTTCAAGGAAAACGACGTTAACGTAAAGGTAATTTCGGGTGATAACCCCGTTACCGTTTCGGAAGTCGCAAAGCGGGCGGGAATTGCAAATGCGGATAAGTTCATTTCGCTTGACGGGCTGAACGATGCGGAGGTCGAGAACGTTGCCAACAAGTACACCGTTTTCGGCAGAGTTTCGCCCGAGCAGAAGGCAATTTTGGTGCGCTCTATAAAGTCGCAGGGAAACACCGTTGCTATGACCGGTGACGGCGTAAACGATATTCTGGCGCTGAAAGAAGCCGACTGTGCTATTTCGGTCGCATCGGGCAGCGAAGCGGCGAGAAACGTTTCTAACCTCGTTTTAATGGACAACAACTTCAACTCTATGCCGAAGATTGTTGCAGAGGGCAGGCGGGTTATCAATAACATTAAAAACTCGTCGTCGCTGTATCTTATGAAGACGCTGTTTACGGCTATTCTCGCTTTCATCTGCATCTGTATGGGCGAGCCGTATCTGTTTATGCCTCAGAATATGCTTCTGCTCGAAACTGCGATTATCGGCGCGCCGTCGTTCTTTATTTCGTTGCAACCCAACAAGGACAGGGTGCAAGGCAAGTTTATAACGCACGTTATGAGCGGCGCCGTGACGGGTGCGATACTGATGATTATCTGCACGATGTCGATGTATCTGACTAACGTAATCGCGCCGGAAGAGTTCGGCGGGCACTACCGTGCGATGTGTATGATTGCTATGACTTTCTCGGGCTTCGTAATGGTGTTCAGGACGTGTCAGCCGTTCAACCTTTACAGGGCGGTGCTGTGCCTTGCGGTGCTGGGGATTCTGATTGGCGCGTACTCCATTTCTCCTTTGACGGACGCTCTACTATACACGGGCTGGAAGGAAATGACCTGGGACTATGCGAAAGTGCTGATTATCGTCGTTGTGACCGAAGCCGCCTTCCCTATTTCGGGGTGGTTGCAGGAGTTGTCGCATATAATATTCCCGTCCACAAAAAAGAAAGAAAAAGTCAAAAAATAAAATGAGCCCGCCGAGCGTTTCGCTCGGCGGGCTTTTTGTTATAAATCGCTTACGCCTAAAAGATAATCGGTTGTACAGTTCAACGCTTGCGCTAGCTTAACGATTGCGCTAGCGGTCGGCTCACACTTTCCGTTTTCCCACATTACTACCATTGGCTGACTACACCCGACTGACTTTGCCAGTT
This sequence comes from uncultured Christensenella sp., assembly GCA_910579585.1. Lineage (GTDB taxonomy): Bacteria > Bacillota > Clostridia > Christensenellales > Borkfalkiaceae > Coproplasma. The sequence continues at coordinate 28,849 of CAJTVA010000009.1, forward strand.
GTACCTGCGTCAACCTTCTTTCTATTCTTAATTCTTTTATTCTCTGTGCAACTTTCATACGTTGATTTTAACAAATGATGCAATAAAATTAATCGTCACCGAAAAATTCTTCGTAAGTAATATCAAAATATTTTACTATGCTTTTTATCGCAGTAATGTTTGGTTCTGTATTGCCCTTTTCCCAATCTGAAACTGTCCTTGCAGAATAACCGAGTATTTTCCCCAATTCACTCTGCGTTAGATTTTTACTTTTTCTTAAACTTTTTATGTTATCAGCAACTGTTTTCATATCATTATACATTTTAGCGGATTTTCCGCTAAAATGCTTGACTTGGCGGAAAATCCGCCATATAATAAAACCATAAAGAAAAGCGAGGTGCATTTATGGATAAATCAATGATTTTGGAGCTTGCGTTTAGCGGGACTAATTATGCTGAAACCGTAAAAATAACTGACATTGCGGAATTTAATGAAAACAACGACAAATTCGACGAAATCTGTGATAAACTTTGCGAGGGTATGTCAAAGGACGAAAAACATAAAATTTTATGGGACTTAGAGCTTGCTGTGTTCGGTATGTGTAGCATTTATTCCAAAGAGTATTTTAAGGCGGGGTTCAAGGTCGGGCTTACTATCGGAGCGCAAAATTTTTCAGATTAGCTTCACTCTCACCCGCTTTTTATTTTTACGAAAAAGACGCCCTCCCCCGTAAGTTTAAGGGGGAGGGCTTTGTTTGGGTAAAGTAAAGTTATACAGAAAAATTATTCGTTGTCGGTGGGTTCGGCTTCGGAGCCCTCGGCTAAGTCCTCGGGAGTGGCTTCTTCGGGAGCGGCGGTTTCAGCTTCGTCGTCGCGCTCGGTTACGGCGACAGTTGCAACCAGTCCGTCTTTAAGGCGCATAAGCCTTACGCCACGGGCGGCGCGGCCTATCGTCGAGATTGACGAGCAGTGCATTCTTATAATCGTGCCACCGTCCGATATTATCATAATATCGTCGTCGTCGGTGACTTGTTTAAGATTAATAAGGCTACCCGTTACTTCGTTGAACGTGCCCGCCTTTATACCCTTGCCGGCTCTGCCCTGCACGCGGTAGTCCTCTACCTTGCTACGCTTGCCGTAGCCGCCTGTGGTGACGGTTAAAATATCTTTACTTTCGTCTACGACGAGCATATCGACAAGCGCGTCGTCGTCGCCTATCTTCATCGCCTTGACGCCTGCGGTATCTCTGCCCATAGAGCGGACGCCCGACTCGTTAAAGCGGATACATTTGCCGCCTTTCGAGGCTATCATAAGCTCGTCGTTGCCGGTGGTGAACTGGACGGATATGAGCGTATCGTCGTCGTTGAGTTTGATTGCGATTTTGCCGTTTTTGTTTATTCTTGCAAACTCTTCAAGCTTCGTCTTTTTGATAAGTCCGTTCCTCGTCGCAAAGGCGATATAGCCCTCGGCGCCCTCTTTGACGGGGATAATCGTAGTTATCTTCTCGGCCTGTTCTATTTGGACGAGGTTAACGATTGCCCTGCCGCGCGCCGTACGCTGTGCTTCGGGGATTTCATAAGCTTTAATTCTGTACACCCTGCCGCGGTCGGAGAAAAGAAGCAGGAAGTCGTGCGAGGAGCATACGAACATTCTTTCTACGAAGTCCTCTTCCTTGGGACGGTGCGCCGTTATACCCTTGCCGCCGCGGTTCTGCGCGTGGTATTCGGACACGGGCAGGCGCTTGACGTAGCCCGTATGGGTCATAGAAACGACGACCTGCTCGACGGGGATAAGGTCCTCGTCCTCAATTTCGCCGCTGAAATCGACGGCGATTTCGGTCTTTCTTTCGGAGGGGTATTTGCGCTTAAGTTCCAGAAGGTCGTTCTTGATGATTTCGAGAACTCGGCTTTCGTTGGCAAGAATATCCTTAAAGTCGGCGATTGCCGCTTCCAAAGAAGCAAGCTCTTCGTTGAGCTTGTCTACTTCCAAATGCGAAATTCTGAAAAGCCTTAATTCCGCGACAGCCGTTGCCTGACGCTCGTCGAGGGCGAAATTCGCGGTGAGCTGCTGGACGCAATCGGTCTTATCCCTTGCGTTCTTACAGACTTCTACAACCTCGTTGATACTCGCCTGTGCGATAACCAAGCCGCGCAGGATATGGGCGCGCTCTTCGGTTTTATTGAGGTCGTACCTCGTGCGGCGGACGATAACTTCTTTCTGGTGTTCGAGGTAATAATAAAGGCATTCTTTGAGGTTCAGAACCTTGGGCGTGCCGTCAACCAAGGCGAGCATTATAATTCCGTCGGAAACCTGCAAGTTGGTGTGTTTGTACAAAAGGTTCAATACGACTTGCGGGTTAGCGTCCTTTTTAATCTCGATGACGATACGCATACCGTCGCGGTCGCTCTCTTCGCGAATGTCGGAAATTCCCTCTATCCTTTTGTTTTTGACGAGGTCGGCGATATTTTCGACAAGCTTCGCCTTATTGACCTGATAGGGAATTTCGGTGACTATTATTCTCGATTTGGTCTGGTTACCGCTCTGGTATTCCTCTATTTCGCAACGGGAGCGGATAATTATGTTGCCGCGGCCCGTTCTGTAAGCCTTTTTTATCCCGCTTCTGCCCATAATGAGCGCGCCCGTGGGAAAGTCGGGGGCGGTGATGTATTCCATAAGTTCGTCAACTTCGATGTCGGGGTTATCGATAAGCGCGATTACGCCGTCGATACACTCGCCGAGGTTGTGGGGCGGAATGTTGGTTGCCATACCGACGGCGATACCGTCCGAACCGTTTACGAGCATATTCGGGAAACGGCTGGGAAGAACCGACGGCTGTAAGCCCGTGTCGTCGAAAGTCGGGTAGAAGTCGACCGTTTCTTTATCCAAATCGCGGAGCATTTCGGATGCGAGCTTGGACATTCTGGCTTCGGTATACCTCATTGCCGCGGCGGGGTCGCCGTCGACCGAGCCGAAGTTGCCGTGTCCGTCGACGAGGGGGAAGTTGATAGAGAAGTCCTGCGCAAGTCTTACAAGCGCATCGTAGACCGAGCTGTCGCCGTGGGGGTGATATTTACCCAAGCAATCACCGACGATACGGGCGCATTTTCTGAAAGGCTTATCGAAGGTTAAGCCCAGCTCGTGCATTGAATACAAAATTCTGCGGTGAACGGGCTTTAAGCCGTCCCTTACGTCGGGAATGGCGCGGGATACGTTGACGGCCATTGCGTAGGCAATGAAAGACTTTTTAAGCTCTTCGTCGACTTCTCTGTCGAGAAGTTTAGTCATTTCGAGAGTTCGTTTAAATTCTTCGGTCAGCTCGGGGCTGGTTTCTTTCTTAGCCATTTTAAATTACCTCCCTCGTTAAATATCCAACTCTTCTACGAGTTTTGCGTTTTCTTCTATGAACTGGCGGCGGAGTTCGGGTTGCTCGCCCATTAAAAGCGAGAAAAGCCTGTCAGCTTCGACAGCGTCTTCCACTTTCATTCTGACAAGCGTGCGCCTTGCGGGGTCCATAGTCGTTTCCCAAAGCTGTTCCTTGTCCATTTCGCCAAGGCCCTTGTAGCGTTGAAGCTCGAACTTGCCGTTGTACGTGTTTCTGAAGTCTTCAAGTGCCTTGTCGTCGTAAAGGTATGTGTCGGGCACGCCTTTACCCGAAACCTTGTAAAGGGGCGGCTGAGCGGCGTATACGTGTCCGTTTTCAACTAGCGGGCGCATATAGCGGTAGAAGAACGTCAATAAAAGTATTCTGATGTGCGAACCGTCGACGTCTGCATCGGTCATTATTATTATTCTGTCGTAGCGGAGTTTGCTTTCGTCGAAGTTTTCCTGTATGCCGCAACCGAAAGCGGTTATCATTGCTTTGATTTCTTCGTTTTCGAGGACGCGGTTTATACGGACCTTTTCTACGTTCAAAATCTTTCCGCGTAAAGGAAGAATTGCCTGAAAACGCCTGTCGCGACCCTGTTTTGCGGTGCCGCCTGCGGAGTCGCCCTCGACGATGTAGATTTCGCAGAGTTCGGCGCGCTTGTCCGAGCAGTCGGCAAGTTTGCCGGGGAGCTTGGTGCTTTCGAGGACGCCCTTTCTGTGCGTTTCTTCACGCGCGAGCCTTGCCGCCTCTCTTGCGCGCTGCGCCGTTATACAGCGCATAATAAGCTCTTTGGTTTCGGCGGGGTGCTCTTCGAGGTAGGTGCCGAATTTTTCGGTTACGGCTTTCTGGACGAAGCCGCGGACATAAGTCGAGCAGAGTTTTGCCTTGGTCTGGCTTTCGTACTGAGCGTCGGCAATCTTGACGGAAACTACCGCCGTTATCCCCTCCCTTACGTCGTCGCCCGAAAGTTTTTCGCTTTCTTTTAAGATGTTGAGCCGTCTGCCCGCGTCGTTTATGACCTTTGTGAGCGCGGCTTTGAAGCCGTCAAGGTGGGTGCCGCCGTCGGGCTGGCGGATGTTGTTAGAGAACGGGAAAATCTGTTCGGAATAGCTGTCGTTGTACTGGATAGCGACTTCGAGGAACCTGTCGTCGCCCTCGCTGTCCTCAAAGTACACGGGCTTTTCGAAAAGCACGTTTTTGCCTTTATTGATATCCTCTATAAAGTGGACGACGCCGCCCTCGTAGCAGAACTCGTCGTGGCGTTCTTTTTCGCCGCGATAGTCGGTGAGCGTAAGCTTCAGTCCTTTATTGAGGTAGGAAAGCTCGCGCAAAAGGGTTTTTAAAGTTTCGTAGTTGAACTCGGTAGTTTCAAGTATGGTTGCGTCGGGGTGAAAAACTATCGTAGTGCCCGTTTCGGTTGTGTCGCCGACGATTTTCAACGGCTCTTCGGGAATACCGCAATGGTAGACCTGACGGTAGATATGACCGTTCTGGCAGACTTCCGCAGTGAGCGTATCCGAAAGCGCGTTTACGCAAGACACGCCGACGCCGTGCAGACCTGACGAAATTTTATAGCCGCCCGCCTTGTTGCCGCCGCCGAATTTGCCGCCCGCGTTTAAATTGGTAAGCGCAAGCTCTACGCCGCTGATTCCCGCATCTTTATTGATACCGGTAGGAATACCCCTGCCGTTGTCCTTTATTGAGCAGGAGCCGTCCTTAGTGATAACGACTTCAACCGTGTCGCAATAGCCTGCCAAGGCTTCGTCGATGGAGTTGTCGATAACTTCCCTGACAAGGCAGTGCAAACCCTTTTCGTCCGTAGGTCCGATATACATGCCGGGGTGTTCGCGGACGGGTTCCAGACCCTTGAGCGCGCGAAGCGAATTGGCATCGTAACTGTTCTCGATTTTTTCAGGCATATTTACCCCCAAAAATATATTTTTTCAATGTGTTTTTTATTATACCATATTATATAATCAAATGCAAGAATTTGACTTGAATTTTCAAAAAGAGTATGAAAATTTTTCCAGTTTCACATACTTCTTTTATGGATAAATTCAACTGCAAAAATATGGATAAAGACGACCTTTTGAATAACTTTTTCGAGTGCGCGGACTGCGGCAATCACGTTTGCAAAACCCAAGCCGAAATATGGGGCAGAGTCTGCCCCCACTGCTTCGGCAGGCTTTACCGTATTAGCTGAAAAGAAATCGCCCGCGGCTTGTTGCCGCGGGCGATTTATCTATGCGTATTCTTTTTTAAGCTCTTCGAAGCGGGTTTTCCAGACCTCCGCTTTTTTTTCTTCGCCTTTGGCTTCGAAATATTCGTATCGAAGTTCGGCAAGAGAAATAAACGCGGGGTCGTCTTCCCGTATCTGCGGAAGGTCGAATAAAAGCTTTTCGTCCACTTCCTCTATGGGTTTGCCGTTTAAAACCTGAGCTTGCACGGTGAGTACGGAAAGCAAAACTTTTGCTTCGGCGCCGTTTTCTATAAGTTCGTAGACGACGAGCCCGTCGGTTTTGCCGCTAGTAAATTCAACGGCGTAGACGTTCATTAAAAAAAGGTAAGTCGAAGCGGGCAGGAAAATGCATAAGCACATAGGCACAGCCGAAACGAACAGCGGAATTAAGCCTAAAATTGCGAAAAGAAAATTAACGACAAGCCCGCCGACAGCGGTGAAGCCCACTTTGAAACGCAGGTTTTTATCGGTTTGCGGAATTATTTTACAGCTTGACGAGCCGAAAAGCGAAAACTTAGGCACTGCTTTTATATTTACAATCGCGCCGAAAAGCATATGCCCGAGTTCGTGCAAAAGGCTTGAAAGGGGCAATGCAAGTATGATTGCCGCATACGAAGCGAGCGACCACAATCCGTACTGATACCACAGCTCTATTGCGCAGACCGCCGCAAAGCAAACGGACATAACGATTGAAAATACTATTGCGAAAATCTTCATAGCTTGCCCTCCTTTAGGAGTACGTAGCCCTCTAAGTTGTCCTTTTCGGAAACTATAATTTCTTTAACGCAGAATTTATTCATAACCTCCGCCATTAAAAGACAGCCTCCGCCCACGATTTCGGCAGATCTGCCGCATATGGTTGTTGCGCGTATTTCTTCTACGGACATACTTAAAAGTTTATCTGCTAAACCGTACATCTCTTCAAGCGTCAATACAGTACCGTCCGTAATCTCGGGGCGATACTCCGTTAATTTATGCTTAATCGAACCCAAACGCGACGCCGTGCCGCCGATTGCGTAAATCGGCAAATCGGGACAAGTGAAACCGCCGTATTCCGCAACGGCTTTTTTTATGACTTTTAAAAGCTTTTCTTTATCGCGCGCCGCCGCGTCGTAAAGGCGGACGGTACCGATATTTACGCTTTTCGTATATAGGACTTGTCCGTTTTTCTGAACGGTTACTTCGGTGCTGGCGCCGCCGACGTCGATAATTCCTCCGTCGCCGCCTTGAAGCGCGCCGGAAATTCCGCACTTTGCTTCTTCTTCACCGCTTAAAACCTCGACGGTAAGTCCGCAAAGGGCTTTGACGCGGTTTACGAAAGCCTGCCCGTTTTCAGCCGAGCGAACCGCGGCGGTTGCAAAGGCGTAAACCTTTTCGGCGCCGTCCGTTTGCGCGACTTCGAAAAGCCGGTTTACGGCACGGGCGGTGCGTTCGATTGCTTCTTCTTTTAATCTGCCCGAGGAAACCCCCTCGCCGAGGCGGGTGGTTTCAAGGCGCTTATATAAAGTTTTTCCGTCCGCGAATACTGCAAGACGGACGGAATTTGAACCTATATCTATTGCTGAAATTTTCATTTTAATCGTTAGGGAAATAATAACCGAGCTCAAACGCTTTATCCAAAAGAAACTGTTCGGATTTAAGATAATCCAAGTCCTTTTGTCCGTTTTTTAACAACTCTTCGTACTGAGCGATTTCGTTTTTTATGGCGTTTCTTTGTCTGTTTACCGCCGCTATCGACGCCAACTGATAGATTATCACTGCGGTCAGAATTGCTATAAGCAGTATTAAGTTGACCGTTATCGCCGCCGCCAGTCGCAGGCGCTTTTGTTCTTCCACAGCGTTTCTCCTTTTGTTTGGTTATTCCATTATAAACTTTGTTGCAGAAAAATGCAACTATTAAATGGAAACTTTTCAGATAAATAAGCGCACCCAAAAGACAGCCTATAAGCATATACAGGCGCAGTCCTTCAAAATCAAACATTACCGACGTGAAAATATAGCCTGCCGCAAAGACGAGGCAATACAAAAAATCGGCGGCTATTATGAAAATTTTGTCCTTTACGGTATAGGCGGTTTTATCTACTCCGCACAAAACGGTGCGGGCGATATACAAAACGTCGTATACTACGCCGCTGACTATACCGCAAAAAAGACATATCATAAATACGAAAAATTGCATAATTATGCTCACAAAAATCTTGGCTATTCTGCGCCTGCGATTTTTCGTGATTTAAGGGCTTCTCGCCCTCTTCGCGCGATTTTTATTAGCACACAAACTTATAATCGCGCGAATTCACCTAGCCGAGGTGCAGGTTTGCACAAACGGGGTGCGCTGACGCAAAAGCGTGGTTTTGCTTGCGCAGAGAATTATTTAAATAGTTTTTGACGGAGACTGCCGCCTTTTTGCAGGTAACGGACGGCCGTGATTTCGCCCGTGGCGGCAAAGGCGCCGCTGGTTTTAGAGAAATTGACTATCTTCATTCCGCTGCCGTTTACTACAATTCTGCCGTTCTGGTACGACAGCAAAATTTGCTTATCCGAAAACGCGTCTACGCCTGTTATTGCGGTTGCCGTTATTCTTTTGCACTGCTCTATCGTTAAATTGTGTCCCTCTTCCATTCAGACCTCACTATCCATTACAAATTAAAATACCACCCGCTATGGGTGGTATATTTTATGTTTTGCGGAAGGGTTTTATTACTCGTTATAGCCGAGCAAGTCGTTAGGGGTTTCGTCCAGATACTCGCAAATGTTTAAAAACGTTTGTAAATCGGGTTCGTTAACTCCCGATATCCATCTGCTTACGGTCGCCTGCGTTGTGTTCAGGTGTTTAGCAAGGTCGGCCTGAGTTTCGTTTTTGTCGCTTAAAGCTTTTCTTAAATTTTCACTGAATTTAATCTGCATTTCAAACGTGCCCCGCAATCAGTATATACAAAAAACGTATATTTTTGCTTGACACATACGCTTTGCGTATACTAAAATGTACACAAAGCGAATGACGGAAACGATAATTCAAGTTTTCAGAAAACGTCGGTCTTGCCTAGTAAATAATCGGTCGTACAGTCTAACGCTTCCGACAATTTTAAAATTGCCGTTGCAGTGGGTTCGCAGTCTGCAGTTTCCCAACGACAGACCATCGAAGTACTGCACCCAACTTTTAAAGCAAGTTGCTTTTGCGATAAGCTTTTTTCTAATCTTAATTCTTTTATGCGCTGGGAAATTATCATAGAAAAATATTATCAAAATTGAGAAAACTCATTTGACATATTGAGTATACTCAATTATAATAATAGGCGGGGTGCCCAAATGAATAAAGAATGTAGAAATTGCAAGTTTTTCGACGCATTTTTTACTAAAATCGGGTTTTCGTATTTTCAAACCAATTGCGGACGGTGTTGGGAAGTCAAGGAAATTGTAGAAATACGGGAATTTTGTGAAAGGTGGGAAGCCAAACCCTCGAACCCTGTACAAGAGCGCATAAGTGTTATGACTGCGTTAGACAACGCTATGTCTCAAATCTGCGAAATAAAA
>CAJTVA010000010.1 GCA_910579585.1 uncultured Christensenella sp.
GCCTTAATTTTAAAATGTTTAGGCGGCTTCGCTATTTTCGTTTTCTGTAACTTCATCCGTCACTTTTTTCTTTTCCAGCACCTCGCCCCCGAAGTCAGGCAAAAGATGCGCGCTTTTAAGCTGTTTTTTAAACGTTGTTGCATAGCAGATAAACATCGCAATCGAAATTCCGACAATTTCCTGTATAACGTTTGCAATCGCCTTGTCGCCTATGTAAATCCATTCTGTGTGCAAAATATAGTATCTTTGAATAAAATATCCCAAAATTACTATGGCTCCGCCCACTATCGACGCTATCAGCGCCCAAACGGGTTCAAGCTTTTTAGGTAATTTCGCAAAGACAAAGTGCAAAATTGCCGACGTCGCTACAGCTTGCAGCCCGTGAATAATAAGCGAGGCAAACATCATATATCCGTTTCCCTTTATAACGTCGAACAGTAGTGTTCCGACCCCGCCTGCAATGAAAGCCGCAAGCGGGTCGAGAAGATACGCGGCGATAAAAATAATGCAGTCGCACCAATAAAGATTTCCGCTCACGGTTACGGGAACCGAGGGGATAAAGCTTGTCGCCACGACCAGCCCCGTCATAAGCGCGGTGTAGGTAAGCCACTTTGTCGTAAAAAACGCTTTTTTGTTTTTAACAGTTTTCATATCGTTGACTATTGTATCAACGTGGTGATATTATTAGAATAATCAATTTGATATAATTTTATAATACCAGAATAATATGTTTAATTACGATTTATCGGGCAAAAACAAATACTACACCCTATATACGCTCCTGCGCGACGATATTTTGCGCGGCAAAATAAAGTTCGGGGAAAGACTTCCCTCGAAGCGCGCTTTCGCCGCCGAACTCGACGTCAGCGTCGTTACCGTACAGCTCGCATACGACCAGCTTCTTGCCGAGGGCTATATCCGCTCGAAAGAGCGCAGCGGCTTTTTCGTAGAAATGGTCGGGGAGGGGCTCAGGTCACGCCCCGCGCGGCAAACCGAAGGAAAAAGCGCGGAGGAAGCGAAATATAGAATCGACCTCGTAAAAGGAAATACCCCCTCCGATATGTTCCCGTTTTCGGTATGGGCAAGGCTAATACGCGCCGTTTTATCGGACTGTGGGGAGCACCTTTTAGAGCGTGTCCCCTGCGACGGCGATAAAGAACTTAAATGCGCCGTCGCCGCATATTTGTACCGTTCCCGCGGGATAGACGTAGACCCGCGCTACATAGTAATAGGCGCGGGCGCCGAGCACCTGTACGGCGTAATCGTACAGCTTCTCGGCCGCGATAAGCTGTACGCGGTCGAAAACCCCGGCTACGGCAAAATTTCTTCGACTTACGCCTTGAACGGCGCAAGGTTTCTTCCGATAAACGTAACGGAAAGAGGAATGGACGTCAGCCTGCTCAAAAGCAGTCAGGCGGACGTAGCGCACGTTTCGCCGTCGCACCAATACCCCACGGGCGCGGTGATGCCCGTTTCTGCCCGCTCCGCACTTATAGATTGGGCAAAGGCGCAAGACGGCTACGTCGTCGAGGACGACTACGACAGCGAGTTCAGGCTTTCGGGCAAGCCCTTGCAGTGCACTTACGGGTTGTGCCCCGACCGCGTAATTTATATGAACACCTTTTCCAAAAGTCTGGCGCCGTCTATGCGAATGGGCTATATGGTACTGCCGCCCGCCTTGTACGAAAGGTTTATGCGCATATTCTCGCACGGCGCAAGCTTCGTGCCGCTTTTCGAGCAGAAAGCGCTTGCGGCAATGCTTGACGGCGGCTACTTCGAACGTCACCTTAACAGGCTGAAGAACTATTACCGAACGATTCACGGCAAGCTTTTAAAAAAGCTTGCCGCCGTGCAGGGCTGCGTCGTAAAGGACAGCGGCAGCGGACTTCACGTAATAGCGTCTTTTCCCGCGGCGCCGTCTGACGAAGCGATAAAACGCGCCGCCGAGGAACGCGGCGTAAGAATAAAGTGCCTTTCGGACTATCTTCTTTCGCCGATGGCAGGGGTAGAGAGGTGCGCCGTAATTAATTATTCGGGGCTGACTTTGGAAAAACTCGGGGAATGAAATACGCCGCGGCGATTTTCGCCGCGGCGCTTAAAATTCAGCTTAAATTTATTTTTGTTTTGTAAGTCAAACGCTTTGGTAAATAAACTACGCAAAAAGCGTAACGCTTATCTCGCGCAGTTTAAGACTTCGTACTCAAGGGGGGTCACGCCCTCTCTGTCGTCAAGCTCGTTTAACAAATCGTAAATCATTTTTTTACCTCCCGAACTTTGATAGCAAATGCAGTATAGCACCTGTTTTTTTGTTAGTCAATAACATTTTTAAAAATTTTCAAAATTGTATTTTTGTTACTTATTAACACTATTTTATGTTAGTTTTAATAATTTTTGTGAGGTTAACAAAAAACAAAAAATTTAAGTGTAACTATTTTTCATAATTAACATTTCTTTGTGTTTATTAACAACAAAATTAACATTTTTGTTAATTATTAAAATAAAGCGATAAAAGCCGCCTTTAAGGCGGCTTTTATCGGCTTTAAATAGGCATTATTTGGAAATTATATTCAGATACAAATCGGGGTCCTGCGCCGTATTGTTCTTGTAAACTTCGAAGTGCAGGTGCTCGCCGTCAGCGTTCTCGACGCCCGTAGCGGTGGCAACCGTCGCAATCACGTCGCCGCGGTTAACGGTATCGCCCGCCTTGAGTGTGGAAACGGGTTCGACGAACTTGTAAACCGTTCTCACGCCGTCCGCGTGCTCTATTTCGATTACCGCGCCGTAAAGCCTGTCGTTGATATTTACGCTTTTTACGGTCCCGTCAACTGCCGCGTAAACTTCGGTACCCGCATTCGCGCCGAAATCCATACCGTTGTGCAGGCGGAAGATGTTCAGGGTCTTGTTGTGCCAGAGAACGTGCGTCTGGGTAACGTTTACGGTCTGAACGGGCACGATGAACTCGTATTTTGTAGACGTGTCTACGACGGGTTCGTCGGGCTTATCGGGTTTGTCAGGGTTATCGGGTTCGTTGGGCACATTAATAGAGGGAAGGTTATTATTCGCCCTGACGCCGAACACAACGCCGACGGTTACAGCGGCAATGACCAAAAGGCAAGCCGCCAGAATGAGGTAGTACATTAAAATTCTTTTTTTCGTAGGTTGGGTTTTTTGCTTGTTTTTCATATTTTTTAACTCCTTTTTTTATTTCTTGACAGCATTCAAGCCTTTTAATCAGTGGTTTTAATATCCGCCGAAAATAATCGGCGAAGCCACTCTTGCAGTATCTTTCCGCACGGCAATGTGCAGGTTTATCTCTTTACCGTAAAGGTTGACGGAGTAGGGCAGGTCGGCGGAGCAGTAGTAGTTAATCCCGTCCGAAAACTCCTCGGTGAACAGGACTTTACCGTCCACGCTCTCCAAAAAGCTTTCCAAATCGAGGTTTTTATAGTCCGTACTTTCCCCGCAAACGTTTTTAAGGCGTAGCTTTTCGAAAGCGGCAAAGCTTTTAACGGTCACGACTTTACAGTCTGCCGAACTTGTACCGCAGTAGAAGGTATACGCACTGCCGCTTTCGAAGCAAAGATTTTGCGGCAGCAGCGCGACCGCCGCAAGCACGAATACAGCTGATATCGTTATGCATAAAAGTCTTGCAAGCCGCATACACTCACCCCGTACGTTACGGATAGGTTATTGACGGAATTTATAAAAATAAACAAACGCTACAAAAAAAATTTCATATAAAAAAACGCGACGGCTTCGCTCCGTCGCGTTTTTAAAAAATATTTACTTGTCTTTTTTGCCGTGCCGTTCCTTTTTTCTGTGCTTTTTTGTCTTGAATTTCCTGAAAGGATTGCCTTTCATAAGTACAAGCGCAATAGCCGCGGTCAGAAATATCGTTCCCGCAACAACCAGCCAGAACCACCCCGTCTGCCAGAACGCGTATCCGTCCTGAAACGGAACGGGCATATTCATTCCCCAGAATCCCGCAATCATAGTCGGTACGGCAAGCAGAATTGTGATAATCGTAAGTTTACGCATCGAATCGTTCGAGTTGTTTGAAATCATCGAGCCGTATGCGTCCATTGTGACGGAGAGAATGTTTTTGTATATATTACAGGTTTCGATAGCCTGTTTGTTCTCGATACTTACGTCGTCGTAAAGGTCCTCGTAATCTTCGTTGCTTTTCACGGCTTCTACTTTTGAAAGCTTCTCGTGCACCCTCTCGTTCGCGGTGAGCGAGGTGGAGAAGTAGACCAGCGAGTTCTGCAAATCGAGTAGCTGAATGATTTCTGCGTTTTTCATGGTTTCGCCGGATTCGTTCTGAATACGGCGGTTTTTTCTGTCAATCTGTTTCAGACAGTACAAAAACCTCTTCGCGTTATTCAGCATAAACGTAAGCGCGAAGTGCACGGGTTTGTTGCAGAAAACGCGCTCTCTGCCCGTGATAAATTCTTTTAAAACGGTATTGCCTTTCAGGCTGACCGTGATTATGCACCGCGAATTATAAATTATGGAAAGGGGCAGGGTGGTGTAACTGTCGCCGTTTGCGCCCTCTTCCATAATAGGGCAGTCCACAACGAACATACTGCACCCCTCGTCGAATTCCGAACGCGCGCGTTCCTCTTCATCGAGGGCGGCTTTAATCATATCTTCGGGCACGCCCGAAAACGAAGCAACGTCCTCGCACTCGTCGTCGGTGGGGTCGACCATATCGACCCAGCACCTGTCGGTAAAATTTTCACGTCTAATCAGCTTTCCGTCGTCGGCGGAGAAAAAATACTTAACCATATAAGCACCTCCTGTAAATTTGTCAAAAAAAATGCACGGAACAATTCCGTGCAAGGACAAATTTATGCAACGGAATTAATTCATTATAATATTAAATTGCAACTGTCAGGCACGTCCATATAACCTCGTTCACTCAAATAACCGCCTAAATACGGTTTGTTGCTTGCGCAGTTAATTTTTTTAGTATTAGTATTATACATTATTATATTTCAGATTGCAAGTTAAAGTTAAAATTAATTGCTAAAAAATAACCCCGTCGGGCGCATACGCAACCCTGCGGGGTATAACGAGTTTCTGGGCAGAATTTAAATTTCATTTAACAATAATTCAAATTTTTGACCGTTGTAAAGATTGATGTTGATTTTATTATCAGCTTGCTCAAATTTTCCCGTGAAATAATCTTCTAAAATAAATCTTATTTCCGTAAGCAAAACATTTTTTTCGACTCTGCTTTCAAGCATAGCCTTTATTATAGCCTCTCTTTCCTCAGGTGTTTTCATTTATTATCTCCATTTTAAGATATTATAGCCATATTTATGGCTCTTTTCAAGCAAGTGACCATATTTTATAATCTAAATTATGATAAGTTATTCACCGTTATGGAATACTTTAAAAGAAAAGAGAATAACTACTTATGCGCTTATCAATACATACGGAATAAGCAGTGGTACGATTGACAGATTGCGTAAAGGGCAAGGCATAACTACCGCCAAGATAGATGACCTTTGTAAAATTCTCAAGTGCAAGGTGGAAGAAATTATTGAGTATATCGAAGAAAAATAAGACCCGCCGCGGGCAAAGAACGCGGCGGGTCTTTCAGTTTTTACTTTAAATCAAAATTTTGCCTTCGAGGAAAGCGTTGAAAAGCCCCTCGACGTCAACGCCGCTTTTAATAAAGCACCCGATAAGTTCGTCGGCGGAAGCGATTTTTCCGCAGTTTGCTTCGAAATACTTTTTAAGCCCATCGCAAAACCTGTCGTCGCCGAGCGAAGTGCGAAGCATTTCAAACAAAATCATTCCCTTGTTGTAGGTCACGTTGTTGTATTCGAGCTCGCTCGTAAATTCTTTCAGATGCCTGTGCATACGCGTGTCGGCAGAATCTTTCAGTTGACTGAAAACGGTAAAGTACGCCCTGTAATAGCTCGTCGCGGAATTAATCATTCCCTTGCGCGTAAACCCGTAAGTGGGGTGGCTTTCAAAGAACATCACAGTCGAGTATTCCGCCAATCCCTCGTCCTGCCAGGCGTCGTTCATCTGGTCGCTGCCAACCATCGCGTACCACCATTGGTGCGCGTTTTCGTGAACGATAGTGTATAAGGTATTATCCTTATCCATACCGTCGGAAATCATAGTAAGCGCGGGGTACTCCATACCGCCGTAACAGAACCCCGTCTGCACAACGGAAAGAGTGGGGTAGACGTACCCGCCGAAAGTTTCCGAAAAGTAGTTAAGGCTTTCCACCGCGACGGCAAGCGAATTCTGTGCGTTGCCGTCCGAAATGTAGTAATAAAAAACTTCTACCCCGTTCGCGTTTTCGGAAATCACCTCGAATTTATCAGAAAGCACAAACGCAAAGTCACGCGCGTTTTTTAAAGTGTAAGAGCACTTCTTTCTGCCGTTGACGCAGCTTTCGTCCGTCAGCTTTCCGCTCGCCGCCGCCACGTATTTTTCGGGCATATCTATCGTAACCGAGTAATTTGCGCACTCCGAAAGGAACGGGTCGCCGCAGTAATAATAGTTGCACTCAACGAACCCTTCGCTCGAATACGCGCATAGCACGGGATAGAAGTTCCCTAAATTCACCGTGTTCTGCGTAACCCCCGTACGGTGGTTAACCTTGGCGAGAACCAGTGTGTAGTTGACGGTCAAAACCACGGTATCTTCGGGATATATGGGGGTCAACAGATTCACAACAAGTATATTTTTGTCTTCTCCGCCGATTGACCAACCCGCACAGTTTTCAACGTTTTCGACCGTCATAGAGCCATAGCTTTCGCCCGCATAGTACGCCTTGGCGCTGTATGTCGCCGATACGGGCGGGAAAGCGGAGTTTTCTCTGAACGCATTGCCGTAAAGGTTGAACTTCAAATCGCTAATCTCGTTTTCGGTGTTGTTGTAGTATTCGACGTTCATCGTACCCGACAGGGTCGCCGTTTCGTCGTCGTAGATACAGAAAATGTCGTAAGAGGTCATTTTACCGTTATCCTGCGAACAGGCGGCAAAGGACGCGCACAAGAAGGCGGCGCAGACCGTAACCAGAATTGCAATAAATTTTTTCACCGTAACACCTCGCAGCGCCAAAGCGCTTTTTAAAATAAGATATGCGCGCGTAGCTTTAAATAAAACTTGTTTTTAACAATTTCGGCGCAACCGTAATAAAATGTACAATATGGTATTTTGCGTTGTAAATGGCGGCACCGTGGCGGAAACCGATGTCCTTCCCGACTGTGACGTGGCGGTTTTCGGTTTCGGCGGACTCGGCGAAGTGGACTATGAGCGAGAGCTGAAAGGCGAAACCGAAAAATTCGATAAGGTTGCCAGGCTTTCCAAGGAAGCCGACTGCGGCATCGTCTGCGGTTGTAAAACGGTCAGTCGCGGGCTTTTAAGAAAGTCTGCGGCAGTTTCGGACAGGGGTAAACTTCTCGGCATATCGGATATGTTACACGTTTTGGACTGCGAGGACGTAAAAAGCGGCTCGTCACTCGGCTTCTATCGCGTCAACGGTTGCAAGATAGGGTTGTGCGTCGAAAACGACTTGCTTTTCCCCGAAACGTTCAAAAGCCTTTCCATGTGCGGTTGCAACGTCATAATCGCCGTGCTTGAAGAAGTGCGCGACAACGTACCGCCGCTTCTCATCCGCGCCTACTCGTTTCTGTACGGAATTCCCGTCGTAATGGTGGCTGGAAGAACGGCTTATTTCGCGGATATATCGGGGGCAATCGCAACTTCTACGCAAAATATAACGCTTTTCGAGGTCAGTCCCAAGAACCAGTACCATTTGGTTACTACGCGCATAAAAGGCATCACTTCGGACTCCAGAGCAGATTATTGATTTCTCTTGACAAATTTTTAATACGCCGTATAATTGAATTATGACGGAAAAAGAAAAGATGCTAGCGGGTAAAATTTACAACCCGCACGACAAGGAATTAAGAGCGATAAGCTCCCGCGCCCACGCTCTCTGCATAAAATATAACGGCACGCCCGAAACTTGCTTTAAAAAACGGGAAAAGATTCTCGACGGACTTTTACCGAACAGGGGCGAGGGAACTTACCTGCAAGGACCCGTCCATTTCGATTACGGGGTTTTTACAAAGGTCGGCAAAAACTTTTACGCAAACTTCAATCTTACCGTACTCGACACCTGCCCGGTGACGATAGGCGACAACGTTTTTTTCGGCCCGAACGTCGCTATTCTTGCGCCTAAGCACCCGTTGAGATATGCGGACAGAAATCCCTATCTTCACGCCGACGGCTATATGACCGACAAGGAGTACGGCGCGCCCGTAACAATAGGCGATAATTGCTGGATAGCGGGCAACGTAACGATTCTTGCGGGCGCTAGTATCGGCGAAGGTTGCGTAATCGGCGCAGGCTCGGTGGTCGCAGGGAAAATCCCCGCAAACTCGCTTGCCTACGGCAACCCCTGTAAGGTCGTACGTCAGATAACCGAAAATGACGCAATCGACTTAAAAAAAGAACTTTTTTAAGTTAAAAGCGGCGGTTTGAAAAATTTTTCAAACCGCCGCTTTTGCTTGTATTTTCCGAAAAACGCTGTTATAATTAAATTATAAAATAATTTACGGCTTGGCTGAGGTGTAAAAATGTACAGTATGACGGGTTACGGCAGGGGCGAGTATAAAAGCGGCGGAATAGAGCTCACCGTCGAGATAAAAACGGTCAACAACCGCTATCTCGACGCGGCAATCAAAGCACCCAGAATTTTTGTCGCCCACGAAGAGGTTGTCCGCTCGGTTTTGCGCGAATACCTCACACGCGGTCACGCAGATATATTCGTGTCGTTTTCCGACAAGCGCGAGCGTGAAAAATCGCTTTACCTCGACGAAGAAACCGCAAAATCGTATGTCGCCGCCGCAAAGCGTATAAAAGCTCTTTTTCCCGACGCCGCCGACGATATCAGCGTAAGCGGTATACTCCGCTATCCCGACGTAATCAAGTCCGAAGACGTTTCCGCCGCTGACGAAGAGCTTATTTCCGCACTCAAAACCGCGCTTAAAGCCGCCCTCGAAAAACTGAACGTAATGCGCGAAGCGGAGGGTAAAAAGCTCGAAGCGGATATGCTTTCGAGAATGAAAACTATAGAAAAACTCGTTTCCGACGTTGAAAAACGCGCCCCGCTGGTTGCGCTAAATTACAGACAGAAGCTCGAAACCAAAATGAAAAAGATTTTAGACGGCGTAGAGGTGGACGAGGGCAGGCTTTTAACCGAAGCCGCGATTTTCGCCGATAAAAGTAATATCGACGAAGAACTTACCCGCCTGCACTCCCATATCTCACAGTTTTGCGACATCTGCCGCGAAACGCTCGTCGGCAGAAAGCTGGACTTTCTGGTGCAGGAATTTAACCGCGAAACCAATACAATCTGTTCAAAATCAAACGATTTGGAAATAACCAGATTGGGTCTTGCTTTAAAGAATGAAATCGAAAAGGTGCGGGAGCAGGTCCAGAATGTCGAGTAAAAATCTTCTTATCGTCCTTTCGGGTCCGTCGGGCGTCGGCAAAGGCACGGTTGTAAAACAACTTTTAAGCACGGGCAACTACGCGCTCAGCGTTTCCTGCACCACCCGAAAAATGCGAGAGGGCGAGGTCGAGGGCAAATCTTACTTCTTCATTTCGAAAGAAAAATTTTTAAAAGATATAGAAAACGGCGGCTTTTTGGAGTATTCCGAACACTTCGGCAACTATTACGGCACGCCTAAAAAGTTCGTTGAAGAGCAGCTTCTGTCCCGCGACGTCGTTTTGGAGATAGAGGTGGACGGCGCACTTCAAGCGAAGAGGTCCCACCCCGAAGCTGTGCTTATAATGCTTCTGCCCCCAGACGAAGCTACTTTGAAAGAACGGCTCAAAGGCAGGGGCACCGAAACCGAAGAGGAAATAGAAAAACGCCTCAAACGCGCCGAATACGAGCTATCCCGTAAAGACGAATACGACTATTGCGTGGTCAACGACGACCTCGACGAGTGTGTAAAAAAATTAGAAAATCTAATCAAAAAATTGAAACTTATATAAGTTACTCAATACCGGGTAGAACTGCGATAACCATCGTTCCCTTACGCAAAGTAAGCTCGCTCGGGTTCCCCGCATTCGCCTTGTCTTGTTTGCTTTTGTTAGTTTTAGATATAATGCATAAATAAGGAGTTTAAATATATGATAAACAATCCCCCCGTAGACGTACTTATAGAACAGCTCGGTACTGACGGACAGCCCGTTTCGCGCTATTGCCTTTGCGTAGTCGCGTCAAAGCGTGCAAGGCAGATAATCGAGCAGACCGCTGGTCAGAACGCAACAAGCAAAGAGATAATCAAAGAACTTGCCGTTGCCTCGCGAGAGATAGCGAACGGTAAGATTAAGTGCGTAAAGGACTAAGTCTATAAGTGTACGCACAGGTCATAGTCGACATTGCCCACAGCCAAGTGGACAAAATATTCGAGTATTCCTGCCCGCCGGATACCAAGGCGGGTAGCCGCGTTAAAGTGCCTTTCGGCGGCAGAATAATCGACGGCTTTATTCTCGGCGTGTCCGAAAAGTCCTCGTACCCGCCCGAAAAGATAAAACCGGTCAAGGAAGTATTCGACGAATTACCCGCGCTTCAGGAAGAGTGTTTTTCTCTCACGGAGCGCCTTTCTTCGCGCTATAAAGTGCCGAAAGCATCGGTTTTAAGACTGTTTCTGCCCTCCGAAATGCGCCTTGGAAAGGTGCGTGAAATTTATAAAAAATACGCGAAACTAAATGATATTGCGGCACCAATTTCAAAATCGGCAAAAAGGCAGAGGGAGATTATAGACTATCTTTCTACGCGCGAAGAATGCGATTATACCTACCTTTGTAACGAATTCGGCCGCGGCGCCGTCAATTCTCTGGAAGAAAAGGGCGCAATCGCTGTTGAAAAGCGCAGAATAAAGCGCAACCCCGTACCCGAAATAATTTCCGAAGAAAACCCCAAAATTTTGACATATATGCAGGGCAACGCGATAGAAAGTATCGAAACTTCGCCAAAACGCGTGCACCTTATTCACGGTGTGACGGGTAGCGGTAAAACCGAAATTTATCTTCAAATTATCGCAAACGAAATTAAAAAAGGCAAATCCGCAATATTCCTTGTTCCCGAAATTTCTCTTACCCCGCAAATGCTTTCCCAGCTCCGCGCCCGCTTTAAAGGCGAGGCGGCGATAATCCACAGCGGACTTTCCGCAGGCGAGCGATTCGACGAGTGGTGGCGCCTACGTTCGGGTGAAGCCAAAATCGCAATCGGCGCCAGAAGCGCAGTCTTCGCCCCGCTTGAAAATATCGGCGCAATCATAATCGACGAAGAGCACGACTCTTCGTATCTTTCCGAAACCTCACCGCGCTACTCTACGGTAGAGGTCGCTAAAATGCGTGCGGAATACAACGGTTGCAAGCTGATTTTAGGCAGTGCAACTCCGTCCGTCGAAAGCTATAAAGAGGCGGTAGAGGGCAATTACAACCTCGTCACCCTGCCCGAACGGATAAATAAAAGACCTATGCCCGAAATCGTTATTTCGGATATGCGTAAAGAAGTGAAACGCGGCAACCCCTCGCCTTTTTCGGCGGCGCTCCGCGAAGAGCTCGACGCAACTTTGAAAAGCGGCAATCAGGCGATTATATTTCTTAATCGCCGAGGCTATTCGCAAAAGGTCATCTGCCGTGACTGCGGCTACGTCGCAAAGTGCGAAAACTGCGACGTCAGTCTGACTTATCATAGCGAAGAAGACTGCTTAAAATGCCACTACTGCGGCACGAGATACAGAATGCTTCCCGCTTGCCCCGATTGCGGCGGCGTTCATATCCGTTACAGCGGCACGGGCACCCAGCGCGTGGTCGAAGAGCTTTCGGCACTATTCCCCGCGTCTAGAATAATAAGAATGGATAACGATACCGTCTCGGGAAAAGACGGTCACTATAAAATATTAAGCAAATTCGCTAAAAAGGAAGCCGATATTCTCGTTGGCACGCAGATGATAGCAAAGGGGCACGACTTCCCCGCCGTAACCCTCGTCGGAATTTTAGATGCGGACATGAGCTTGCAGTTTTCCGATTACAGAAGCGGAGAGCGGACTTTCCAGCTCATAACTCAGGTCGCGGGCAGAAGCGGCAGAGCGGATATGAAAGGCAAAGTCGTCTTGCAAACCTATTGCCCCGAAAACTATATTTTGCGCTACGCCGTAAATTACGACTACGAGGGCTTTTTCAACAACGAAATAAAAATCCGTGAAGCAACGTATTTTCCGCCGTATTCCCTTATCTGCCGTGTAATGGTCACGGGCGAGGACGATAAAAAAGCGCTCGACGCGCTTAAAGGCGTGTATTTCGACATAGAAGAGCTTAAAAAGACCAACCCCAAAGAATTTATATTCCTCAACAAAATGCACTCGCCCGTCAAAAAAATTCAGGGCAAACACCGCTATCAGGTGCTAATGCGGCTTAAAAGTTACGCGCTTTTACAAAAAATCTACGCCGTTTCGGTCAGCCGCACTACTTCCGACGTCCTAGTCTACGTCGAAGAAAACCCCACCAACCTTTCGTAAAGGAGAAAAAATGTCAGTAAAATTCGTCGTTCAGACGGGGGAGCCCGTTTTAAGAGAAAAATGCAGTGAAATTAAAACGTTCAATTCAGAGCTTTGGCAGCTCCTTGCCGATATGAAAGAAACAGTCCGCGCCGAGAACGGCGCAGGACTTGCCGCCCCGCAGATAGGTCTTGCTTTAAGGGTAGTCGTAATAGACGTGGACGAGGGCTTTTTCGAGCTTATTAACCCCGTCATTATCGCGACCAAAGGAGAGCAGGTCGGCCCCGAGGGTTGCCTTTCGGTCAAAGGCAAGCAGGGCACCGTCCGCCGCCCGTATAAAGTCAAGGCGGAGTATCGCGACAGGTTTGGTAAAAAACACAAACTCACGGCAGAGGGCTTTTTTGCCCGCGCTGTCTGTCACGAGCTGGACCACTTGGACGGCAGGCTTTACACCGACATAGCCGAAGAATTATACGACTTGCCGTCGGAGGACTGACATCTCCGCAATCATTGCGGTATACTTCGTTAAACTTCGCTCCGCATAATCGTGTACGCAAAGCGCACTGATTGCGACTGCTTTTCTGTCTGCCGCGCGACGGCGGTTACAAAACGCATTAATAAGGTATAACTATGAAAATCGTCTTTGCGGGTTCGCCGGAGTTTGCGGTTCCCGCGCTTGAAAAGTTAATAGAAGCGGGTAAAGAGGTAGTGGCGGTCGTCACCCAGCCCGACAAGCCCGTCGGCAGAAAACAGGTCTTGACCCCGACGCCCGTAAAAAAGTACGCTGTTTCAAAGGGCTTGCCCGTGTTTGATTTCAAAAAAATCAGAGATAATTGCCCGACCCTCTCCGCACTCGGTGCCGATATTATGATAACCTGCGCCTACGGACAGCTTTTAACAAATGAAGTTTTAAACTGCTTTATGGGCGGAGTGTGGAATATTCACGCGTCACTGCTTCCGAAATATCGCGGCGCGTCCCCCGTTCAATCGGCCATATTGGGGGGTGAATCGCATACAGGCGTTACGGTTATGCGTACCGAGCTCGCTCTCGATACGGGAGATATGTTGCTTGTAAAAAGGTGTGAAATAGGAAATCTGACCTGCGGAGAACTCAGCGCCAAGCTTTCCGCGCTCGGCGCCGACGCCGCGCTTGAAGCCGTTGAACTTTTAGAAAAGGGCGAGCCCCGACTTTTAATGCAGGACGACGCCGTTGCTACCTATTGCACTAAAATAAAAAAAGAGGACGGGAAGCTCGATTTTTCGGCTACGCCCCAACATGTGTGCCGTTTAATCAAAGCTTTCAGTCCCGCCCCTGCCGCTTTTTGCGATTTCAACGGCGCTATTTTGAATATCTATAACGCAGAGGTAGGCGCGCTTTCGGGCGGCAAAGCGGGCGAAGTTCTTTCCGCGGACAAGCGCGGTGTTGCCGTAAGTTGCGGTAACGGCTCTATTTTATTGACGGAATTACAGCCTGCGGGCGGCAAAAGAATGAAAGCCGCGGATTTTGTGAACGGCAGAAAGATAAAGGTAGGGGACTTACTTGAATAACCCCTTAACCGACCCGTACCTGATACTTACAAAAGTATATAAAGAGGGTAAGTATTTAAAACAAGCCATATCAGAAACCCCCGTCGAGTTTTTAAATAAAGCCCGCACCGTAAAAATTTGTTACGGAGTGCTTGAAAAAGACGTTTATTTGGAGCATATATTGGGGTATAACGCAAAAAAGCAGCCAAAAAGCGCGGTTAAAATCATCTTAAAAATCGCGCTCTATATGCTCGAATTTCTTTCAAAACACGACTATATGGTCGTAGATTTTGCGGTCGAACTCACGAAAAAGCTCGGCAAAGAGGGCACGGCGGGTTTTGTCAACGCTTTCCTCAGAACCTATGAAATTCCTCCCTTGTCCGAAAAAATTGACGACAGAACTGCAATAGAGTGCAGTGCTCCCGTCTGGCTTGTGAAAAAGCTACGCAGAAGTTACAAACAGGAAGCCGTGCAAATTCTTTCGGCGCCCAGTCTTGGCGTAAGCGTCCGTTTCGAACGCGGCGCCGACAAGTACGTAAGCGCCGTTCATACCGTAACTCCGTTCGAAAACACGTTTATTTTCAAGAATTTCGTGCGCGACGAGGGCTTTTTTGCGGGCGACTACACCTTTCAGTCGGTCGGTTCGGTTGCAATCTGCGCGGCGATTCCCGCCTGCGACAGCCTCCTCGACGCCTGCGCCGCCCCCGGCGGCAAGTCTGTTTTGCTCGCTGAAAAGTGTAAAAAAGTCACGGCTTGCGAGCTTCATTCTCACCGCGTCGAACTTATAAATTCCTACGCGCAAAGAATGGGCGCAAGCAACGTCGCGGCAATTCAGTCCGACAGCACTGTTTTCAACCCCGACTTCGAAGAAAAGTTCGATACAGTCCTCTGCGACGTTCCCTGTTCGGGCACGGGGGTCATAAACGAAAACCCCGATATAAAACTTTTCAGAAAAGAAAGCGATATCGAAAGTTTGACAAAAACCCAACTCGCGATTTTGGAAAACTGCTCCCGCTACGTCAAAGCGGGCGGTCTGTTGTTCTATTCAACTTGCTCCGTTCTGCCCGAAGAAAACGACAGCATAGTTTGCAATTTTTTAAGTTTGCACCCCGAATATGCCTTAAACAAACCCATTTCGCCGCTTGACCACAGAGAAACGAAGTACGGCTTACAGTTCCTGCCGCACTTATCGCTCGGCGCAGGGTTTTATCTGACTTCGTTTAGAAGGCAAGGTAATGAATAAACGCAAAACTATATAAAAAGCAGTGAAGTTTCCGAACTTCTCGAACTCTTGTTTGTAGACAATACCTATACCGTCAGCCGCATATAAGGAAGAAGTGTTTAGCGCACTTAAAAATATATTGTAAATGAAAAAAATTCTTCAAGACCTTGGTTTGACCGAGCTTGAAAACTTAATATCTTCTTTGGGTGAAAAGCCTTTTCGCGCCAAACAGCTGTATACGGGTCTGATGCAGGGCAAAAAAATTTCCCAAATCAATATCCCGTCCGCCCTGCGCGGAAAAATTCTGGAAGAGTACGAGGACGAGCCCGTAAAAATCATAAAAACCCTTACTTCGTCGGACGGCACCGAAAAATATCTTTTCGCGCTTTCGGATGGCAACGTGATAGAGGGCGTTTTAATGAAATATAAGTACGGCAACACCCAGTGCGTATCAACGCAGGTCGGTTGCCGTATGGGTTGCAAGTTCTGCGCAAGCACTTTGCAAGGGCTTATCCGCAACCTCACTTCGGGCGAAATTCTTTCGCAGATTTTAACGGTGAACGCACTGCACGGCGGCGACGCGAAAACCCGCGCCGTAACCAACGTGGTGCTAATGGGCAGCGGCGAGCCGCTTGATAATTACGACGAAGTTTTAAAGTTTTTAAAGAACGTTTCGGCGCCTGACGGGGTCAATATTTCGGCAAGAAATATATCCCTTTCCACCTGCGGGCTCGTGCCTAAAATTTACGCGCTTGCGGATGCGCAAATCCCCGTTAATTTGACCATATCCCTGCACCAAACCACCGACGAAGGTCGAGCGCGTACTATGCCCGTCGCTAAAAAATACTCTATTGCGGAGATACTTAAAGCCTGCGAATACTACTTTGGGAAAACGGGCAGAAGATACATTTTCGAGTACTCCTTGATACGTGGTGAAAACTGCGACAAAGAACACGCCGACGGTCTGATTTCGCTTCTTAAAGGCAAGCCTTGCCACGTCAACCTTATAAGACTTAACGAGGTTGAGGAAAGGGATTTAAAGACCGTGACCGAAAAGGAAGCATACCGCTTTTTGGGACTCTTGGAAAAAGGCGGGCTTTCGGCAACTCTGCGCCGCAGGATAGGCGTAGACATCGGCGGCGCGTGCGGTCAACTTAGAATTAACTATTTAAAGGGCTAACTGCGTAAATCGGGCGCCCTGCGGCGTTGCGCTACGTTTTTGTTGGTCGCTACAAAAAAGTACGTCTTTGCGAAAAATCTCGCGCGCTTTGTATAGCACCCAATCTCTGCAGTTCGGAAAAACTAATTTAAAAGGATAAAGATTATGCAAATCAAAATCGCACCCTCGATACTTTCGGCCGATTTCTCCGTAATGGGCGAAACAATCAAGAAATTGGAAAAAAGCGGCGCCGACCTCATTCATTGCGACGTTATGGACGGCACTTTCGTAGAGCCGATAACGTTCGGCGGACAGATGGTTAAAAATATTCGTCCCCTCACAAAGTTGCCCCTCGACGCGCATCTCATGATAGAGCACCCCAAAACCCAGATAAAATTCTTTGCCGAAGCCGGCGCGGATATAATCACCGTGCACTATAAGGCTTGCAAAAAGATTTCCGATACCTATCTTCAAGAAACCTTGCAGCTTATCAAATCATACGGCGTAAAATGCGGTGCGGTGGTGAACCCTGACGTTCCAGTTGAAAATATCTTCCCCGTGTTCCCGCTGTGCGATATGGTGCTTTTAATGTCTGTCTACCCTGGTTACGGCGGTCAGAAATTCATTCCCGAGATATTGGAAAAGGTCAAAAAAGCGCGTGACTACGCTATAAAAATCGGCAGACCCGATATGGATATAGAAATCGACGGCGGAGTAACCGAGGACAATGCGAAAATAATCAGGGAAGCGGGCGCAAACGTCTTGGTTGCAGGCAGCGCCGTTTTCAAAGCTTCGGATATGGCTTGCGCAATCAAAAATATAAGAGGGAAGTAACCTTTACAGCACCCTGTCGCATATAACTTAATACAAACTTTAAAGGGGGAAGTATGACCGTAATCTGCGTAAAACCGCCCAAGGCAATCAGAAAGATTTTAAGCCTGTTTATAAAAAAATGAAGTATATAGACTTACATTGCGACACGCTGACAGCCGGCGCTTTCCAACAAGGCGGGCTGTTGACCTTCGGCGGTCAGATAAACCTCGAAAAACTGAAAAAATCGGACTGTGCGGCGCAGTGCTTTGCTATCTTTACGGACGGCGACTGTGCCGTTCGCGATTTTGAAAAATATCTTTCCTTTTATAAGTCCGAAATGCCGAAACTTAAGCATATTGCGGTACCGATATCGAATTTTAACGACTTTATCCGTTGCGAAAGCGAGGGTAAGGTCGGCGTAATTCTAACCGTCGAAAACCTCGGCTTTATTGGCGCCGACCTTGAAAAAATCGACGCCTTGAAAAAGGACGGGGTAAGAATGGCTTCCCTCGTCTGGAACAATAAAAATCAATTTGCAAGCCCCAATCTGGTATTTGAAAACGGCTTGCCGCAGTTTGAAAAACGCGTTGACGAGGGGCTTTCGGGTCTGGGCAAAGAAGCCGTCGAAAGACTCGATTACAATAAAATAATAATCGATATTTCCCACCTGTCGGACGGCGGCGCACGCGATATTTTACAGGGCAGAAAAATCCCCGCCGTCGCAAGCCATTCAAACGCACAGAAAATAATCGACGTCAGCAGGAACCTTTCCGACGAACTCATAAAAAAAATCGCCGACTGCGGCGGCGTAATCGGCGTAAATTTCTGTAATGATTTCCTCGGTTCGCCCGCATTCGGCTACGTTTTGAAACACATTAGCCACATAATAGACGTGGGCGGGGAAGACGTTATTTCACTCGGCTCGGATTTCGACGGTATCCCCGTCAACCCCGACGTTCCCGACTGCACCCGTATGCCCGCAATTTTAAAGTATTTGCACGATAACGGCTTGCCGTTTAAAACCGTGGAAAAGCTTGCGTACAAAAACTTTCTTCGCGTATTCAAGGAAGTCTGCGGATAAAAAGTGCATAAACAAGCGGACGGTACGGATAAATACGCATAAAAAAGCGGTCGCGCCGAGAAGCGCAACCGCTTTTAATTTTTTAATATGGTTAAAGGAAGGGCGTAAAATTACGCTCTTTCAACGGTCTTCAAACATCTTGCGCAAACGTAACCCGAAACGACCTTTCCGCCGCTAACGTAAGAAACTTTCTGAACGTTTGCTTTGAACGTCCTTCTCGTTCTTCTTTTAGAATGGCTGACGTTGTTGCCCGTCGTCTGACCCTTACCGCAGACAGTACATACTCTCGACATATTCCACCTCCAAGCGCGCCGATAACCTGATTCGCGCTTATCTTTTCACAAAATAAAGTTACAAAATAAAGCCGTTTTCAAAAGCGGCTAAATAAATATACCACGCAATTTTAAAAAAATCAATCAAAAATGCGACGTAAGTTTTATTTTTTTGTTTATTTTACAAAATAATTTTATATCGCTTAAAACTTTGCGATTTTTCTTGCAAATTACGATTAAATGGTTTAGAATGATAAAAGGCAAATGCGGCAGTTTTGCAATTTACGCAAAACTTTGGAGATTACAATGTCAGTAAACACGAGCAACGTATTCGGTAAAATTTCAATATCCGATTCAGCCATCGCAAAGGTGGCTAAAAACGCTGCGCTCGAATGCTACGGCATAGTGGATACCAGCTCCCGCAAGCTTACCGACTCCTTGTCGGAACTTTTGAAAAAACAACCCGACGGAAGAGGCATAAAAGTCGTGACCTCGGGTGACAGAATTTTTATCGACGTCAACGTTATTATAAAATACGGGGTATCGATAAACGCAGTTGCCGAGTCCTTGAAAGAGGGCGTAAAATACAAAGTTGAAAAGTTTACGGGTATGATAGTAGATACCGTGAACGTCAACGTCATAGGTGTCAAATTATAATTTCAGTCCGCGCAAACCGTTAAAAAGCCGTTTGTGCGGATTTCCGATGCCACTGAAAGAAAAATTTTAAACGGTGTAATTATTTATGTCTAAAACGGTCAACAGCTCCGAATTTCGTAAAATGGTTACGAACGGCGCGAGAATGCTTGAATTAAACAGAGCGGAAATCGACGCAAGAAACGTCTTTCCGGTTCCCGACGGCGACACGGGTACGAATATGTCGCTCACTCTCCAATCGGCGGTCAGGGAAATGAATGCCTGCTCGTCCAACCGCTTTCAGGAAATTTGCGACGCTGTGTCAAAAGGCGCGTTAAAGGGCGCGCGCGGCAATTCGGGCGTTATTTCTTCGCAGATATTCCGCGGCATCTGCTCGGTCGTGCGCGACACTAAGGACGCGTTCGATACCAAAACCTTTGCAAAGGCAATGGAAGCGGGCTCCAAAATCGCATACGGCGCAGTGTCTATCCCCAAAGAGGGTACGATTTTGACGGTCGTCCGCCTTATGGCGGAAAGCGCCCCCAAGCTCGCTGGCAAACACAAAGACTTCGTTCCTTTCTTAACCGCGCTTATCGAAGTCGGCGACGAAGCCCTCGCCAAAACACCCGAACTTATGCCCGTATTGAAAAAAGCCGGCGTCGTTGACTCGGGCGGTATGGGTCTTATGACTATCCTCCGCGGCTTCTTGTCCGCGCTTTCGGGTGAAGAAGCCGACCTTGCGGATATTCCAGCAGAAGCTTCTGAAGTAAAGAAAGACGACGACGTTTTCGGCGACAACGCAGATATAATCAATCTTGACCTCGGCGAAATCGAGTTCGCGTATTGCACGGAATTTTTCGTAATCAATTTAAAGAAGATGACCACGCTTGCAGATATAGACAAGCTCAAAGAAAAGCTTATGAACATAGGCGACAGCGTCATCTGTATCGGCGACTTGGAACTTATCAAGGTTCACGTCCATACCAATACGCCCGGCGTAGCGTTAACTTACGCTTTGGAGCTCGGCGAACTTGACAGAATCAAGATAGAGAATATGCTTGAAGAGAACCGCGCGATAAGGGCTAAGCTCGAAGCCGAGAAGAAAGAAATGGGTATGCTCTCAATCTGCGCAGGCAAGGGGCTTGAAGAAATTTTCAAGGACCTTATGTGCGACAGGGTAATCGAGGGCGGACAGACAATGAACCCGTCCGCGCAGGACATAGCCGACGCTGTTCAGAAAATAAATGCGGCGAACGTTTTCGTTTTCCCCAACAATTCGAACGTAATTCTTGCGGCTGAACAGGCGAAAGGACTTGTCACCAACCGCACCATACACGTTATCCCTACCAAGAACGTTCCGCAGGGCTTTGCGGCGGCGCTTGCGTTCAACCCCGAAGCTTCGGTTCCCGAAAACAAAACTAATATGACCCACGCAATCGACAACGTCGCGTCGGGTCAGGTCACTTACGCCGTGCGCGAAACGACGATGAACGGCTTCAAACTCAAAGAGGGCGACATAATCGGTCTTAACAATAAGCGCATACTTGCCAAGGGCGACAATATTGCCGAAACAACTTGCAAGCTTGTCAAAGCGCTTAAAAACGATGACCACGGAATGATAACCCTATACTACGGCGAGGGCGTAAAGGAAGAGGAGGCGGAAGAGCTTGCAGGCAAACTTTCCGAACAATACCCCGACTGCGACGTAGATTTCCATTTCGGCGGGCAACCTGTGTATTATTATATGGTATCCTTAGAGTGATAACCCCCAAATCTACGGCACACTGCTTTGTTGCGGCAATTTTTTCTAGGGTCACTTACACAAAGTAAGCTTCCCGTCGTAAAAAATCACCGCGCCTTGCATTGCACCGCATCTCTGGGGGTTCGACAGTGTGACGCTTACCTCGTCTTACTCGTATCTCTGCGTTTTAGACAGCGTTACTTGCTTCTTGCATTACCCCGAAAACTGCGAAATACCTTTTAGCTTTTACGCTTAATTGACCCACATATATGCTTTAAATAATAAGGGAAGACGGCAGTCTTCCCTTTAATTGAATGACGGCTCGATTGGCGGCTTAACAAACCGCCGTCAAAAAATAAGATACTTGGTTAAGCGGAACGCTTATGAAACTGACGACGATAAAGTACGTTTCCGAAAAGCGGGAAAAGGACTTCAACAAACTCAATATCTATACTCTAGAAGAACTCGTTCGGCACTTCCCGCGCGATTATCTCGACCTGCGTCGAGTAACTATGTTGAAAGACGCGTACCATAACGACGTCATACTCACCACTTGCGAGGTGCTGAAAGTAGAGGTCAACCATTACGCGCGCCGTCCGTTCGTCAAAGCGCTGTGTCAGCAGGGCGGGTATATGTTTACGGCGATTTGGTTCAACCAGCCCTACGTCGCCCAGAAGCTCACTAATGCGGAGTACCTTTTCTACGGCAGAGTAACCAATAAATACGGTTTGGGCTGTCAGATGACCAACCCGTCGTTTGAGCGCGCGGATAAAAACTTCGCCCTGAAAGGGCTTGTGCCCGTCTATTCCCTTTCGGGCGGTTTAACGCAGGGGGTGGTCAGAACAGCCGTTCGCCAAGCTCTTAGAAAAGTGCCATATTTAAGCCATATTCCGGCACCTTTGATAAAAAAATACAACCTTACGCCCCTTTCGGAAGCCTACTTCAAAGTTCATTGCCCCGAAACTTCGGACGACGTAAAATCGGGTTCCGAGCGTATCGCTTTGGAAGAGTATTTCCTGCTGATTTCTGCGTTCAAAGTCATAAAAGGCGGTCGCGACGACGTTCGTTTGCGTCGCTATTCCGTTGCGGAAGAGGCCGTCAAAAGCTTTATTTCACGCTTTCCGTTCGAGTTTACCGAGGGGCAGAAATCGGCGGTTAAGAATATTTTTTCCGCCGTCCGTTCGCCGCATAAAATGAATATGCTTTTGCAGGGCGACGTCGGCAGCGGCAAGACCGCAGTTGCGTTAGTCGGCATATATATGGGGGTCAAATCGGGTTTTCAAGCCGCAATGATAGCCCCTACAGAGGTCCTGGCCCGCCAGAACGCGGCGCTATTGGAAAGATATTTTCCCGAATATAATGTAAAGACTTTAACGGGCTCGACTCCCGCCGCCGAGAAAAAAGAGATTAAGAAAGGGCTGTCAAGCGGTGAGGTTGATATCGTCTGCGGTACGCATGCGGTAATTCAGAACGACGTTATTTTCAAAAACCTTGCTTTCGTCGTCTGCGACGAACAGCACCGTTTCGGGGTTGCACAGCGCTCGTCGCTCGTCGAAAAGGGCGAGGGTTGCGACGTTTTGGTAATGTCCGCAACGCCCATTCCGCGCACGCTTTCTCTTATCTTTTACGGCGATTTGGACGTCACCACAATCAAAGATAAACCGCGTTCGCGGCAGGATATATCCACGTCAATTATTCCCGAACGCAAATACGGCGATATGCTTAAATACGTTTCAGAACAGGCAAGACAGGGCAATCAGACATACTTCGTCTGCCCCAAGATAGAGGGCGACGACGAGGGTACCGTTATGTCCGTAACCGAGCTGTACGACGAGTTGAAACAAAAGATGCCGTCCGTCCGCCTTGCCCTCTTGCACGGCAAAATGAAAGATAAGGAAAAGAACGCGGTAATGTCGGCTTTCAAGGCAAAGGAGTACGACTGCCTTGTTTCGACCACGGTCATCGAGGTCGGGGTGGATGTTCCCGACGCAACCACGATGATAATTTATAACGCAGAGCGCTTCGGGCTTTCCCAGCTTCACCAGCTTCGCGGCCGCGTCGGCAGAGGCGATAAAAAAAGCTATTGCTTCCTTTTAATGGGCACCGATTCGGAAGAAGCGCGCGAGCGGCTTTCTGTCATCAAGAACTGCGCAGACGGCTTCGAAATAGCCGAAGCCGATTTGAAGATGCGCGGCGGCGGCGACTTTATGGGCACCCGCCAAAGCGGCAGAATGCTCAGCGAGATAAAAAATCTGCGTTTCCCAGTCGAAACGGTATTCACAGCAAAAAAACTTTCCGACGAAGCGTTTGACGGCGCATTCGACGTCCGCGACCTGACCCGCATCGCCGCCGAAAAGTACAAGTCGCTCGCAGGCGTAACGCTCAATTAACGCGAACTTTGCAAAAACCGATAAAATTTAATTGACAACTAAGTAAATATTTGTTAAAATTGCTTTCGCACGTTTACTATGGGCAACTGTTTTAAACGCGGCGCAAGCAATTTTTGCTTTATCAATATTATATATTGCCGATAATGTTTTTATAATAACATTTTGCGCAAGCAAAAACGGCGCTTTTTGCTTAGCGTCTCGTCGGCTGTAAGGACAACAGCCGCCTCGGGCACCGCAAACGCCTCAATGCGTTTGCTCCTCTCTGCCTTGCAAAACAGTGGGTGTCCACTGTTTTGAGAAGTCAAGGCTCGTCCCAATTTGTGGCTTTGCCCCCCCTCAGTGGGGTAAAGTGTCGCAATTATATGTGTGTGTGCCGTAACAAATTGCGGCACGAGGGGCAACGCCCCTGAAAATCACAAAAAATCGCAGGCGCAGTATAGCCGAGATTTTTGTGAACTCGCTTTTGGCTCCTCCGCTTTTAAGGGTATGCGGAAGAGGTGAAATATTCAAAAAAACAAGGAGGTAAAAAATGCCTACAATCAACCAGCTTATAAGAAATGGCAGAGAAAAGCAGGTCTACAAGTCGAAATCGCCCATATTGGACAACTGTCCTCAAAAGCGCGGCGTATGCCTTTCGGTAACGACTACGACCCCCAAAAAGCCTAACTCTGCAATAAGAAAGATTGCAAGGGTACGTCTTACGAACAAGCAGGAAGGTACGGTCTACATCCCCGGCGAAGGTCACAACCTTCAGGAGCACTCTTCCGTATTAATCCGCGGCGGCCGTGTAAAGGACTTGCCCGGCGTTCGTTATCACATTATCCGCGGCGCTCTCGATACGGCAGGCGTATCAAAGAGAATGCAGGCGCGTTCGCGTTACGGCGCAAAACGCCCCAAGAAATAAGATTTAATTAAAACCTAAACGCAACTTAAAGTTGCCCCTACTTGTTTTACGGACGTTTCACCCTTACCGTTATAAAAGTAGGCAGTATTTGCGGTGCACCCCGCAGAGAAGGTATGCTACCTTGACAAAATCAAGGCAAGTATTAGCTTATTTAAGGTAAACCCTTAAAAAAAACCGTTTATATACTTCGCAATACTTCGGCAAGCTCCGAATTTTTTCGGGTCACGTACATAGAGTACGCTTCCCTAAAAAATTTCTGCTTTCCTTGTCTTGCTTGCAACTTAACGGTTTTTACAAAATTTTTTAGGAGGATAACATTATGCCCAGAAGAGGCGGCGTTCCCAAGAGGGACGTATTACCCGACCCCGTATATCATTCCAAGGTTGTAACGAAACTCGTCAACCAGATAATGTACGACGGCAAGCGCGGAACGGCACAGAACATCGTTTACGACGCTTTCAATATTATGAGTGAAAAACTCGGCAAAGACGCAATGGAAATTTTCGAGCAGGCAATGAACAACATTATGCCCGTGCTGGAAGTAAAGGCAAGGCGCGTCGGCGGTGCGAACTATCAGGTTCCCATCGAAATCAGACCCGAAAGACGCCAGACGCTTGCAATCCGTTGGCTCGTCATCGCAACAAGGAAGAGAAGCGAGCGCGAAATGAGCGCAAAGCTTGCGGCGGAACTTATGGACGCCTACAACAACGCAGGCGGCGCGGTTAAGAAAAAG
Source organism: uncultured Christensenella sp. (assembly GCA_910579585.1). Lineage (GTDB taxonomy): Bacteria > Bacillota > Clostridia > Christensenellales > Borkfalkiaceae > Coproplasma. The sequence goes on from CAJTVA010000010.1 coordinate 25,030, forward strand.
GAAGACACGCACAGAATGGCGGAAGCGAACAAGGCGTTCGCGCACTTCCGTTTCTAATCAGAGGTAAATTATGGCAAGAGAATACGACTTATTGCATACCAGAAACATCGGTATTATGGCGCATATCGACGCAGGTAAAACGACCACTACCGAGCGTATTCTGTACTACACCGGTATAAACCATAAAATCGGCGAAACTCACGACGGTACCGCAACGATGGACTGGATGGTACAGGAGCAGGAGCGCGGAATTACCATAACTTCCGCTGCAACCACCTGTCATTGGACCAGAACGGGCGCTACCAAGAAAGACGAGTGCCGCATAAACATCATCGACACACCGGGGCACGTTGACTTCACCGTAGAGGTTGAAAGGTCTTTGCGCGTCCTTGACGGCGCTGTCGCAACGTTCTGCGCGAAAGGCGGCGTTGAACCCCAGTCAGAAACAGTATGGCGTCAGGCGGACAAGTACAAGGTTCCCCGTATCGCGTACGTTAACAAAATGGACATCAACGGCGCAAACTTCCAGCGCGCCGTAGATATGATGCGCGAACGGTTACAGGCTAACCCCGTACCCATCGAGCTTCCCATCGGCAAAGAAGACACTTTCCGCGGTATAGTAGACCTCATCGAAATGAACGCGGAAATCTACGACAGCGACGACGGCAAACAGTACCATAGGGACGAAATCCCCGCAGACTTAAAGGACGCGGCTGAAGAAGCGCATATGGCTGTTATGGAAGCGGCGGCAGAGGGCGACGACGAACTTATGGAAAAGTTCCTCGAAACTATGGAGCTCACCCCCGACGAGATTCGTAAAGGTCTCAGAAAGGCGACCATAGATATGAAGTGTACCCCCGTCCTTTGCGGTTCATCGTATAAGAACAAGGGCGTACAGATGCTTTTGGACGCAGTTATCGACTTCCTTCCTTCCCCCGTAGACGTAGCTCACGTCAAGGGCGTTAACCCCGACTCGGGCGCGGAAGAAGAAAGACAGACTTCCGACGAAGCACCTTTCGCAGGTCTTGCGTTCAAAATTGCAACCGACCCGTTCGTCGGCAGACTTGCATATTTCAGAGCGTACTCGGGCGTACTCGAATCGGGTTCGTACGTGTACAACTCGACGAAAGGCAAAAAAGAGCGCGTAGGTCGTTTGGTTCAGATGCACGCGAATACGCGTACCGAAATTCCTAAGGTTTACTCGGGCGACATCTGCGCAATCGTCGGTTTAAAAGACACCACCACGGGCGACACCCTCTGCGACGAAAAGCACCCTATAGTCCTCGAACAGATGACGTTCTCCGACCCCGTTATCCAGCTCTCTATCGAGCCCAAGACCAAAGCGGGACAGGAAAAGATGACTATGGCGCTTGTCAAGCTCGCCGAAGAGGACCCCACGTTCAAAACCTACACCGACCAGGAAACGGGCCAGACCATTATCGCAGGTATGGGCGAGTTGCACCTCGACATTATCGTAGACAGACTTCTTCGCGAGTTCAAAGTCGAAGCTAACGTCGGCGCACCGCAGGTTGCATACCGCGAAACTATCCGTCAGGCAGTCGACTGCGAAGGTATGTATAAGCGCCAGTCGGGCGGTAAAGGTCAGTACGGTCACTGTAAGCTTCATATGATACCCGGCGAACCCGGTTCGGGCTACGTGTTCGAAGACTTGACGGTCGGCGGCTCCATTCCCAAGGAATATATCCCCGCAATCGATAAAGGTATCCGCGGCGCGGCTAAAAACGGCTTCCTTGCAGGTTACGAGGTTGTGGACTTCAAAATTCAGGTCTACGACGGAAGCTACCACGAAGTCGACTCTTCGGAAATGGCTTTCCAGATTGCAGGCTCTATGGGCTTTAAAGACGGTATGGCAAAGGCAAAGGCAGTGCTTCTTGAACCCATAATGAAAGTCGAAGTTATCACTCCCGACGACTATTTTGGCGATATAATGGGTAACGTCACCGCACGTCGCGGCACGATTGTTTCGACCGACGACAGAGCGGGCGCAAAGGTGGTAGACGCCGAAGTTCCCCTTTCGGAAATGTTCGGTTACGCAACCGACCTCCGTTCGAGAACTCAGGGCCGCGGACAGTTCACAATGCAGTTCGACCATTACGCGGAAGTGCCCAAGTCTGTTGCAGAAAAAGTAATAGGTGAAAGGTCCAAAAAAGCGTAACGCTTTTTCTGCAATTGAAAAAAATCAGTTAAGCGTAATGCCTTGTTGCGCATAGCGCGACAAACCACAAAATTTTTTTCAAGTCTGTTGCGGAAAAAGTAATAGGCGAGCGCGCTAAGAAGAACTAAAACGCATATATGTGTAGCATAACTTTGTTGCGCTTTGTGCCGCCTTGGTCGTTTACCCAAAGTAAACTCCCTGCGGTAAGGCTAGCGCTTTCGGTGCGACGCTACTCGCGCGTCTTGTTCTGCTCGCATCTCTGCATTTTGGATAAGACTGCCATAAATGGCAAAAAAACTTAAATTTTTCGCGTTTTTTAATTGTCTTTTTAATATTTTTAATATATAATGTAGACAATGCGTAAAAAAACGCGCATAAAGCAGCTAAACACATTGCAACTTACCGCAAAGCTGCGGAAGAATTTATAAAAATATAATTTTAGGAGAAACAAAAATGGCAAAGGCTAAGTACGACAACAGCAAGCCCCACGTTAACATTGGCACAATCGGCCACGTTGACCACGGCAAGACCACTCTGACCGCAGCTATCACTATGGTAATGGCGTGCAAAGGTCAGGCAGAGAAGATGAAATACGACGAGATCGATAAGGCTCCCGAAGAGAAAGCTCGTGGTATAACAATAAACACGGCACACGTAGAGTATCAGACCGATAAGCGTCACTACGCACACGTTGACTGCCCGGGACACGCAGACTACGTTAAGAACATGATTACGGGTGCTGCACAGATGGACGGCGCAATCCTCGTCGTTGCGGCAACCGACGGTCCTATGCCCCAGACCAGAGAGCACATCCTGCTTTCCCGTCAGGTAGGCGTTCCCTACATCGTAGTATTCCTCAACAAGTGCGACCAGATGGACGACCCCGAACTTCTCGAGCTCGTTGAAATGGAAATTTCCGACACCCTCGAAGCACAGGGCTTCAAGAACTGCCCTATTATCAGAGGTTCGGCTTTGAAAGCGCTTGAAAAGGCTTCTTCGGGTTGCCCCGATGCAGAAGTTCTTGCAGCTCCCGAATGCCAGTGCATTCTGAAGCTTATGGACACCATCGACAGCTTCATTCCTACGCCTGAAAGAGATACTGCTAAACCCTTCCTTCTTCCCGTCGAAGACGTATTCACGATTTCCGGTCGTGGTACCGTTGCAACTGGTAGAGTAGAAAGAGGTACCGCACACGTCGGCGACCCCGCTGAAATCGTTGGTCTTATCGAAAAGCCCGTTTCCACCGTTATTACCGGTCTTGAAATGTTCCACAAGAGCGTTGACGAAGCAATCGCAGGCTTCAACGTAGGCGCACTTCTCCGCGGTATCGACAGAAAGGGTATCGAGAAAGGTCAGGTTCTTGCTAAACCCGGTTCCGTTAAGACTGCAACCAAGTTCACCGCACAGGTATACGTTCTTAAAGCAGACGAAGGCGGCCGCCACACTCCTTTCTTCAACCACTACCGTCCTCAGTTCTTCATCAGAACTACCGACGTTACGGGTTCTATCGAACTTCCCGCAGGCACCGAAATGGTTATGCCCGGCGACAACGTAGAAATCAGCGTTGAACTTATCAAACCCGTAGCGGTAGAAGAGAAGCTCCGTTTCGCTATCCGTGAAGGCGGCAGAACGGTTGGTTCCGGTACTATCGTTAAGGTTCTTTAATTGTTAAAACGCACATAAGCGCCGCATAACGGTTTTGCGTTCTGCCCGCTTCTCTGCAATTTAAATATTTTTAATAATCGATTCGAAACACTCAGCCTGCGCGGTTTACGCGCGGCTGTTTTATTTTTTGACAAATTTAAACTGAAGTGCTAAAATCAAACCGTGAAAATTACAAGCAAACTCAAAATTTTATTATTAACGATACTGTTTCTGGCGGTTGCGCTGTTTCTTCCAACGCTTTTTATCCCGCACGAAACGGCAAGCGCTAACCTGAAAGACGCCAACGTCACCTACAATTCCGTCGCCAAGAAAATCGTAATCGACGAAAAGAAGAACTGCGACGTCACCGAAACTATAACCGTCACCTATAAGGACGACGGTATAAACGTCGGTCTTGTCCGCAACGTATCGCGCGTAAACAAAATCACCCGCGTAGTAAACGGCAAAAATTACGTCAAAACCACCCTCAACAGCCTTGAACTTCTGTCGGTAACAATGGACGGCGAAGACGAATACCACTTCCTCGAACGGTACGGCGACTACTTTTACATAAACATCGGCGCTGACGGCGATTACAAGGTAGGCACGCATACCTACGAAATTCATTATATCTATTCGATGGGCGAGGACTTGATAAACGCTTTCGATGACTTCACCTTCGATATAATGGACTACGACTTCGGAAGCACGGTTGAAAGCTTTTCCGCCGAAATCACACTGCCCAAAGACTTTTTAAACGGCAAAGCGGCGGAAGATGTCCTCTCGTTCCGAACAAACGGTATGTCGCCTTTGGGCTTCGAGGGCGTAAGCGCGGAAATCGATAGCGAAACCTTTACGATAAGCTGCTCGTACGGCAAACTCGCCGCAGGCGACGGGCTGACCGTACAGCTCATTCTCCCGCAGGGCTACTTCGATACTTCGTATGCGCCCAACGCACTGTATTTCGTAACCCTCGGCGTAAGCATAGCGGCGGTTATCGCCATCGCGCTTATAATATTTTTCAGCCGCCACCCGTTCGGCGCAGTCGTCACCACCGAGTTCTACCCGCCCGACGGCTATTCGCCCCTCGACGTAGCCCGCGTATACCGCGGCTCAATCGGCGGCAAGGACTTCGCCGCGCTAGTAATTTCTTGGGCAAGTAAAGGGCTGATTTCCGTTCGGCTTCAAGGCAAAAAAGATATAATTTTAACGAAGCTTAAAGATTACGACTGCCTCGCCGCAACGAAATATTCAGAATACGAACGCCGCTTTTTCAACCGCCTGTTCGGAATTTACGATGTATATAATACGCGAACCCAGAAACTCGTCTCCAATCAAGACAAAATCGAGCTTTACGAAGCGGCGAAAAAACTCCGCAAACCATCGCGCGAAAAGTTGACGAAATTGATAATACAAAAAGTCGCAATCTCGGTATTGTCGCTTATCCCGTTTGTTTTAAGTCTGGTTTGGAGTAACTCGTATATGGGCAACGGCTCGCCGATAGCGTTCATACTGGTTTTTCCGCTTATCGCGTTGAACGTGTTTATCTACGTTCCGATGCCGATTTGGTTTAAACTGCTTTGGTGCGGTCTGTTCGGCGGCGCCCCGCTTGCTGCGGCGATTATCACTTCAACGTGCGATTACGATATATATTATCTTCTGATAATAACGGCTGTAATTTTCGTATTCGGCACGTTCTCTTCTGTCTTAGTACGGGCTTTCGATAAAGACGATAAAGCGGTTCGCGGAAAAGTCCTCGGCTTCAAAAAGTTTCTGGTGCTTTCAGAGCTAAATAAACTCAACCTGCTTTTAGAGGAAGACCCCGATTACTTCTACGGTATTTTACCCTATTGCTACGTTTTCGGTATAACGAAGAAAATGCAGAAAAAGTTTTCCGCCCTGAACGTTTCCCTGCCCGAATATTTCCGCGGCGGCACAATGGACAGTGTCGGTCACTGCATATCGCACTCTATGCGCTCGGTCTGCGGCGGAAGCCGCACCGGTAGCGGCGGCGGTGGACATAGCAGCGGTGGCGGCGGGCACGGCGGTTCCTCGGGCGGCGGCGGTGGCGGCGGAGGTTGCCACGGCAGATAACAGCACGACGGTATTGACACAATCCCTTTTAAGTAATATAATAAAAAAAAGAAATATATAATAAAGTGAAAGAGAGAAACTATGTTTTGTAAAAATTGCGGAAAAGAAATCAACGAAAACGCGATAATATGCCCCAACTGCGGCGTCGCAACCGATAATTATATGAAAGTATCTAGCCCCGTCGGCTTCGACCAAAAACTGAACGGGCTCGCGCTCGCCGGTATGATATGCGGAATCGTCGGTCTTATCGGCGGCAACTATATGTTTTGTATCCCCTCAATCGTAGGCTTGATTTTAAGCATCATAGGAATGGTAAAAGTCAAAGAGTACAAGTCAGGCTTCGGCTTTGCGCTTTCGGGTATAATTCTCGGCGCAGTCGGGCTCGTCACTTGGTTCTGCCTTTGGATATTCTTCTTTTGGTGTATAATGTTGCTTTAAATAAAAGCCCGCGGCTAAAATAGCCGCGGGCTTTTTTACGTCATAATTCCGCACATTTTCACAAAACGAACAACATTTTTACATATTTTATTGACATAGCAAATAAAATATTTTATAATAATCTCGTAAAAAACCGCGAAAAATAAATTTTTAACCCCCGCGGGGGTTATTCTTTACAGTATGTAAAGAATAAAAACATTTAATTGATTTAAAAGTCGCGGTAAAAAACAAGGAGAGAAAAAAGATGTTTTGTAAAAATTGTGGCAAAGAGATAAACGACAACGCTGTCGTTTGCCCTAACTGCGGCGTAGCAACCGAGAAGATGGCGGCGAACAATCCCGTTCCTGCACAGAAGAACTCGATGGCGATTGCCGGTTTCGTATTGGCGCTTTTAGGCTTCAACGTAATTTCGTTGATTCTTTCGATTGTAGGTCTTTCCTATTCGAAGAAGCCCGAATACGCAGGCGACGGCAAAGGCTTTGCGATTGCAGGTATCGTCCTCAGCTGTGTATACATAGGATTCTTCATTATCCTCTATGCAACATGCGGCGTAGCGGCTTGTGCGGCATTTGGCGCAGGGGCTTAATTAAGCAAAAAAGAAAAAGGAACGCTTTGAAAGCGTTCCTTTTTTTATTTCCCGATATAAAATTTACAAAAAGATTTCAGCGTGCAGTTTGCGCAGTCGGGCTTTTGTGAATGGCAAACCCTGCGCCCGTGATATATCAGATAGTGGTGCGCCTTCGACCAGGTGTCTTTGGGAATCGCCGCACACAGCCCTTCCTCGACTTTCGCGGGCGTGTTGCCCTCGGCAATGCCCAGCCTGTTTGAAACGCGGAAAACGTGCGTATCTACGGCAATCGCGTCCCCGCCGAACGCAACCGCAAAAACCACGTTCGCGGTCTTTTGCCCGACCCCCGCAAGGGTTTTCAGACTTTCGAGGGTATTCGGCACTTCTCCGCCGAATTTGTCTATAATGTCGTGCGAAGCGGAAAGTATATGCGCCGCCTTGTTGCGGTAAAAACCGCAAGAGAAGATGTATCTTTCAAGCTCGCTCTGTGAAAGCGTAACCATTGCTTCTGGTGTAGAGTGCTCCCTGAACAAAACTTCGGTGACTTTATTCACCCGCTCGTCCGTGCACTGCGCGGAAAGTATAACGGCAACAAGCAGTTCGTACGGCGAATTGAAGCGCAAAGCGGGGCTTGCGTCGGGATAAAGCGCAGCAAGCTCCTTCAAAATTTCTTCGGTATTATTCATACCCCTATTTTAACATAATTCAGTCGGTAAATCAACCTAAACTCTTCCGAAAAACGTTCTGCCGTAAACGTTCTTCATCATATAGAACCCGTAAAACGCGGAATAATTCCCGTTTAAAATAACCGGCTTGGCGCGGGTTAGCACGTTTTCGTAAAACTTCAAAGAAAGCCCGCACCCCACGTTAGCTTCTTTCGGCGTATTTATAAGCGTGGCGGAAATCCCGTAACGTTTCAGCCGCGAATTGCAGTCAATCGCCTGCGAGCGCGAACGGAACACGGCAAGTATCTCTGTCATATATTTTTTTACCTTCGTATATAATATTGTACTACCATAATATGACGTAGAAATTTCAAATGATAAACGGCGGTGACGAAAACCCCGCTTTTTGGCGCCGCACCCGAGATTTTTGTGAGGAGGTAATTTTGATTTATTTCGATAACGCCGCGACGGGCGGCTTCAAGCCTGACGCAGTCGTTTCCGCAACGACCGCCGCACTCGGTCACAGTGCGAACCCGGGCAGAAGCGGACACAAACTTTCGCTCGCCTGCCTCGAACGCGTCTACAATGTAAGAAAGCTTTTATGCGACTTTTTCGGCGCATACAGCTATGAACGGGTAATTTTCACCAAAAACTGCACCGAGGCTTTGAACCTGGCAATTCTCGGCGCCCTGACTGCGGGCGACGAGGTCGTCACTACGGTTGCGGAGCATAACTCGGTTCTTCGCCCGCTCGAACGGTTAAAGGCAAGCGGAGTAAAAGTTACATACGCCCCGCTCGATAAAGAGGGGGAGGTGGACGTAGAATCTCTCGTAAATTCGGTTACGGAAAAAACCCGCGCCGTCGTCGTCACCCTCGCTTCGAACGTTACGGGCGCTACGCCCGACGTTAAAAAAATCAAAGCCGCAATTCCCGAAAACTGCCTTTTAATCTGCGACGGTGCGCAAGCTTGCGGACACTTCGAAGTGAATATGCAAAAGCTAGGTATAGACGCGCTCGCAGTCGCGGGGCACAAAGGTATGCTCGGTATACAGGGCAGCGGCGCCCTGTTATTTTCCGAACGGCTGAACCCCAAGCCCGTCCTTTTCGGCGGCACGGGCAGCGAGAGCTACAACCTGAATATGCCCGACTTTTATCCCGACGCTTTAGAGAGCGGAACTCTTTCCTATCCCGCGATAATTTCGCTTGGCGAGGGCGCGCTGTATTTGATGCAAAATTTGCAAGAAAACCGTCTTAAAACCGAGCAAATGACTGCATTTTTGTGTGAAAATTTGGTTAAAACGCAGGGCGTAAAAGTCTATTCCAAGCCCAATCCGTGCGGCATAGTCACGTTCAACCTCGACGGTATGCAGTCGGAAGAAGTGGCTTTCAGACTTTCCGAAGATTACGGTATCTGCGTACGCGGCGGACTTCACTGCGCGCCGCTTATGCACAAAGCGCTCAAAAGCGAGGGGCTTGTCCGCGCTTCGGTTTCTGCCTTTAACACAATGAACGAGTGCGAAATTTTCATAAAAGCCGTAAAAGAATTATCGGCAATCTAGGCACCAATCAATAAATAGGGAGGTCCCGCGTAGCTTGCAAAGCGAAACCGGGTTTGCGTAATTTTTCAGGAGGCAAAGTTATTTTCTATTCAATAACCGAAATTATCGGCAAAACTCCGCTTTTGAAGCTTAAAAGCGGGGTTTTTGCGAAACTCGAATATTTCAACCCCGCCGGCTCGGTCAAGGACAGGGCGGTGCTGTTTATGCTTAAAGCCGCAAAAGAACGCGGCGAACTCGACGCCGATACGACGGTAATCGAGCCTACTTCGGGCAATACGGGTATAGCCGTTGCCGCAATATGCGCGGCAAACGGGATAAGGTCGGTTATCGTTATGCCCGATAGTTTCAGTATAGAGCGCCGCAAAATTCTCGCCGCGTACGGCGCCGAAATAGTTTTAACCGACGGCAGTAAAGGAATGAGCGAAGCAATCGAGAAAGCCCGAAATTTGCAAAAAAGCACGAAAAACAGCTTAATTTTGGGACAGTTCGACAACCCCGCAAATCCTTTGGCGCACTATAAAACCACCGCGCCCGAAATCTGGCAAGACACGCGCGGCAAGATAGATATTTTTGTTGCAGGGGTGGGCACGGGCGGCACGGTTTCGGGAGTGGGCAGGTTTTTAAAAGAGAAAAACCCCGAAATCAAGATTGTCGCAATCGAGCCGCAGTCGTCGCCCGTTCTTTCGGGCGGAAAGTCGGGCGCGCACAAAATTCAAGGCTTAGGCGCGGGCTTCGTGCCTAAAAACCTTGATTTAAGCGTAATTGACGAGGTTGTTAAGGTTTCCGACGAAGCCGCGATAACCGCCGCAAAACGGCTTTCTGAAGAAGAGGGGCTGTTCGTCGGAATTTCTTCCGGTGCGGCGTACAGCGCGGCAACCTCGCTTTTAAACCGCGCCGAAAACGCGGGCAAAAAGATAGTCACCCTATTCCCCGACGGCGGCGCGAAATATTTGTCGACGCTTTAAATGCTTTTAAGTCTTGTGATAACTTCTTTCAGCTTGCGCCGTTTAAAGCCGTCTAAAAAGGGCGAAAGCGCGCTGTAAAAATTGTCTAAATCAGCATTTGTAAGCGTGCCCTCGCGCTTGCCGCGCTCGGCTTCGGAAATAATCGTATGTAAAATCTGCCCCTCGTTCTTGCCCGCCATAGCTTTGGTTAAAACCTTTGCAAGTTCAACCGTGTTGTTGTATTCGGCGGAGGAACCGCTGTTTGCGTTGCCGCCCGCGCCGCCCGTTCTGCCCGACGAGCTGTTTTCTTCGTTTTCTGAATAGCTTTTAAAATCTTTCATATTATCTCCTGCATATAATGTTATTAATAAAATATGCAGGGGAATTTTTTTATGCAACTTTTATTGCTTCTTGCGCTTATGTTATACGGAGGAAAAGGCGGTTCCAAAAATATTTTAGAGGAAGTAAAACCCGTACTGGAAACGTTCGGCGGTGAGGAGATAAAGGAAGCTTTGAAAAGCGCGGAAGAAATTTCGGGTATGCTCTCCGCGGTAAAAGCCTTTTCGGGCGGGGGCGGGCTGTTCGGCGGAAACGGTGGTGAAGCTGATTTCCCCCAAAACTTCGGCGGCGACGAAAAGCCTGCAAGCGGCGCTTCTGACGACTTTTTTCCGCTTGCGCCCATTGCGGCAATTGCAGATAAAAATATAACTTATTCGCTTTCAAAATACATATCGGGCTAAAAAGCTTATAAAAAACGGGCGCGGAAGCGCCCGTTTTTTTGCTATAATTGCCAATAAAAAATTGCACATCTATTAATATAATAGATGTGCAATTTCTGCGTTTATAGTATCACTGCGAAAATGAAAAGTCAAGCATATTAGGGGGTATAGTTAATTTTTTTTATTTCATATATATTCCAAAACCGCAAAAAATGCCCTTTTTTCGACAAAAAATGCACATCTATTATATTATTAGATGTGCAATTTCGGGAATAAAAAACTGCCTTTTCGGGCAGTATATTCTGCCCCGAACCGCGGACGCTTTGCGGGGGATTGCCCCCGCAATATGCCGCAAATAACGGGTTTTTATGGGCAAAAGCAAAGTTTAAAAAACTCTTTAAAAAGGAGGAAATATATATGAA
>CAJTVA010000011.1 GCA_910579585.1 uncultured Christensenella sp.
AGGAGTATGCATAGCGGTAAGAAAATCAATCGACAAAAATCATTAAATTTCGCAAGCGTTCATAGATTATTTCTATGAACGTTTTTGATTTGAAACAGGGCGAAATTGCGAAAATTAAGCGGATAGACCTTTCGGGCGGGGCATTGGAAAGGCTTTCCGCGCTCGGCATAAAGGTCGGCGAGCAGGTGGAAGTTTTAAGCTATTCTCTATTTAAAGGCAGTGTGCTTATATCCTGCAACGCCGTGCGTGTGGGGGTCAGAAAGCCGCTTGCCCTCAAAATCGAGGTCGTGGTATGAAAATGCATTTATCACGAAACAACGGGGGTGGGTGTCTATGAGCGTTAAAACAATTATAAAATTTTTGCCCCGCCGCAAAGACGGGGCGGAAGTTGCGGCGACGAAAAAGGTAGTGCTTGCGGGCAACCCCAACGCGGGCAAGACTACGCTTTTCAACGCGCTTACGAAAAGCAACCTCAGAACGGGCAACTTTCACGGGGTTACGACCTCGCCCGCACGCAAAACGCGGGGCGGAATAACGTATTCCGACGTGCCCGGTATGTACGCTTTTCACCCGTATTCGATGGAAGAGCAGTCGGCTATCGACGAGGTGAAAGCCGCCGATTTGGTTATAAACGTCGTCGACGCGCTGACGCTTGAAAACAGCCTTAACCTTACCCGCGCGATAATCGCGACGGGCGTAAAAACGGTTGTATATATCACCAAGTCTGCACATTTGAAGCGGCGGGGCGGAAAGGTGGATACCGAAAAGCTTTCCGCACACCTCGGCGTGCCCGTTTTCGACTGCCCGCCGAAAAAGCTTAAAAAGCTGATAGAGGGCGGTACTTTCCCCGCCGTCAAAAAGGACGGAGCGACCGCGTTAAATCAGGCATATACGGGGGGCAATTTAAAAGTTTCTAAGATAGACCGCCTGTTTTACAACCGCTATTTCGCGCTTTTCTGCTTCGTCGCGTCCATACTTTTAATGTTCTTTTTAGCGTTCCACCCGCTTATGCCGGGGGTGCTTTTAAAAAACATAGTAGAGGACTTAATCTGCGAAAAGCTTGCGGGCGCGATTTGTTCGTCTTTGCAAAGCGAAGCCGTGATATCCCTTGTTTCAGAGGGGATTTTAGGCGGCGCGGGCGGGGTGTTTTCGTTTATTCCGCAACTGCTCATTTTATATCTTTTTCTGACGCTTCTCGACGAAAGCGGAGTGACCTCTGCACTTGCGTTCGCAACGGACGGACTTTTCGAAAAGGTCAGACTTTCGGGCAGGGCGGCTTTTTCTTTAACCTCGGGCTTCGGCTGTACGGCGGCGGCGATACTTACAACGCGCGGCTACTCCACCAAATCAGCCCAGAAACGCACGGTTGCAATTCTTCCGTTCGTGCCGTGCGGCGCGAAGTTGCCCGTCTTTCTCACGTTTTTATCCCCGCTGTTTGAAAACCCTTTCCCCGTGATAACGATATTTTATTTCGCGGGGGTGGCGGTTGCGCTTATCGTGTCGCTTTTAATAAAGGGCGGGCGGGAAGGACTGCTTTCCGAAGTGACCCCCATAAGTCTGCCCCAAGCCAAAGCCGTTGCAATTAAGTTGTTTTTTTACGTAAAAGGGTTTATACTTAAAGTGGCGGGCGTGGTAATGCTTTTTTGCGTTATCTCGTGGCTGCTGTCGCACTTTTCGTTCACGTTCGCTTACGTCGACGCGGAAGAGAGTATGCTAGCCGCAATAAGCAAAGTAATTCTGCCCGTGTTTTACCCTATGGGTGTCACCGATTGGCGAATAGCTTACGCCGTTCTTTGCGGGTTTGCGGCAAAAGAAAACGTTGCGGCGACCGTCGCAATGCTTATGCCGTCGGGCGCGGGGCTTGGTATTTCCGCCGCGCTTGCCGTCTGCACGTTCATACTTTTAAGCCCCGCCTGCATATCCGCGTTTTCCGCGTCGTGCAAGGAAGTCGGCTTGAAATTCTCGTTAAAATGCGTCGCCTTTCAGCTGTTTCTTGCTTTTTTGGGGGCGTACGTAATTCATTTGGCTTTTATCTGGATATGAAAAAATTCACCGTTTCTGCACCCACAACTTTAAAAGAATTCACCGACGCGACGTATCCGCAGGGCTCTTTTTGTCTTGCGGCGCTTCTACGCGGAAAGGATATTAAGGTGAACGGGGCGCGCGTCGGGCAAAACGTGCCGCTTAAAGCCGGCGACGAGGTTGTTTATTACACCACTTTAAAGCAAGAGGGGTTAAAGAGCCATAACGTTGTCTACGAGGACGGAAACGTCCTTATTGCGGACAAGTCCGACGGGGTTGAAACGGCGGGGCTTTGTTCCGAACTTTCGGAAAAAGGCGAATATTACGCGGTTCACCGACTTGACAGAAACACGAAAGGGCTTATAATTTTTGCAAAGACCGCTGCGGCGGAAGAGGAGCTTTTAAGCGCTTTCAGGGAAAAAAGAATTGAAAAAACCTACCTTGCGCGGTGCAAAAACGCGTTCGTGAGGGACGAAGCCGTTTTAACCGCGTATCTGAAAAAGGATAAGGACAAGTCCGAAGTCAGAATTTTCGACAGGGAAACGGCGGGCGCCGTGAAGATAGTGACGGAGCTTAAAGTTCTTGAAAAGTCGGGCGATATTGCGCTTGCCGAAATCGTTCTGCATACGGGCAAGACGCACCAGATACGCGCGCATTTGGCGCACATAGGCTGCCCCGTGCTCGGTGACGAAAAGTACGGCGACGCCGCGCTGAACAAGAAATACGGAGTAAAGCGGCAGTGTCTTGTTGCGTACAGGCTACGGTTTTCACTCGTCGGGGAGCTTAAATATCTGAACGGTAAAACTTTTACTTCGGACTTTGCGCCGTAAAATCGGGCGCGCGCCGTTTGTTTGCGGCGCGGCGGGGTTATAAATAAATATAAAAAAAGGAAAAGGATACGATATGCAACAGGTAAAACTTACGTCTGCGGACGAAGCGCTTAAATTTCAACTTTCGGGCGAGATTGACGCCGCCACCAGCGAGGACTTCTATGCGCAGGTTACGGCGGCTTACGAACACGACAAAAAGGACGTTATTTTCGACTGCGCCGCGCTGACCTTTATCGACAGCACGACTATAGGCACGTTCGTTAAAATTTATAAAAAGCTGAAAGGCGACGGATATAAAACCGTTCTCGAAGGGGTGCGCCCCAACGTCAAAAAACTGTTCGAGATTTGCGCGCTGAATACCCTTATGGAGATACGTTAATGAAAGATTTTACCGTAAAATTTTATCTTTCCGACAGCGAGTATATGACGGCGCTGCGGCTTGTGTGCGGTGCGGTTTGCAGTGCGCACGGGCTTGATTTGGACGCGATGGAGGACTTCAAAGTCTGCGTGACCGAAAGCGCGATTATCTTGAAGCGTTGCGGGTTCGATAGAGTTACCGCAACGTTTTCGGGCGGGGAGGACGTGGCTTGCACCGTTTACGGCGAGGGCGGCGCACCCGTCGAGGGGGAAAACGAACTTTCACTTGCACTTGTTTCCGCGCTGGTGAAAGAGTGCGATATAGTAAGGCGCGGCGATATTATCGAGAGAGTTACCATTAAGATATGAACGAAACCGAGGCGAACGAGCTGTTCCGTAAATATCGCGAAACGCGCGACGTAAATATACGGAACAGGCTTGTTGAAAACTATCTGAATATAGCCGAAATTCTTGCCAAAAAGTTTTCGGGCAGAGGGGTGGAGTACGACGATTTGTTTCAGGTCGCGTCCGAAGCGCTGATTTCGGGAGTTGAAAAATTCGACCCCGATTTCGGGAACCGCTTCACAACTTACATAACGCCCGTGATTACGGGTATGATAAAGAATTATTTTCGCGACTTTTCGCGTTCGGTGCGGCTTCCAAGGCGGGTTTACGCCGTTTCAACGCGCGTGCGCGAAGTGATGAACGAATATTATAAATTAAACGGCGCGAAACCGACGGTTGGGTACCTTGCGGAAAAGACGGGGTTTTCGGAAGAACTTATAATAGAGGCTTTGGAGTGCCGCGCGCCGTTGAGTCTGGATACCCGCGTTAACGGCGAGGACGGCGATAAGGACGCCGCGCTTTACGAGGCTATTCCCGACGAGGAGAACACATTCGAGAAGTTCGAGGATGCAGAAGCTTTGAACAGCGAGATTGAAAAGCTTGACCCGACGGAAAGGCGGGTTGTAGCTTTACGATTCGGCGAGGGTAAATCTCAGGCTGAAGTGGGGAAGATAATGGGCGTGTCGCAGATGTTCGTTTCCCGTGCAGAGCGTAGAATCGTTGAAAAGTTGAAGGAGGCGTTAAGCCAATGATTACTTTCAAGGTTGACGATTTGAAGGAAATGTCAAAAAGCCTTAAAAGCTTTGCCGAGTTTTTGCGGGTAAGCGGCGTTGCGGAAGAGGATATTTTCGCAAGCCGACTTGTTTCGAGCGAGCTTATCTCGAACGTCATAATTCACGGCGGCGCGGAGGCGGAGTTCGTCGGGAATATTTCGGACGGTAAAATCTGCATAGACGTCTTATCGCCGAGTTTTAAGGGCGTTAACCTTTGCCCGCCCAAGCCCGACCCGCTTGCAGAGAGCGGCAGGGGAATGTATATAATACGGAGCGTATGTCTGGGCGAAATAGAGCGCCGCGACGACGGAGTAAGGGTATTTATAGAAATTCACGGTTAAATGGAGGGGGCTTTGCGGTTTGCAAGCTTCCGCCCGACCGGATATACGGTATAATTCGACGGAGTAATTTATGACTATACGCAGCTTGACGTTGGCGGATTTTGATGCGGTAAATACTATTTTTATGCAAATGCAAAATCTTCATATCAAGTATCGTCCCGATTTGTACAGAAAGATTGAAAAACCGACTACGCATAAAGCCTGGGACTATGAAGCCTCGCTTGAAGACGGTAATAAAATTATGCTCGGCGCCGAAACGGACGGAAAAATCGTAGGCTTTTGCATAATTGAAATCAGGCAATCGGAGAGCAGGGCGCTCGTTCTTCGCACCGTGGCTCACATTAATAATATTGCGGTGGACGAGAATTATCGCCGAAAAGGTATAGGTAAAGCGCTTTATCTAGAAGCTGTCAAGCTTGGGAAAGCGCGCGGGGCTGATAGTGTGGATTTGAAAGTATTCAGTTTTAACGAAAGCGCCATTGCGTTTTATAAGTCGCTGGGAATGACTGAGCAAAGCTTTACGATGGAACAGAAAATATAAAAATAATTCAATAAAATATACAGCCCCCGCACCGAAAGGTGCGGGGGCTATGTTTGATTAGTGATATTGTATGCGTTACTTTAACGCAACTAAGATATTTACATTAAGTTGCCGAATTCGTACATCTTATTGATAAGTTCGTCGGATACCGCGTTGCGGAGCCTTGCAAAGTAAATGAATACGTTGTTGAAGAATCTGTCGTTGTTTCCACCGACCTTGTAATCGGGAATGAAACCGAGGTTGCCGCATTGACGTTCAAGGAACACTCTGGAGAACTCTACTTTGAGTTCGGTAGGCAGGGTCTTGATGAAATCGTCCACGGGACCGTTGTAAATGACGGGGTTGTATACCTGAGGCTCTTCGTTAGCAAGCGCCGCGGGCTGTTCGTGCTTTTCGGGAACGTAAACGATAGGCTCTTCTTCAACGGGCTGTTCGTCGTCGATAACCGCAACGACGGGAGCTTCGACTTTAACCGTCTTTTCTTTCTTGGACTTAGCTTTCTTAGCCTTTTTGGGCGCGTTGATAAGTCTGAAAATATTGAGAAGCAGAGCAACCAGCGTGAGTACCGCGAATACGACGCCCATAAGACCGACGCTTTGACCTTCGATGAAGATAGGAAGAATAATCACAAGCGCCGCAACGACGAGGGTAAGGGTGTATCTTACGACGTTGCTTACAAGCATAAAGCGCTTTGTTTCTTTGCCGAGACCCATAGCGTCGAGAAGGAAGTTCAGAAGCGCGAGCACCGCAAGAATGAACGCCGAAATAACGAGCGTCTGTTCGATAGCCGTAAGTTCCGCAAGCTTTTCGGAAAGGGTGGGAAGGGTTTCCGCACCGAACTGCGTGCCGCCGCAGAAGAACCAAAGAACGGGCGTGATACCGACGCGCGAGGAGTACATACCGCCGCCGAACGTGCCGCTTGTTGCGGTGTAAAGCTTGTCAAGCGGTTCCGCAAGGGCGGGAATGATAGCCGCTACGTCGTAAACGGTAATCATAAGCGCAAGGGTGGAGAGGAGGAGAAGGAAGAACTTCATAACCCCGCTCATTTTCTTGTAGACGATGCTCTGGATAACAAGCATTACGAACGTGCCGCCGAACGCGGTAACGAGCGCCCAGCTCCACTGATAGCCCTCTGCGCCCAAGGATAATCTAGAAAGTTGAATGAAGAGGAAAACCGCAAGGAAAATGAAAGCGATAACTTCGATAAAGCTTGCCGCTTTGAGCGCGGTGTTTTTCGTACTCTTTTTTCTGCAAGTGCTGACGATTGCGGGAATCAAAGCAATAATGCCTGCAAGCACGACGAGCGCGTAAAGAACGGTAAACAGTGCGCCGAGGTCGTAGCTTTCGGGCAACCAGCCGTTAAAGGTAACGGGCAGGGAGTAGGTAAATTCTACGCCGATGCCAGCAACCAACTCTTTCAACGCCGGCACGGGAAAGGCTTCGGCGAGCGCTGCGGGTAACTGACACGCCCACATAGCCTGTATGCCCTCGGAGCCTACCTTATTTCCGAAAGGTAAAAACATACCGAGAAGCAACGCGACGAGTGCGACGATGTAGGTCACCAGCGCGAATACTTTATTGGGGCGTTTCCCCGTTTGATTTTTGTTTGCCATAATAGTACATCTCCGTATTATGATTTGTAAAGTTCGCTATGATTGCGGAAAAATTCCGTAGTCCATCAATTTTTTATATTCTACATTTTATACCAATTAGTTTTGCTTGTCAAGAAAATAATCTTCGTTTTTAGTTTTAATGTAAACGACTTTTTACGGTTGCTATGCCTGTTTTTCGGGGCATATTCAGGGGTATAAAAGGTTAATTTTACCAAAAAACGCGGTGTTTAAGGCATATGTCGAGGTCAACTGTTTTCGCGTTTTACAAGAAAATTCTTTTATTGCGGCATATGCGGGGGGCAACGGATTTTTTATTGCCCTGCTTGAAATTTTTAATACCCGCTTTATACGAGTTTCTGCAATACCGTAAATAAAATTCCGCACAGGTTTTTCATATCAATTTACTCCCGAAGCGTAATTTTGTTGTAAATTTGTCAAGAATTTGTTATAATGGGCGCAACGGAGATAAAAGTATGTCGCAGTTTTCGCCTGAAACGGTAACGGGAAATAGTACGGAAGATATGCAAAGGGTGCCTGATATGCCCGAATTAAACAGGTTTTTCGACGGCGACGGGCACGAAAAACTCAATTTTAAAGAGGTGGTTGCGGCGCTTCCCAAATCGGTAAGGGAAATGCTTTCGTCGGGGTTCGAGATAAAAAAGCTTGCAAAAGTTTTCGAGGACCAGAGTATGATGCAGACGGTTGAAGCCTACCTTGACTGCGGAATGAACGTTTCGCTTGCCTCGCGCGTGCTTTATATGCACCGCAATACCCTTATATACAGGCTGAAAAATATCCGGAAAAATACGGGGCTGGATTTGAGCGATTTCCGCGACGCGGTGACGTTCAAACTGTTGCACTATCTTTATATTATAAAATAAAGGAGCGGTGAATTGAAAATCAAAAAAATATTTATAAGCGCGCTTGCCGTCGTTTTTATCGCGGCTGCGGCGTTTTCGTCGGGGTGTTCGACCGACTCGCGTACGTGGGTATTAAAGACCTTGCGCGAAAACTTTTACTTTTATGACGAAATGAATAAAGAGGGGCTCGAAGAGCTTTCTTTGGAAGAAATCGTCGCAAGGGTGAAAAGTCAGGATATTTATTCCGAGTACTACACTGCCGAGGAGTACGAAGCGGTAGTCAAAGACTACGCGGGCAACAAGGCGGGTATAGGCTTTTCGTATATGTTCGTCGAAGCGGGCGCGAGCACGGTCTACCCCGACGGAGGGTGCGTCGTGGCGCTGGTTATGGGCAACTCGCCTGCGGAAAAGTCGGGTATGCGGGCAGGTCAGATTCTTACGGGCGGCACCTATAACGGCGAAACGGTTGCGTTCGAAAAGCAGGGCGACCTCGACGCATTTATTTCGCCTATTAAAACCGACGTCAGGTTCACGCTGACGGACGGCGCGGGCGTCGACCACGAAGTATACAAGACGGAGTACGTCGCAAGCTATATGTTTATGGCAACGGCGGAAACAGCCTTTTCCCCGACCTTGTCGGGAAGCGGCAAGGTAACGGGGGTTGCGGAAGTTTCCGACCGTGCGATAGAATATCTGCCCGAGGGGTGTGCGTACGTCAGTATGTCGCAGTTTTTCGGAAACGCCGCGGACGAGTTCGGCTATCTTATGGAGAAGTTCAACGCGCTTAATTGCAAGTCGCTTATCCTCGATTTGCGCTCGAACGGCGGAGGATACGTCGACGTAATGTGCGATATGGCGGGATACTTCACCTCCTCGCTCGACGGCGGTACGCGCGTTGCGATGACCGCCGAATACAGGAACGGTCACAAGGAAATTTATAATTGCAAGAGCCACTCGGGCAACGGGCTGGTGCCCGTGGATACTACGGTATACGTTCTTGTGAACTCGGGCACGGCGAGCGCTTCCGAAGCGCTTATAGGAGTTTTGGTCGATTACGGATTCGTCGAACCCGAAAATATTCTTTTATCCGATTTTTCGGAAGAGTTTACGGCTTGGTCCGACGGCGAGTACGGTACAAAAAGAAGTTACGGCAAAGGGATAATGCAGTCGCCTTTCGTGAACTTCTGGACTCGCGAAGTGTTGAAGCTTACGACGGCGGAAATCTTCTGGCCGAACGGCAAATCGATACACGGCGTGGGAGTGACTACCGACGACGGTTGCAGGACGGTCGAAGCCGACTGGATTGTTACCCCCGACGACTCCGAACTTAAAAACGCAGTAGAGATAATAAAAGGCGAATAATAAAAAGCCGCCCGCGTTCGTAAACGCGGGCGGCTTTTAAATTGATAAGCGGATATTCGGTTAAGCGACGAAAGCAATTAAGACGCTTCGATTAAGGAAGCTTTATAACGGTCTTTTGAGAGATTTGATTCTGCGCGCATTGAAAATGACGCACACTAAAAACCCGTCTTCGGTGCGGGTGACTTCTAGGGCGGGCTCGCCGTCGCACTCGAAGTATTCGTCGTTAACGCGCTGAACGTCCTTTAAAAACAGTCCGCGCTCGAAGTCGGACATATCGTCTCTGTCCAGTAAAATCGTCGTAGCTTTCATAGTTTCGCCCTCAGCTTTCTTTTAATAATTCCGTTCAGACCGCCGTAGCCCTTTAAAACGTTGCAGTATCCCTCGCGCTTGCCCGAAACCGTTTCGGCGGCGGTTTTAAACGCTTTCACCGTCGGTTGCTTCCAGCTGCCTGCGGGCAGCGTCAGGTCCTCGGGTATTACGGCTTTTAAGGGCAGGTGCAACAGCGCGGCAATCTCGTGCGCTGTCATAACCTCGCCGTTTAATATCTGTCCGCCGTTAATCTTATTGACGATGAGCGAAATTTCCTTTATCCCGCCGTCGATTAGCGTTGAACGGCAACAGTCGGCGCTTTTTACCGAGGGGGTGAACGGCTCGGTTACTATTATCGCCTCGTTGCAAGTTTCGGGTGCGATTTTGTCGAGAAGAATAAAGTCGAACAGTCCGTCTACGTCCCCGACCGCCTGCGCGGCGACTTTCGGGTCGCTCAGCCCCAGAGAGGGCATAAAGCAGAGGTTCGAGTCGTGCGGGTGAAAAATAAGCGTTTGTTTTGCCCGACAAGCGCCTTTTTCATAGTCGCCCAAAGTGTAAACCTGCAAATCGCGGCAATCGCCGATTAAAACCGCGCTGCCGCAAACTACGTCGCCGTCAACGATAAGCGTTCTTTCGCCGAGCGTCGCAAGCGCCGCGCCTAGCCCCACGGCGCAGGTGGAAACGCCGACGCCACCCTTGAAGCTTGTTAAATAAATTTTTCTTGCCATACTAACCTCTTATAAGCTCGCTTCTCTGACGTTTTGTCATAGTTTCATTATAAATACCTGCGCATAAAAATAATGTAGAGTTTTGTAATTAATAATCTTATGCGCACGATTTAACCCGCCCGCCCGAGCTTGCGACGGCGGGAGTTCTTACATGACCATGGCGGGGGCGCTTGCATAACCTTGGCGGAGCGGGCATAGGCTATTTTATGAAGCTTTTAGAACAGATTATGGACGAACTAGGCGCGGATACGCTTAAATCGTTCAGTATTGTGCCCTCGTTCGGCGGGTATTTCAGAAGCGTGAAAAGCATAGCCGAGTACTCGCCTGAAAGACTGGTGCTTTTACAGAAGAAGACTTCTATAGTTTTGGAGGGCGAAAATTTACAGGTCGGCAAGTATTTCGAAGAAGATATATTCATAAAAGGCAATATAAAGGTAATAAAAGTTGAATAGTAGAACTAAGCTTTCGGTAATTTCCACCGCGGAAGGGGCTTTAAGGAAGTTAAAAAAAGCGCAAATCTCCGTTTTTAACTGCAAAAAAGAGGGCGCGAAGCTAATATTCGAGGTTAAAGATAAAGATACTCAAAAAGCTTTTGCAATTTTCGATAAACCGTGCTATAATATAACCGTAATTAAAAAAAGCCGCAAATTAAGCTTTTTGTCGTTGGTTGCGCTTCGTGCGGGAATGGTTGCGGGCGCGCTCGCTTTCATCGCCGCGGCGGTTGCCGCCAATTCGTTCGTGCTCAAAATAGAGGTGTGCGGAAGCGGCAGTTATTTGGAGCCCGAGGTAAGAAAGATAATCTACGACGAGGGCGCGGGCGAATTCAAACCGTTCGCCTCGTTCAACACTCCCGTGGCGACGGGCAGGATACTCGCCCTGCCGCAGGTTACTTTCTGCAATATCGAAAAGCACGGCAGCGTGCTTATCGTAGACGTTCAGGTTGACGAAGAACACTACGGCTCCGCCGACCAAAGACCGCTTATAAGCGACTGCGACGGGGTGGTGAAAAACATCGTCGCGGTGTGCGGCACGGCGGCGGTAAATGCGGGCGACAGCGTTAAAAAGGGCGACACTTTAATTTACGCGCACACGCTTGCGGGCGAAGAGGTAATAAGCTGTCTTGCGGCGGGCTTCGCGGAGATAGAGTGCACGGGAAGGAGCGAATATTTTGCCCAAGCCGAAAGTGACGAGAGCCTGAAAGAAGCTTATTCTTCGGTGCTTATCGGCGAGGAGAGCATAATAAAAAGAAGTCACTCCGTAAAGCCGACCGAAGGCGGCGTTCTGTATCAAATAGAATACGTTTATTTGCGCAAACTAAGCATAAACTTAAGTTAAAACTCGGGTAATTAATGGATAAAAGCGTAAGGAAAATCAATGCGGGGAACTCGGATATACTTCAAAGATTCCTCGGTACTTTCGACGAAAACGTAAATTTAATTATGCAGGAAACGGGCGCGACCGTCCGCGTCGACGGCGACTCGGTCGTTATTTCGGGCGCCGAACGCGCGGTAAATACTGCGACGGAAGCGGTCGAAAGCCTTTTAGAGATTGCAAAGAGCGAGGCTTTGGACAAGGGCAGGGTTGCCTACTGTCTGGAACTTGCGCGCGAGGGCAGAGCGAAGGAAATTTTAAAGCTTTCTTCGGGCGCGGTCGCGGTGACTTTCCGCGGCAAGCAGATAAAGTGCAAGACCGTCGGTCAGAAAACCTACGTAGACAGAATAAAGAAAGACGCGGTAACTTTCGGCATAGGACCTGCGGGCACGGGTAAAACCTACCTTGCCGTATGTCTTGCCGTACAAGCACTGAAACAGAAACAGGCGGAAAAGATTATTTTAACCCGCCCCGCGGTAGAAGCGGGCGAAAAGCTGGGGTTTCTTCCCGGTGATTTGCAGACCAAAGTCGACCCTTATTTAAGACCTTTATACGACGCATTGGAAGAGATGCTCGGCACGGAAAACTATATGAAGTATATGGAGAGGGGCACGATAGAGGTTGCGCCGCTTGCATATATGCGCGGACGCACGCTTTCGGACGCGTTCATCATCTTAGACGAAGCGCAAAATACCACGCGCGAGCAGATGAAGATGTTTCTGACCCGCCTCGGCGACAACAGTAAAATGGTAGTCACGGGCGATATAACCCAGATTGACTTACCCGACGGCAAGAAAAGCGGGCTAGAACACGCCGTTTCGGTTTTAAAAGACGTCGACGGAATTTCCGTCGTTTACCTTTCGGATAAAGACGTTGTCCGCAACCCCTTGGTTATGAAGATAGTAAGGGCGTACGACGCGGACGGCAGGAGGAAGAAAATTGACATTGACGAAACTCAGCAATAAAGAGATTGCTTTAAGCATATTGACATTTGCTTTATGCCATATAATGCTTCTCGTCATTATGTTTATAATGATGTTGATAAACGTTGACGGCAGAAACGTTTTCGAATTCATCAACCTCAACAGTAACAGCGTAATTACGGTTGCGGTCGCTTCTTCCGTACTTTCGGTAGTTATTTATATCTTTTTCTTCACGGAAAACAAAGCTGTGCTTGCCCGTTGCGGCAAGATTGTGGAAATATACTTCATTATCTACGTTTCCCTGCTTTTGATAGATATAATAACCAAGTACGTTTCGCCTACGGCGCGTCCGTTGCTGTTCTTCCCGTTGATTTCGGCTATGTTCTTAAAGCGCAGGGAAGCGATTTTTATGACCATAGTAAACGGACTGTTTATGTTCATATTCAACAGGTTCTTATACAGCGAAAACGTTATACCTAACGTCGATGACTTTATACCCCTGACCAATATAGAAAGCTTTTCGGGACTTTTGTCGATGTTCTGCGGCGGCGTCCTCGGGATATTCTTGCTGAAAGGAATAAAATCGCGCTTAGGTTGCGTAGTAGTAGCGTTGGTTCTGTTCGTGCCCACGGCGATAATAAACGTCGTAATGCAGCTTTCGTTCATCGTGAACGACAACCTTTTGCAACTTTTGGACGTAGTTTTGTACAGTATGCTGGACTGCGTATTCTCGGTGCTTTTGTTCTTGTTCATACTGCCTATTTTAGAAGTTATGTTCTCGGAGCTTACACCGTTCAGATTGAGGGAGTTGACCTCTGACAACGCGAAGCTTATAAAGAAGCTGAAACAGCAGGCGCTGGGCACCTATAACCACTGCGTGGTCGTCGCACAGCTTGCGGAAGCCTGCGCAAGCGCCATTGACGAGGACCCCGAGCTTGCCCGCGCGGCGGCGTTCTATCACGATGTAGGTAAGCTGAAAAACCCCGAAATGTTCGCCGAAAACCAGAGCGAGTACGACCTGCATAAAGAGCTGACGCCCGAGCTTTCGGTCGATATTATCCGTTCGCACGCAAGAGAGGGCGCGAAGCTCATTAAGAAGTATCACCTGCCCGAATTCTTTGCGGACATAGCCGTACAGCATCACGGCACCTTGCCTATAAAATATTTCTACGCAAAAGCGCTTAAAATGAGCGACGGCGAACTGAACGTCGCAAATTATTCCTATTCGGGACCCACCCCCACGACCAAGATAGCCGCAATAATTATGATTGCGGACGCGTCCGAAGCGGCGGCGCGTTCGTTGTCGGTGCGCACCCCGGAAAAAGTGGCGTCGCTTGTAAGCTCAATCGTAGAAGAGCGTATGAACTTAGAGCAGTTCATAGACTGTAACATTACGCTTCGCGAGTTGAACATAGTCACGCAGACGGTCGTAAGCCAGCTTACGGGCGTGTACCATTCCAGGGTTAAGTATCCCAAGTTGGTTCTTTCCAAAAAGAAGTAAAACGCATATAAGCGTCGTTATGAGCGTCGCGCTACGCGCCGTCTTGCTTATTTGCGTTTGTAAAATCGCGGCGGACGGTACTCGCGCTTTTTGCCTGACTCGCTTTTCTGCGTTTAAGACGGTTGACATATGTTGAAAATTTATTGCGAAAACAACGAATACGGATTTTCCGCGCTTGCGGACGCTTTCGACGGCGAGGTCGAAACCGATTGCGACCTTGCCGCCGAAGTCGTTTTAGTGGACGGAGAAGAAATTCAAAGGTTAAACCGCGAGCTTCGGGCGGTGGACGCCGTAACCGACGTTTTAAGCTTCCCCGCGCTCGATAATATCAAGGGCAAAAAACTGCGTAAAAAAGCCTTCCCCGCCGATATAGACGAGGAGGGCAACCTTTTTCTCGGAAGTATTGCGATATGTATTCAGCGCACAAGAGAGCAGGCGGAAGAGTACGGGCACGGCTTTGAAAGGGAGCTTTATTACCTTTTAACGCACGGGCTTTTTCACCTTTTGGGTTACGACCATATGACGGATAAGGACAAGTCCGAAATGCGCGAAAGGGAAGAGCGCGTAATGAAAAAATTGGGGTTAGGCAGGTAAGATATGAAGTCCGGTTTTATAGCCGTAATCGGCAAAGCGAACGCTGGCAAATCAACGCTTATAAACGTAATGGTGGGGGAAAAGGTTTCTATAGTTTCGCCCAAGCCCCAGACTACGCGCAACTCGATACTAGGCGTACTCACGCGCGAAGAGTATCAGCTTGTCTTCGTGGATACTCCCGGGCTTTATAAAAGCGCGAACCGCCTTACCGATATTATGATGAAAACCACCGACGACGCGGCAAAGGACGTCGATTTTATTTTATACGTACACGACGGGCACGCGGGTATTGGCGAGGGCGATATTTCTTTAATAAAAAAATATTCTTCGGGCAAAATTCCTATGGCAATCGCTTACACAAAAACCGACATTATGCCCAAAGAAAATATAGCGAGCGACGCGAAAATTTTGTACGAAAACGGCGTAACCTGCGACGTTTTCCCCGTTTCCGCGAGAAAGTATCACAATATTAAAAAGCTCGAAGCTTATCTTGCCGAAAATATGCCCGAGGGCGAAAAAGTCATTGCCGACGACATAGTTTCGGACAAGAGCGAAAAGTTTATGGTCGCCGAAATTATGCGCGAAAAAATTCTTCTTAAATTCGACGAGGAAATTCCGCACGGCGTGGGGATAGTTATAAACGAATTCAAGCGCAAGGACAACGGCACTTACAATATAAATTTAGATATAGTCTGCGAAAAGGCAAATCACAAGGCGATTCTTATAGGCAAACAGGGCAGGGCGATAAAAGAAGTATCTTCGTTCGCCCGTGAAGGAATGGAAAAATTCCTCGGCGCCAAAGTCTTTTTGACGACTTATGTCCGCGTGGAAGAGGACTGGCGCAACCGCCCCGGGCTTATTAAGGACATTTTCGTAGAGTAAGTTGAATCGCGTATAAGCGGCGCTTCTCTGCGTTTCAGATGAATTTAGTCTTTGCCTTCTAACTGTTTGTAAAGCATATAATAGCTTACGTTGCCCGTTTTTTCGAACATTTTCCAGGCAAGCTCGGCAGCGTCTTTATCTCTTTTCATAGTACACCTCTTAAAAACAGTGTGCGCCTAAAATCAAAAAATATTTATGGGATTAACGGCGCAAGCAAAAACCGCGTTTTTTGCTTAGCGCACACAATTTGTCGCTTTGCGACCTCGGCGCGGGTGAAGTGCCGCAATTATATATCTGTGTGCCGTAACAAATTGCGGCACGAGGGGCGAGGACGAAATTCTCAAAACAGCACAGTGTGCTGTTTTGTCGTCCGAGATGAGCGCTGCGCATTATACGCGCAGTCGCGGTGCCCGAAAACGGCGTTTTCATTGCGCCGTTTGAGAGAGCAGCCCCTAAAAATCACGACAAATCGCAGGCGCTTAAATAGCCGAGATTTGTGTGAGGTGTTTTTATGGAATTAAAAACGAACGCGCTTATGCTTCGCGCGGTTGACTATAACGAAAACGATAAAATTCTGACTTTGCTTTCCCCTGATTACGGCAAAATTTCGGCGGGGATAAAGGGCGTAAAAAAGCCAAACGCAAAATTGAAGTTTGCCGCCCAGCCGTTCTGCTTTGCGGAATATATACTTGCAAAGCGCGGCGACAAATACACCGTAATCAACTGTTCGGAGTGCGAAAGTTTTTACGATTTGCGCACAGACATAAACAAATTTTACGCGGCAAACGCGGCGGTGGAGGCGGCTAACGCTTTGACCTACGAGGGGGACGAATGCGCCGAAATTTTTTCGGAGTGCGTGAAAACGTTGTCGGCAATGTGTGCGGGCGAAGAAAGGTTTCCGCTTATAAAATTTCTTGTATTCGCTTTAAGAAAGTCGGGTTACGGCATAGCCCTCGACAATTGCGCGGAGTGCGGGGCGGAACTCGTTAAAAAAGAAAAATTGCGTTTCGATATGGACGCAGGCGCGTTTACCTGCTTCGAATGCGGTAAAGGCATAGGTGCAAGTCAAGTGACCTACAACGTTTTAAGAAAGCTTGACGGCAAGCCTTACGAAGAGGACTTTATCACCGCCGACGGCGAAAAGCGCGCGTTGCGGCTTTTAAGGGAATACTTTTCTTACAAGACAGACAGCCAACTTAAAAGTTTATCGGAATATATCAGACTGATTTAACATTAATTAAGCCCTCCCCCTTAAACCTAAGGGGGAGGGCTTTGTTAAGGTTAAGGAATATCATTTTCAAAATTATTTTTCAATATAATAATCAATTCATTCAAGCTTTCCGCTAATTTTTCAAGTTTTCTTAATTTCGTTTGCTTGTTTGCGTTTCGTTCGCGGTTAGACTTCCAATTTTCGCAACTGTCGTTAATATTAACGATACAGTGTTTTTGTCTGCATTCTCCGTGTGATTTTTTATAAAAGGAATATTCTCCTTTTACATAGTATCCGTCGTAGTAAGAACATAAAAAACAATATTTGCAATTTGCCGCCATAAATTCCTCTCTTTCAATATTTATTCAAGTTTATCATACGTTTATCGAAAAACGGGAAAATGTAGAAAATTCTATGATATTATAGCTCGCGCAAAACACAAAAAGTTTATTTCAGGAAAATTACTAACAAATAAAAGCGGCGGCGCAATTTGCGCCGCCGCATATTTTATTTTTCACAAAATCGGGCTAAACGCTTGATTAATCGATATTTTTATATTAGAATTAATTAGATAAATAAAAATCAATTTCTTGGAGGAATATTTAAATGGCAAAGAAGTATTGTTATCTCTTCACAGAAGGAGATGCAAGTATGCGTGAACTGTTGGGCGGCAAAGGCGCAAACCTTGCCGAAATGACCAAAATCGGTCTTCCCGTGCCCCAGGGCTTCACTATCTCGACCGAGGCGTGTACTCAGTACTACGAGGACGGCAGGAAAATCAACGACGATATTCAGCACGAAATTATGTCCTATATCGACAAGATGGAAAAAGTCTGCGGCAAGAAGTTCGGCGATAAGGAAAACCCCTTGCTCGTTTCCGTACGTTCGGGCGCAAGAGCTTCTATGCCCGGTATGATGGATACCATTTTAAACCTCGGCTTGAACGAAGAAGTCGTAAACACCATTGCGGTTAAATCGGGCAACCCCCGCTGGGCTTGGGACTGCTATCGCCGTTTTATCCAGATGTTCTCGGACGTCGTTATGGAAGTAGGCAAAAAGTACTTCGAAAAACTCATCGACGAAATGAAAGAGAAAAAGGGAGTAACCCAGGACGTAGAGCTTGACGCCAACGACCTTAAAGAGCTTGCTTACCAGTTCAAGGCAGAGTACAAACAGCAGCTCGGCAAAGACTTCCCCGACGACCCCAAGGAACAGCTTTTCGAAGCGGTTAAAGCCGTATTCCGTTCGTGGGACAACCCCCGCGCAAACATCTACCGTATGGACCACGACATTCCTTACAGCTGGGGTACCGCGGTAAACGTTCAGATGATGGCTTTCGGCAATATGGGCGACAACTGCGGCACGGGCGTTGCCTTCACGCGTAACCCCGCAACGGGCGAGAAAGGGCTTATGGGCGAGTTCCTTACCAACGCTCAGGGCGAGGACGTCGTTGCAGGCGTTCGTACCCCTATGCCTATCGAGAAGATGGCGGAAGTTTTCCCCGACGTTTACAAACAGTTCCTTAAAGTTTGCGAAATTCTCGAAGACCACTACCGCGATATGCAGGATATGGAATTCACCGTCGAGAACGAAAAACTTTATATGTTGCAGACCCGTAACGGTAAGCGTACCGCCGCGGCTGCTATCAAAATCGCTTGCGATTTAATCGACGAAAAAATGATTACCGAAGAGCAGGCTTTAATGCAGATTGACGCAAAGTCGCTCGATATGCTTTTACACCCGCAATTCGACCCCGAAGCTTTGAAAGAAGCCGATAAAAACAACGTTGTCGGCAAGGGTATTGCGGCTTCCCCCGGCGCGGCGGCAGGTTCTATCGTTTTCACCGCAGAGGACGCGGTTATCGAAGGAAAGAAGGGCAAGAAGGTCGTTCTCGTCCGTCTTGAAACTTCCCCCGAAGATATCGAAGGTATGAAGTATTCGCAGGGTATTTTGACCGTACGCGGCGGACAGACTTCGCACGCGGCAGTCGTTGCGCGCGGTATGGGAACTTGCTGTGTTTCCGGTTGCGGCGACATCAAAATGGACGAAGAAAACAAGTGCTTTACGCTTGCGGGCAAAGTTTACCGCGAGGGCGACGGAATTTCCCTCGACGGCTCTACGGGCAACATTTACGATTGCCTTATCCCCACCGTTCCCGCAGACCCCGGTTCGGGCTACTTCGGCAGAATTATGGAGCTTGCGGACAAGTATAAATCGCTTGGCGTAAGGACCAACGCCGACACCCCTGCGGACGCAAAGCAGGCGGCTTCGTTCGGTGCGCAGGGTATCGGTTTGTGCCGTACCGAGCATATGTTCTTCGACCCCGCAAGAATAGGCGCTTTCCGCGAAATGATTTGCTCGGACACGGTTGAAGAGAGGGAAGCGGCGCTCGCTAAAATCGAGCCTATGCAGCAGGCGGACTTCGAGGGCTTGATGGAAGCTTTGGAAGGTCAGCCCGTAACTATCCGTTTCCTTGACCCGCCCCTTCACGAGTTCGTGCCTACGGACGAAGAGGACATCAAGGCGCTTGCAAAGGCGCAGGGCAAGACGGTTGCGCAGATTAAGCAGATTATTTCCGACCTGCACGAGTTCAACCCGATGATGGGACACCGCGGTTGCCGCCTTACGGTAACGTATCCCGAAATCGCCGTTATGCAGACGAATGCTGTAATCAAAGCGGCTATCAACGTTCAGAAACGTCATAAGAAGTGGAAAGTCGTTCCCGAAATTATGATTCCTTTGACGGGCGAGGTTAAAGAGCTTAAATACGTTAAGGACGTCGTCGTAAAGACTGCGGACGCGCTTATCAAAGCTTCCGGCGTTAAACTTAAATACGAAGTCGGCACCATGATTGAAATTCCCCGTGCGGCGCTTACTGCGGACGACATAGCAAAGGAAGCGGACTTCTTCTGCTTCGGTACCAACGACTTAACGCAGATGACTTTCGGCTTCTCGCGTGACGACGCAGGCAAATTCCTGCCCTCGTACTACGCTAACAAGATTTACGAAAGCGACCCGTTCAGCCGCCTAGATACGGTTGGCGTCGGCAAGCTTATGGAAACAGCGGTTAAGCTCGGCAAAAAGGGCAACAAGAAGCTTCACGTCGGCATCTGCGGCGAACACGGCGGCGACCCCTCGTCAATCGAGTTCTGCCACAAAATCGGCTTGAACTACGTTTCCTGCTCGCCTTACCGCGTGCCCATTGCAAGACTTGCGGCAGCACAGGCGAATATCAAAAATCCGAGAAAGAAATAATATCGTAAAATAAAATTTAAGGCTTATTCCGTAAAGGGGTAAGCCTTATTTTATACTCAAATTCTTATAAAAAGAGTAAAAACCGCTTTCGAAACAGCTCTTTCCACCCAAGTTGAACACTTTTTTCTCGCTCATATGGGGCTGCAAGACCTGCGATAGGCGCGATTGTTTCCACATAAGTTAACACTTGATTATCGCCCTATTTAATACTACATCACACCCCTGTGCAGCTATGGTAGCAATATATATTGTGAACGAGTAAGTCATTGACTTTTATATTTGTTTGTGATAAAATAAAGCATCAAAAAAAATAATAGGTATGTATGTGATTTAAGTGTCTGAAAAAATTTCTTTCAAAATAATCGACGGTCAAATCGCAGTTGGTGAAGTGCCGAATTACAGAGGAGTTGTAGGAATATTTATAAATGACTGCGAGCTTTTGGATATAGTTGCCGATTTGGAAAAGGAGAAATGGGAAGAGCCGATGGATTACATTCACCAAACGGCTAAAGAATTATATAATAATCTTACGCATGATATTACGGATTGGCAAAAGAAAAACGGTGTTGAAATTTTGTGCTGTACTTGTGGGGTAGTTGAATGCAGTTCGCCGACCGTATTTATTGAAAAAGACGAGCATTATGTTTATTGGAAGGCTTTATGGCATAACCAAATTGATTACCATATCCCGCTCAAATATGTTTTTAATAGAAAGCAGTACGAGCAAGCATTGGAAGAATTGAAAAAATTTGCAGAAGATAAAAGCATTTATTAGTGAACATTATTTGTGGAGATGTAAAAGCACATTGCCTCTCGTAGTAACACGGTGGTACAAGCGAATATCAAAAACCCGAGAAAGTAATTTAAAAAAAGTAATTGCCCGAAGCTTGGCTTCGGGCAATTAAATATTGAGGAGTAATTTATGCAACCTGAAAATATGTCTGCGGAAGGCGCTTTGGAGCGTTTGAAAGCGGGCAATTCGGCTTACCTTAACGCGAGGACGGGTACGGGCGACGTGTCCCCCGAAAAGCGGCTATTTACCAGTAAAAACGGGCAAAAGCCGTATGCGGTGATTGTAGCGTGCTCGGATTCCAGGGTTATTCCCGAATATATTTTTTCGGCGGATATCGGCGAACTGTTCGTTATACGCGTTGCCGGCAACGTGATTGATAACCACCAGCTGGGCAGTATCGAGTACGCGACGGAACATCTCGGCTGTAAGCTCGCCGTTGTGCTAGGGCATACGCAGTGCGGCGCGGTCGGCGCGTGTTTGAAGCAAAACGGCGGATTCGTAAGATTTATTACCGACGAAATCAGACGTGCCGTCGGCGACGAAACGGACGCGGTTAAAGCGAGCATACTCAACGTAAAGCAGAGCGTTGCTAAAATACGCAAGCTGATAAACGGCGACGGCTTACAGGTTGCGGGCGCGCTATATTGCACCGAAAGCGGCAAGGTAGACTTCGATTTATAAATAAGGGAAACGCCCGCGCGGGCGTTTTCTTAATAATTCATTTGATGCCAAAAAAAGTACGCGTATATCCTCAAGTATCACAATTATGTAAAGGCTCAATTGAAAAGTATTAATGGAATTTGAGCCTGTGGCGCGGGTAGATTTAAAACAGAGCTTTGTGGAGGGGGGGGTGGAATCAAGATAAAGTGAAGTATAAGCATGGAAATTGTGAGCTGTGGCAGGAAAAGTAAAACATTCCTCCCTCGAAAGCCGAGTGGGGAATATTTTACTTTTCTAAATAAGTTACTTCGTGTGATATTGGAAACCCTTAGTCGTTTCGCCATCATAGTTTATTTCAATACTTCCATCATCAAAAAATTTTAATTTTATGTGGTTGATAATGTATCCGTTAATTGTATCTTTATAATATCTAGCAGTAAATTCGGGAGAACTGAGGTCTTCACGAAAGTATGTATCATAATAATCAGTTTTACCAACTAAATCATCTGATTTAGCTTTAAATTCAACTCTGTCACTATATATATCGGTATTTTTAAAGATAAAGATAATACCTCATTGAATTCTCTTTCATAATCTTTTTTAGTAATTTCCTCGTTGCGGAAATTATAAAATACATCATATGATTTGGCAAGAAGTTTTGAAAAATTTTGCTAATGCTCATACCGAACTGCGTTGAAGTAAGAAAATTCTGGTTTATTTTGTTTGAATTTCTTTTTTGGGGCTACATATAATAATTAAAGAGGGTAAATTAACAATATGGTAAAAAGTTAATAAATTTGTTAAAATAGTCTAAATTCGCTATTTTTCGACAAAGTTTTTATAAAAACTACTTTACTTTTTATTACAATTTGTTGTAAACTTATAGTAAGTTATTAATTTTAAAGCGTTGTTAATGTAGCACAATACAAAAGATTTAAAAAAGAAGATGATAGATATGACTAAACAAGCAATAGTAGAAAAAAACCTTTATGTGGATTACAAGCCTATGTCTGCAGTAACTAATGCTACACGGGCAGAAAATAGAAAACGTACGGTTATTGGTAGTATTAGATATGGCTCAGGGCAGTATTTGACCGATAAAGAGAAACAACGTTTAATCCGCAAGGCTTGGAGAAAAAGATTAAAATAATTTTTGTGCTACAAAAGTAAGGATTAAAGGAACTGTTACAATGGACAAGGAACTTGCTCATAAGCTCATAGAGAAATACTATACTGTAAAAGAAGTATATGTAAAATGCGAAGAAATAGCGATTGAACTTAATTCTAATATTCAACCTCTTAATGAATTTAGGGCAGCGTTGGATCATATTTTTAGAATTATTGTTTCAGATTATGATTATTCGGTTACTATTAAACCTACAATTGAAGAAGAGGCTAATAAATTACTGGGGCATTTGAATCGGGCTTACTTTGATGTTTGCGAGTTATTATGTTCATACTTTCGGCTAAAAATTTGTAACTGTATGGACAAGTTCACGGTAGAAGATATACGAGAAGCTTTACCTGAATATTACACTGAAATAAAACCTTATATTGACTCATGTGAGATGGATATAGCTAATATTAGGTTAAGAAGAGGAATAGAATACGGCGAAGAACAAGAAAATCTATTTAAAGAATTTAAAGCAATAGTAGACAACCTTGAAAAATACTATATAAAAATAATAGGTGATACAAATAATATTGGTGCTCAAAAAGATTTAAAAAAGCATAAAAGAAATAGGTACATATTCAATGGTATATCTATTAGTATCGGTGTAATCGGCATTATTGTTAGTATAATATTTGGCGTGATTAGTTGTATGTAATAAGTTCTCGCATTTATTAAAATTAATAATCAAAAGCACTAGGCGTTAGCTTGGTGTTTTCTTTATATCAAGTTCAATCAATTGGACGATTCTATCCGAAGTAGAAAAAAGGACATTTCGTAAAGCGTACTGCTCGTATGGAATTAAAAACTAAATTTTTAAGAGTTGCACTTTCAAGCGATAAAAAGAACTCAGAAATTCTGGGTTCTTTTTTAGTGAAAACAGTTGACATTATAAGATAACATCGTTATAATAACGTTGTTATTTAAGATGGAGGGGTTGCCGTGCGAAAGAAGAACGAGCTTGCGGTCGACAAAATTTTGGAGTGCGCCAAAGAAGAATTTTTGGAAAAGGGGTACGAAAACGCTTCTATGCGTACGATTGCCGAACGCGCGGGTTATACCACGGGTATGCTTTACGGCAGGTTTGCGGACAAAAGCCAGCTTTTCCGCGAGTTGGTGGAGGAGGGCGCGGAAAAGCTTTTCGCCTTTTATTCCGCCACGCAGGAGGAGTTTTCTTATTTCCCCGCCGAACGGCAGAGAAGGGAAATGGACTCATACGTAGCCGGCAAAATGGATACTATGATAGATATAATCTACGATTATTTCGACGCGTTCAAACTGATAGTAACCAAAAGCGCGGGGTCGGGCTACGAATATTATATCGATAAAATGATAGATATAGAAACGAAGAGTACAAACCGTTTTATCCGCGTTCTGAACGAAGCGGGATACCGCACCAACGAAATCCGTGCCGACCTCGGTCATATGCTTGCAAGCGCGCTGTTCAACGGCGTTTTCGAGGTCGTTTCACACGATTTTCCCAAAGCCGACGCCAGGGTTTACATCAAGCAGGTGCAGGGCTTCTTCGCCGCAGGCTGGTACAAAATTCTCGGCTTTTCTTCCGCAGAAAATAACTGATTTTAAGCGGTATATTCATATACCGCAAAATAAATATTTAAAATATTAACCACGGTTTATATTTAGGAGGTAAAAATTGAAAAGAAAGAGAGGGAATTTGTCCGAACTTATGCAGTTTGCGGGCAAACACAAGTATCTTACTTACTCGTCGTGGGTGCTGTCGGTTATCAGTGCGGCGCTCGCGCTGGTGCCGTTCGTATATATCTTCTTTATTATTAAAGAAGTAATAGAGGTTGCGCCCGACTTCTCGCAGGCTACGCACATAGTTTTCAACGGCTGGATGGCGGTTGTGTTTGCGATTGCTTCGATTATAGTGTATTTCGGCGCGTTAATGTGCTCGCACTTGTCGGCGTTCAGAATTGCGGGTAATATGCGTAAAAAGACTATGAAGCATATATCCGAATTGCCGCTCGGGTTTATCGGCGAAGCGGGTAGTGGAAAAGTGCGACGTATCGTAAACGACAGCAGTGCGGCGACGGAAACGTTCCTTGCGCACCAACTGCCCGATATGGCGGGTGCGGTTGCAACGCCTATCGGAATGATTATAATGCTGTTTTTGTTTGATTGGCGGTTCGGGCTTATCAGTCTTGTTCCCGTAGTTCTGGGCTTTTTGTGTATGTTCAAAATGGCGGGACCGAAAATGGCAGAGGATATGAAGAAGTACAACGGCGCGCTTGAAGATATGAACAATCAAGCAGTCGAGTACGTGCGCGGCATACCCGTAGTCAAGACTTTCGGTCAGACGGTGCATTCGTTCAAGAAATTCCAAGGCTCGATAGACAGTTATTATAAATTCTGCGTGTCCTATTGCAAAAAATGCCGCGGTCCTATGCTGTGGTTTACAATGCTCATAAACAGTGCCTTTGCGTTCATAATTGCGCTTGCGCTTATTCTTGCGGGCGGAGAAGCGATTACGCAGGGCGTACTTTTGAACTTCATTTTCTACGTTATCTTTACGCCCGTAATTACTACTGCGCTTACAAAAGTAATGTATATGAGCGAAAACGGAATGATTGTTGCTGACGCGCTCGAAAGGGTACATTCCATACTCGACTTAAAGCCGTTGCCCGAAGCGGTAAACGGCGAAACGCCGCAAGATAATTCGGTGGAGTTCTCGGGCGTTTCGTTCCGTTACTCTAATGCCGAAGCGGACGCGCTGAAAGACGTGTCGTTCAAAGTAAACGCGGGGCAGACGGTGGCGTTTGTCGGGCCGAGCGGCGGCGGAAAGACGACTGTTGCAGGACTTATTTCGCGGTTTTGGGACGTGCGCGAAGGTATGGTAAAAATCGGCGGCGTGAACGTAAAGAACATAAAACACGAAGAATTGATGAACAACGTGTCTTATGTGTTCCAAGACAGCAAATTA
This sequence comes from uncultured Christensenella sp., assembly GCA_910579585.1. GTDB lineage: Bacteria > Bacillota > Clostridia > Christensenellales > Borkfalkiaceae > Coproplasma. The sequence continues at coordinate 25,386 of CAJTVA010000011.1, forward strand.
TTGAAAACGTCCATTTTGGAAAACGTGCGACTATCCAAGCCGCACGCAAGCGAAGTGGAAGTTTTGAACGCATTGCATAAAGCGCAGTGCGACGATATTATTACAAAATTGCCGCAGGGTATACATACAGTCATAGGCACGAAAGGCGTGTATTTGTCGGGCGGCGAACAGCAGAGAATAGCGATTGCAAGGGTAATGCTGAAAAATTCGCCTATTATCGTACTCGACGAAGCGACAGCATTCGCGGACCCCGAAAACGAAGCGTTGGTGCAAAAGGCGTTCAAAGAACTGTCCCAAGATAAGACTGTAATAATGATAGCGCACAGGCTTACCACCGTGAGAAACGCGGATAAGATATTCGTTCTCAAAGACGGACAAATCGAGGACGCGGGCACGCACGACGAGCTCGTTAGCAGCGGATCGTTGTATGCGAAGATGTGGAGAGACTATCAGACTTCTATCGGTTGGAAAGTGACGGCAAGAAATGCCGAAGTCGAAATGAAAGGAGGTGCAAAATGATAAAGTATATAATGAAAAAATTTGCGCTTTCGCGCGACGGAGCGAGGGGCTTTATTGGGGCGGTCGTCGCTTGCGTCGTTCAGGACCTTGCGTTTATGTTGCCCGTGTGTCTGCTTTACTATCTCGTAAACGACTTTATAAGCGGAAATCCCATACCGACTGCGCATTATTATCTGTACGGATTCGGTTGTTTGGGCGCATTGCTGTTGATATTTTTCACGGCGTTCTGGAAATACAACGCTACGTATTTTACGACGTACCGTGAATCGGGCGTAAAACGCGTATCTCTTGCCGAAAAGCTAAGAAAGCTGCCGCTGTCTTTCTTCGGTAAAAAAGATTTGGCGGACCTGACCAATACCGTTATGGGCGATTGCGCTACCACCGAGCAGATGATGTCGCATTACGTTCCGCAGTTCTGGGGCTCGCTCATTTCAACCTGTCTGATTGCAATAAGTATGTTTGCGTTCGATTGGCGTATGGCTCTCGCCGCGCTGTGGGTACTGCCCGTTACGCTCATAATAGTTGCCTTGTCTAAAAAGGCGCAGACGTATTTCACCCGCAAACAGACGCAAGCGAGCGTATCCGTGCAGGACGGAATACAGGAATGTCTGGAAACGGTTCGCGACCTTAAATCCAATAACGCCGAAAAGCAATATTTGCACGGTTTGAATAAGAAAATAGACCGCTTGGAGGGCAGGCATATCAAGAGCGAACTCGGCTCGGCAATGTTCGTCGTTCCGTGCTCTATGATACTCAAATTCGGCATTGTAACCGTTGCGCTTGTCGGCGGCACGCTTTTAATGAACGGAACTTTGTCTTTAATCACGTTCTTTATGTTCCTGCTTGTGGTGTCGCGTATTTACGAGCCGCTTACGGGAACGCTTCAAAATCTTGCGGCGATGAACAGTTTGCAAGTGAATATAGACCGTATAAACGATATGGAAAATACTCCCGAACTCGGCGGAGTCAACAAATTCAATCCGAACGGTTACGACATTGAGTTCAAAAACGTGGGGTTTGCCTATAACACGGGCGAAACGGTTTTGGACGGAGTATCGTTTACCGCAAAGCAAGGCGAAGTAACCGCGCTAATCGGCGAGAGCGGCGGCGGTAAATCTACTGCGGCTAAACTTGCGGCAAGGTTTTGGGGCGTGAACAAAGGCACGGTAACTGTCGGCGGCGTGGACGTGAAAACGGTCGAACCCGAAGAATTGTTAAAAGCTTACTCGATTGTATTCCAAGACGTAACGCTGTTCAATAATACCGTAATGGAAAACATACGAATAGGCAAAGTCGGCGCGAGCGACGAAGAAGTTTTGCGCGTGGCGAAAGAAGCGCAATGCGATGAATTTGTAGAGAAGTTGCCGAACGGTTATAATACCGTTATAGGCGAAAACGGCTCTATGCTGTCGGGCGGCGAACGGCAGAGAATATCCATAGCTCGCGCAATGCTCAAAGACGCGCCGATAGTAATAATGGACGAAGCCACCGCGTCGCTCGACGCCGAAAACGAAACGGAAGTACAGCGGGCGCTGTCCGCACTCATACAAAACAAGACCGTGCTTATCATAGCGCACCGTATGCGAACGGTAGACGGCGCGGAAAAAATCGTCGTACTTTCCGGCGGTAAAGTGGCAGAGCAAGGAACGCCGCGGGAACTTAAAGGAAAGGGCGGCATATATGCAAAAATGCTAAAACTGCAAACTTCCGCATAACCGACGGAAAAAGCGTTTACGGCACGGGACTTGTAACCGGCGGCGCGATTGGCGCGTATAAATAGGACGGCACGCTCGTTACAGACGGCGTGAAGCTGATTTACAGCGCTTAACTAAAAAAATAAAAGAAACGGGCGATTAGCTGACGCTAATCGCCCGTTTTCTGCTCTTGACTTAACGGTTTTGCGGTGATAAAATAAATTAAAGAGGTGAATGATGAGAAAATTTTTCGCAACTGCGTTTGCACTTATTTTAGCAACTACCGCGTTCTGTGGTTGTCTTAGCGACAACGACGAGACCGACCCGCCCGAAGCGCCTGCGCCCGAGGTTGTTCATTTGAACACCAACCTTTCGGCGGACGGCTACGTCAGGGATAAAATCGGCGATTTTTCGGTCTATGACAACACCGAAGCCTACCGAGTGGTGACGACGGCGGACGAACTTATTCAGGCGATTGTAGACGCTAAATATCATTATACGAACGTCTGGAACAACGAAACGGGCACCTACACGCAAGAGCCCGCGGCGGGCTACGCGACTGCGGAAGGGAGCGTTCACGTTATAGAAATCGCGAACGATTTGAACCTAGGCTATCTTACGCTTTCTGCGGCGGCGAAGTCGAGCGGGGTGGTGGATAATTTTGCGACCAAGCTTTCCGCACTGTCGCCGTATTTGTACACTTCGGACATTGTCGCCGAAAACGGAACTTCGCAGATAAAAATAGAGAATACCTCCGACCTTTTGATTTATTCAAAGAACGGCGCGAAGCTTACGCACGGCGGATTTAAGCTGACGAGCGACAACAACATAGTTTTCAGGAATTTAGAGTTCGACGAAATGTGGCAGTGGGAGGACGGCAACACTACTGCAAGCAAAATCGGCGACTACGACTGGTACGGCTGGGCATATTTCAAAATAGCGTTTTGCGGCTATATCTGGATAGACCACTGCACTTTCGGCAAGTCCTACGACGGGCAGATAGACGTATCCAACCCCGAATATACGGCAAACGCGGGCGTTGCGTTCCGTGCGCCTTACGGCGCCGACGGGGCTTGCGCGGTGCACATAAGCTGGTGCAACTTCACTGCTGGCAGTGACGACGAGGACGGCTATATTTACAAAATGATGGCCGCAATCGAAAACGAGTATCAGGCGTATAAGGCTTCCGCCGACCCCGATTACGTATCTCAGCACGCTTATTACGACAAGCTGAGGGATAGCGGCGTGACTTTCGAAGAAATTTTGTACGGGCTTGCGATACCGCAGAAGAAAGGCTTTTTATGCGGCGACAGCGGCGACCCGTACGATTACAACCTGAAATTGCAGATTTCTTTTGCGAACTGCAACTTTAAAAATTTGGAAGACAGGTTGCCCAAGCTTCGCGGCGGCAACGCGTATATGTACAACTGCGTGGTGGACAATTCCGAATACTACGGTTACAGAACGGTTTTAAGGTCGAAAAACGCGGCTTCACTCGTCGCGGCAGTTAAAAGCGACTGGAAGTGCGCGCTTGTGTCGCAGGGGATAGTTTGCGGCAACGGCGGCTCGGTAAAAGCCGAAAACTGTATTTACCGCGGCGTAGAATATCTGTTGAAAAACAACGACACGAACTCGGCAGACAAAGTAAAAGGCGGGTATCAGCTTGTAAATTGCAGCTATCAAAAGGGCGCGGACGACGCGGTTTATATCGGTTCGTCGGTGGATACGGACAACAAGTTCATTAACGATACCCCTGCCAAATTAAAAACGGAGTATTTCTCGTGGCACACGTCGGACGGAAAGCAACCGTTTACGCCGTCGGTGACTCCGCTTGACGGGCTTGAAGCGTTCCTTGCGGGCGCGGGTTACGGCGCGGGCGCGCATTCTGCGGCAATGGTAAATTTACTTAAAAGCAAGTACTGATATAAAAGAAAATTATCCGCCCGCGGGGGGTAGCCCCGCGGGCGGATTTTTAAGGAGCGGGGCGCGTTAATTAATGCATATGTGCGGGGCAACCGAAAAATCAGTGTGAAAATTTTTTAAACTTGTTGCACGCTAAAAATTTAAGTGATATAATCTACCTATGGACAGGGCGTTTTTTCGTCTGCGCAGGTATATGCAGCAGCGAAGATACAAAGTAAAAAGGATACATAAATCCTGGGTAGGGTTCGGAACGGGTCTGCGCGCGGTTTTAAGCGACCTGTTTATCGTATTTCAACTCAGCGTTATTCTTATTTTGTACGCCGGCTTGGCTTACGACGTGCCAGTGTTCTTCTACGTTTCTTTGGCTCTGACCGCGCTTACGGCGGTCTACGTTATTATCTGCGTGCCCGATATTCAGTCCAAAATAAGCTGGGCGCTTTTAATGCTTATTTCGTTCGGAAGCGGCTTTTATATCTTCGTTTTGTCCAGAAAAGCCGTCTGTTACGGTTTAAAAAGGTACAGGTTTTCGAAAATCAGCAAAAAAGTACAGCCTTTGGTCGGGAATTTCAGCCTGAGGGGCAAGTCCGAAGAAGTCGGTAAAATCTGCGAATACATTCACGGAGCGGGCGGGTATGTGCCGTACTCGGGCACCGATTTAAGATATTATCCTTACGCGAAAGCGGCGCTTGACAACCTGATTGCGAGGATAGACAGCGCGCGGAAGTTCGTTTTGATAGAGTTTTTCATCGTAGCGGACGGCGTGCTTCTGGACAGACTGGTTTCTATTTTCCGCCGCAAGGTTGCGGAGGGGGTGGAAATTCTGATGCTGTACGACGACGTTGGCAGCGCGGGGGTGTTTTCCTCTTCGGCAAAGACGAGGATAAAGCACACGGGCGTTAAACTGAAAGCGTTTTCAAAGCTTTCCAGACCCTTTTATTTCGGTTTGAATTACCGCGACCACCGCAAAATAGTCGTTATCGACGGTGAAACTGGCTATGTCGGCGGCTTTAATCTTATAGACGACTGTTCTAACCTGCGCCGTATGGAAGGCGTGTGGAAGGACGCGGGGATTCGGCTTGACGGCGCCGCGGTGGACGGGCTGACCCTGACGTTTTTACGGCACTGGGAATTTACTACCCGTAAAAAGCCCGATTATAAAAAATATCTCGACAACTACGAACGCACGCACAACCAATCGACCGTAGTGCCGTACGCGGGAGGACCCGAAATAAAGGAACCTTTATGCCGCGGCGTGTATATACGTATAATTGAGAGTGCGCGTGAAAAACTTTACATAATGTCGCCCTATCTAGTGCCCGACAGCGGGCTTATGAAAGCTCTGAAAGACAAGGCGCAAAGCGGGGTTGACGTAAGAATAATTTTACCCGGCGTGCCCGATTACCGTTACATTTACCGCGTAACGCAGTCAAACGCAATAAGCCTAATGAAAAGCGGGGTCAAAGTCTATTATTCCAGCGGGGAGTTCGTTCACAGCAAGGTTATGCTGACCGAAAGTTGCGCGGCGCTGGGGTCGGTAAACCTGGATATGCGCGCGTTTTATCAGGAATTCGACAACGGAGTTTTCACCGACGACGAGGGAGTGCTTAGCGCGATAGGAAAGGACTTCGAAGAAGTTTTTGCGCGCGGCGGGCTTTGCAAAAACACGAAACAGCATTGGTACAGCGCGGTTATAGCGACTTTTCTCAGGCTTGTTTCACCTTTAATGTAAATAAAATTTGGAGTTTAAATATGAAAATTCTTGTAACGGGCGGTGCGGGATACATAGGTTCCCACACGCTTTTGGAATTGATTGGAAAGGGTCACGAGCCCGTGGTTATCGACAATTTTGCAAATTCCTCGATTGAAAGCGTAAGGCGCGTTGAGGAGCTAACGGGCAAGACCGTCGACGTTTATAAGGGCGACGTGCGGAATTTACGGCTTCTGAACAAAATCTTCGAAGAGCACCGAATCGATTGGGTCATTCATTTTGCAGGGCTGAAAGCCGTAGGCGAAAGCTGTGCAAAGCCCGTCGAGTATTACGACAACAATTTATACGGCACGCTGACCTTGCTTAAAGCAATGAAAAAGCACTGTTGCAAGAGGATAGTATTTTCTTCGTCCGCGACCGTTTACGGCACTCCCGAAAGGTTGCCTTTGGACGAGGGCTGCGCAGTTGGCGCGACGACCAACCCGTACGGCACAAGCAAGTATTTTCAGGAAATTATGCTTAAAGACGTTTACGCCGCAGACAAGGAGTGGACGGTGGTGCTTTTAAGATACTTCAACCCCGTCGGCGCGCACGGCAGCGGACGTATCGGCGAGGACCCCAAAGGCATACCCAACAATCTTACGCCGTATATCGCAAAGGTAGCGATAGGCGAGCTTAAAGAAGTGGGAGTTTTCGGCGACGACTACGACACCCCCGACGGCACGGGCGTGCGCGATTATATCCACGTTGTCGATTTGGCTAAGGGGCACGTTGCGGCGGTAGAAAAGCTGACTTCGTGCGGGGTTTACACTTACAACCTAGGCACGGGCGTGGGTTACAGCGTTCTTGACGTTATCCACGCGTTTGAAAAAGCGTGCGGGCACGAACTTCCTTACGTCGTTAAGCCCCGCCGCCCCGGCGATATTGCGGCTTGCTATTCCGACCCCTCGAAAGCGCAGAGGGAACTAGGCTGGAAAGCCGAGTACGGCATTGACGAAATGTGCCTTTCCAGCTGGAAGTGGCAACAGAAGAACCCGCACGGTTATAAAAAATAAGGAGAGGTTATGTTAGGTAATTTTACATATTGCAACCCCACGAAAATTTATTTCGGCAAGGACGCGTTAGACGGGCTTAAAGGCGAGCTTGAAAAATACGGTAAGAACGTGCTTTTGGTTTACGGCGGCGGCTCTATTAAGAAGAACGGCGTTTACGATAAGGTAATTTCCATACTTGAAGATTGCGGCAAAAAGGTTTTCGAGGACGCGGGCGTTATGCCCAACCCCACTTACGAAAAGCTTTTGGAGGGGGTTGACCGCGCAAGAAAGGCGAAAGCCGATTTTATCCTCGCCGTCGGCGGCGGCTCGGTTTGCGACTATGCAAAGGCGCTTTCCGTTTCCGTTCACTTAAAGGGCGACCCGTGGGATATTTACTTCGATAAATTCAAAGAGCCGTCCTGCAAGATTGTGCCAGTCGGGTGCGTGCTTACTATGGTCGGCACGGGCAGTGAAATGAACGGCGGCTCGGTTATCACCAACCGCTATAAAAAACTTAAAATAGGGCATGTTTTCGGCGAAGAGGTCTTTCCGAAGTTTTCGGTTCTGAACCCCGAATACACTTTCACGTTGCCTAAGTATCAGATGGTTGCGGGTATTTACGACATTATGTGCCATATCCTCGAACAGTATCTTTCGGGCGAGGACGACAACACTTCGGACTACATTGCCGAGGGGCTTATGCGGTCGCTTATAAAAAGCTCGTACGCGGCGGTGAAGAACCCGACCGATTACGAAGCGCGTTCCAACATTATGTGGACGGCGACCTGGGCTTTGAATACGCTTATAGCCAAGGGTAAAACCACCGACTGGGAGGTGCATATGCTCGGGCAGGCGGTCGGCGCGATAACCGATGCAACGCACGGAATGACGCTTGCCGCCGTGACTATGCCGTATTATTACCACATTCTGCCCTACGGGCTGCACCGCTTCAAGAGGTTTGCGGTCAACGTCTGGGGCGTTGCCGAGGGCAAATCGGACGAAGAAACCGCTGTTGCGGGCTTGAAAGCAATGGAGAAGTGGATGAAAGACATCGGGCTTGTTATGAACATCACCGAGCTCGGCGTAACGCCCGAAACCGTTGAGGACGTTGCCGACGCAACTCGCGTGCAAGAGGGCGGCTACAAGGTGCTGACCCGCGAAGAAATAGTCGAAATATTGAAGAAAAGTCTTTAAAAAAGAAATCCCCGCGCGCCGTTCGGCGCGCGGGGATTTAAATTAATCGACAATACCTAAAAGATAGTCTGCCGACACGTCAAAAATTTTACATAAAGTCCGAATATCGTTAACGGACGGCTCGGACAAGCCTTGCTCCCAACTTGCAAGTCCCGTTACGGACTTGTTAACAAGCTCTGCAAGTTGCTTTTGCGTTAACCCCTTTTCTTTTCTCAATTCTTTTATCCTGTTTTTTATTTCGTATTTCATCGTTTTTATTGTATATTCTACTACTAATTTTTAGTTGACGATACTAAAAATTAGTAGTAGAATTTAACTATGGATACTGTAAGAACCTGTGAAAATTACATAAAACATTACAATTTTAAAAAACAGAATAAATCCCCGCGCCTGTTCGGTGCGCAGGGATTTGAATTAATCGATAAGACCTAAAAGATAATCAGCCGAAACTTCGAAATAATTTGAGATTTTTGTCAACATTTCAAAACTTGGTTCGCGTATTGCCTTTTCCCAATTGCTGATTGACCGTTGGTCAACATCAAGAAATTTTGCTAACTGTTTTTGACTTAGACATTTATCTATTCTTAGTTGTTTTAAGCGCTCGGCAAATATTTTCATAAAAATATCATACTTCAATTTGAAGTAAAATTGTTGACATACCTCAATTTGGGGTATATAATATTCGTAGGAGATAACTATGGATACCGAAAAAACTTGTATAAACTGCAAAAATTACGTAAAACATTACATCATTGTAAGAAATAAATTAAAAGTTATAGGCGGGCATTGCACGGAACATCGTGTTTCCAGATACTATCGGGGCAAAATTTTTATTCCGCGTCAAGACTGTAAGCATTGGGAGGGCGGCACCGCTGAAACCGAAGACCGACAGGCACGAATGGCAAGGCAGATAGACGAAATAAAGCGTACGCTTACTGATATTGCTTTAATTTTAAAATCAGAATAAAGCCCCGCGACTAATGTCGCGAGGCTTCTTTTGATTTGAGCTGGTTTTTAGAAACGTGGTCAAGCGGAACGCTTGTTATTTGGGCTGTTTGCCGATATAAGCGAGGATACCGCCGTCAACGTAGAGGATATGTCCGTTTACTGCGTTGGACGCGTCGGAAGCGAGGAAGACTGCGGGACCGGAAAGCTCGTCCGCTTCAAGCCATCTGCCTGCGGGAGTCTTGGCGATAATGAAGCTGTCGAACGGGTGGCGGCTGCCGTCGGGCTGTTTTTCCCTGAGGGGCGCGGTCTGCGGGGTTGCGATATAGCCCGGGCCTATGCCGTTGCACTGAATGTTATATTCTCCGTACTCCGAGCAGATGTTTTTCGTAAGCATTTTAAGCCCGCCCTTTGCCGCCGCGTATGCGGAAACGGTTTCTCTGCCGAGCTCGGACATCATCGAACAGATATTAATAATTTTGCCGTGACCTTTCTTAATCATAGAGGGGATAACGGCTTTGGACATAATAAAGGGTCCGTTCAAATCGATATCGATAACCTGTCTGAACTGCGCCGCCGTCATTTCGCACATAGGTATGCGCTTTATGATGCCCGCGTTGTTTACGAGGATATCGATAACTCCGACTTCCTTTTCAATCTTTTTGACCATTGCGTTAACGCCGTCCTCGTCGGTGACGTCGCAAACGTAGCCGTGCGCCTTAACGCCCTCCGCCTTATAAGCGGCGATACCCTTGTCCACGAGCTCCTGATTGATGTCGTTGAACACGATGGTTGCGCCCGCTTTGGCAAAGCCCATAGCAATGGCGAAGCCGATGCCGTACGACGCGCCCGTTACAAGCGCGATTTTATCGTCAAGTCTGAAATCTTTCATTTCCATATTAAAAATCATCTCCCGAAATTTTATCGTACAATTATTATAACACCATCTTTTGAATTTGTACAGGTTGTGGGCGGAAATTTTTGGAAGAATTTACCACTATTGAAACCGTTTTGCATAAATTTTCGTCCGTTTACGACATAATATCGGCAATTTAAGAAAAAATTATTGTAATTTGAAACATTTTATGATAGAATTTATCCGTATCTATATTCAACGAGGGGAAATTATGGATAAGAAAAAAATAATTGAAAGTATGACCGTTCGGCAGAAAGCCGACCTTCTTACGGGCAAGAACTTTTGGGAAACGAAGGACTACGAAGAATTGGGCGTGAAATCGCTTATGCTGTCC